>NZ_CP024310.1:1200000-1500000 GCF_002944405.1 Sinorhizobium fredii | reverse complement strand
CCGGCCAGCCATATCTCGCGACCGGCAAGCGCTTCATCATCGAGGACCTCGGCATCCACGCGCTCGACATCGCGCGCTACCTCTTTGGCGATGCGGCGTCGGTGACCGCCCGCACACGCCGCGTCAATCCGAAGATCGTCGGCGAGGACGTCGCGACGATGATGCTCGACCATCGCGGCGGCGTCACGTCGATCGTCGATTGCAGCTACGCCACCAGGCTGCCGGTCGAGCCTTTTCCCGAAACCATGCTGGAAGTCGACGGCAGCAAGGGGACGCTGCGGCTCTCGCAGGGCTACCGTCTTTCTGTTCATTCGCGCGAGGGGACGAAGGTGACGGATGTCGAGCCGCGCCTTCTCCCCTGGGCCTCGGCGCCCTGGCACAATATCCAGGAGAGCGTCAGCCTGATCCAGCAGCACTTCGTCGACTGCCTGCGCGCCGGCCGCGAACCGGAGACCTCAGGAAGGGACAATCTCAAGACCTTTGCGTTGGTCGAGGCATCTTATCGCAGCGCCGCCAAGGGCAAGACCGTGCCGGTCGAGGATTTCCTCGGATGACGGCTTCCCGCATCTTTCTCCTCTTCGGGACGGAAGAGCCGGAGCCGGTGCCGCGGCGCCTCGAAGCAGGCCGGCTCAGCGCCGAGCTCGTCGGCGGCAATCTGCGCATGATCCGTTTTTCCGGCAAGGAGGTGCTGCGGGCGATATCCTTTCTCGTGCGCGACCGCGACTGGGGGACATGTGAGGCCGCGATCACCGGCCTGACCGTCGAAGAGGAAGAGGCGGCGACCATCGTCCGTTACGACGCCCGGTTCCAGGCTCCCAACGGCGCGGTGCTTGACTGTCGGTCGACCATCGAAGTCTTCCCCGACGCGCTCATCTTCGATGCGCGTTACACGCCGGATCGCAATTTCGAAACGGCGCGCGCCGGCTTTGCGATCCTGCATCCGATCGTCGGCGTCGCCGGCCGGGCAGTCACGGTCGAGCATGGCGATGGTTCCGTCGAGCGTTCGGTCTTCCCCGATCTGATCGAGCCCTGGCAGCCGTTCAAGGATATCGCCGCGATTACCTATGAGGTGATGCCCGGCATCGAGGCCGAGTGCCGCATGATCGGCGACGTCTTCGAAATGGAGGACCAGCGCAACTGGACCGACGGCTCCTACAAAATCTATGTGCGGCCGCTGGCGCTTCCCTGGCCCTATGTGCTGAAAGCCGGGGAGACGGTTCACCAGGCCGTTCGGTTATCGATCCGCCAGCTCGATGCCGTTGCGGTGGTCGCTACAAAGCCGGTCCCGATCGAAATTTCGCTGAGGCGCGATCAAGGCAAGTTGCCGGCAATCGGTATCGGGCTTCGACCCGACGAGGCGGGCGATGAGCTTCTCGAAGCCGGACTGATCCGCGTGCTGGGTGCGCGGCATCTGATCTGCCATTTCGATCCGGGTGCCGGCCATGGCGCCGCGGCGCTGAGGCACTTCCGGCAGATGGCCGATACATCCGGCGCAGCGGTGACGCTAGAATGCTTCGTTCCTTGCCGACGCCCGTTGGATGACGAGCTGGGCGAGATCGCCCGGATGGTGCGTGACAGTGGACTGAGGCTCGCAAGCCTTGCCGTGTCGCCATCGGTCGACCGCCAATCGACGCCGCCGGGCAGCGCCTGGCCGGAATGCCCGCCGCTCGAAGATGTCTATCAGGCTGCGCAAAGAGCTTTTCCCGGCGTGCCGCTCGGGGGCGGCATGTTCAGCTATTTCACCGAGCTCAACCGCAAGCGCGCGCCGGCCAATCGGCTCGCCTATGTGACACATTGCACCAATCCGATCGTCCACGCTGCCGATGATCTCAGCGTCATGCAGACCTTCGAAGCGCTCCGCGACGTGACGCGCTCGGTGCGGGTGATCTATGGCGACAAGCCCTACCGCATCGGCCCTTCCACCATCGCCATGCGCCAGAACCCTTATGGCAGCCAGACAAAGGACAATCCGTCCGGCAAGCGTATCGCCATGGCCAACCGCGATCCGCGTCACAATGCGCTCTTCGGCGCCGCCTGGACGCTCGCCTATGCGGCGACCGTGGCGGAGGCGGAAGTCGAGGTGCTGACGCTTTCGACGCTTGCCGGTCCGTTTGGGCTGGTGGCCGGGCCGGGCGAGCCGGTCAAGGAGGGCTCCCCGAGGCCGCTGTTCTATGTGTTGCGCTGGCTTGCCGAGCTTTCTGGGGGCGAGGGCATCGCCATCGAGACCTGCGTGGCGGATCGGGTTCTAGGGCTCGGCGCCGAACTCGATGGTACGATCACCTTGCTGCTTGCCAATCTCACCCCCAATCCGCAGACGGTGACGCTCGCCGAGCCGGGGAGGCGGAGCCTCCTCCTCTTGGACGAAGGCTGGCTCCGCAACGGCGCAAGAGAGCCTGAGGCGAGGCCGCATGAAAGTGCTGACGTTGTGCTCCCGGCCTATGCGGTCGCCCGGATCGAAATTCTCTAATCGGTTTGCCACTGCGGCAGGCCACAGGGGGTAGAGCGCTCCCAAGCGTAATCTATTTGCCCTTCGGCGCATAAAGCGCCCGCGAACGCTCGAGATGCTTGATCATCGACTGCTCGGCCTCATCAGGCTTGCCGCGCTGGATGCAGTCGATGATCTCCGCATGCTCGGAGAGCGTCACGTTCTCCCTGCCGGTCCAGATCAGCATTTCCGTATGATATTCCTTGAGCCAGCCGAGCATCGCTTCGCTCACGGCACTGAAGATCGGATTGCCGGAGATCTCAGCGATGCGGCCGTGGAAGGCCATGTCGGCGGCGATGAAGGAGTCGGAATTGCCAAGCGCGGCGCGCTGGCGCTTCAAGATCTCCTCGAGCGCGGCGACATCAGCCGTCGTAGCGCGGCTTGCGGCCTCGCGCACCATGCCGCGCTCGAAGAAGATTCGCGCGTTCTTCAGGTGCTCGAGCGAGTCCGAGGACGCCGAAAGCATGATCTTGGCGGCGACGTCCACCTGCCTCAGGAGCGATTGCGCCGTCGGCTGCAGCACCCTGGCGCGCTCGCCATGCGAAATCTCAATCAGCCCCATATTGGCAAGCGTCTGCATGGCTTCGCGAATGGCCGGGCGGCCGACCTGAAAACGCTCCATCAGCATCCGCTCCGACGGCATCTCGTCGCCGGGCTGCAATTCGCCGGTTTCGATCAGCGCCTTCAGCCGGGCGAAGACCTCGTCGGAAAGCTTCCTGCGGACGATAGGTTCTGATTGAATCGCCATGTGAACTCCACCGCTATTCTCGCTCGTCCCTCTATATGCACGTTTTCCGTGGCGAGGAAATCTCGCCCTCACCGGCCGGCTCACGCGATTTCGCTTGCGCAGCTCAGATACTCATTATACCAGTTGAGGGAACGAGGCCACTGATTTTCATGAGGGGCAAACCGCCGTGATCCGCATCACCTACCGCATCGAGACACCCGGCGACGTCGAGGCGATGGCGGCAAAGATTGCCAGCGATCAGTCGACCGGAACCTTCGTGCCGGTGCCGGGCGAAACCGAGGAGCTGAAGGCGCGCGTCGCGGCTCGGGTCGTCGCCATCAGGCATCTGGAGCCGGCCGACCGGCCCGCCTGGCCGGAGGAGGGCGGCGGGGCACAGCGTTTCAACCGGGCCGAGGCGGAGATCGCCTTTCCGCTCGATGCGATCGGCACGGATCTCGCCGCGCTCATGACAATCGCGATCGGCGGCGTCTATTCGATCAAGGGGATGACCGGCATCCGCGTCGTCGACCTGAAACTGCCGCCGGAATTTGCTGCCGCCCATCCCGGGCCGCAGTTCGGCGTCGCCGGCAGCCGCCGGCTGACCGGCGTTGACAAGCGCCCGATCATCGGCACCATCGTCAAGCCCGCCTTGGGTCTCAGGCCGGAGGAGACGGCGGAGCTGGTGGGCGACCTCGTGTCCTCCGGCGTCGATTTCGTCAAGGACGACGAGAAGCTGATGAGCCCGGCCTATTCGCCGCTGAAGGAGCGGGTCGCCGCGATCATGCCGCGCATCCTCGACCACGAGCAGAAGACCGGCAAGAAGGTCATGTACGCCTTCGGCATTTCGCACACCGATCCCGACGAGATGATGCGCAACCATGACCTCGTCGTTCAGGCGGGCGGCAACGCCGGCGTCGTAAACATCAATTCGATCGGCATGGGCGGCGTTGCCTTCCTGCGCAAGCGCTCCGGGATCGTTCTTCATGCGCATCGGAACGGCTGGGATATCCACACCCGCCACGGCGGCCTTGGGATGGAATTTTCGGTCTGGCAGCAATTCTGGCGATTGATCGGCGTCGACCAGTTCCAGATCAACGGCATCCGCGTCAAGTATTGGGAGCCGGACGAGAGCTTCGTCAAATCGTTCAAGGCGGTCAGCACGCCGCTCTTTTCCGGGCGGGATTGCCCGTTGCCGGTCGTCGGCTCCGGCCAGTGGGGCGGCCAGGCGCCTGAGACCTATGCCCGTACCGGCGGCTCGACCGATCTGCTTTATCTCTGCGGCGGCGGCATCGTCAGCCATCCGGGCGGCGCCGGCGCCGGCGTCAGGGCGGTGCGCCAGGCCTGGGAGGCGGCGGTCGCCGGTATCCCGCTAGCCGACTATGCCAAAGACCATCCGGAACTCGCGCAGTCCCTCGAAAAATTTTCCGGCGGCAAGGGCGCCTGAACACATCGATGATCCACGGAGGGCGCGCATGCAGACACCATTGCTGAGCTACTACGGCGACGACCTGACCGGCTCCACCGACGTCATGGAGGCGCTCTCCTCGCATGGCGTCGAAACGGCCCTGTTCCTCAAGATCCCGGAGGCGGCGCTGCTCGAACGTTTCGCCCATTGCCGTGCTTTCGGCCTTGCCGGCACCAGCCGCAGCCAGACACCGGATTGGATGGCAGAGCATCTCCCCTCGGCCTTCGCCTGGCTGAAGTCGCTTCAGGCGCTGATCGCCCATTACAAGGTCTGCTCAACCTTCGATTCCAGCCCGGCGGTCGGCAATATCGGCAAGGCGATCGAGATCGGCCGCGAAATTTTCGGCAAGGCGCCGGTGCCGCTGGTGCTCGGCGCTCCTGAGATCCGCCGCTACACGAGCTTCGGCAATCTCTTCGCCGCCTTTCGCGGCGAGACCTACCGCATCGACCGTCATCCGGTGATGAGCCGGCATCCGGTAACGCCCATGGATGAGGCAGACATTCGCCTGCATCTGTCGCGGCAGACGTCGCTGAGGACGGGGCTGGTGGACATCGCCCAGCTCGCATCGGCAGACGCCGACGCGGTCACCGATTTCGCCTTCTCCGAGGGGAAGGACATCGTCCTCCTCGATGTCGCGGGCGCCGAGAGCCAGGCCGCCGTCGGGCGGCAGCTCTGGCGCAAGCGCTGTGCCGGCGGCCAGTTCGCCTGCGGCTCCTCGGGTGTGGAATATGCGCTCGTCCGCGAGTGGCAGAGGCTGGGGCTCATCGGCGAAGCGCCGGTCTTCACGGCTCCCGGTCCCGTCGACCGGATTGCCGTGGTCTCCGGCAGCGTCTCGCCGACCACCGAGCGCCAGATCCGCCATGCTCTTCAGAACGGGTTTGACGGCATCGGCGTCGATCCGCTCGTGCTGGCCGCGGCCGACAGCGGCGCTGCGCTCGAGGAGGCGATAGCGCGCGGCCTGAGGGTTCTGCAGGAGGGGCGGAGTGTTATATTCTACACGGCGCTCGGGCCTTCGAGTGATCGCGGCAATGCCATCGGCCTGGAGGACGGCTCGCGCCACCGGATCAGCGAGCGGCTCGGCCTGCTCCTCAAGGAACTGGTGAAACGGGCGGGCCTTCGCCGCGCCGTCATCGCCGGCGGCGACACCTCGAGCCACGCGCTGGGGCAGCTTTCGGTGGACGCGCTGACCTTGCGCCTGCCGCTCCCGCAGTCGCCCGGTTCGCCGCTCTGCACCGCCCACAGCGGCGACCTGTCGATCGACGACATTGAGGTGGCGCTGAAAGGCGGCCAGGTGGGCCTGGACGACTATTTCGCGATGATCCGGGACGGGCGGCCAGCGTCGTAAGGGCCACTTTCAGGCACAGGCGTCTGCCGCGCATCCCCGCCCTGCCATCACCAATACGCATGGTCTCATCACTTCGTTTCATGAGTAGAGGCAGCCCTTCGGTCTTGACAGCCGATCTCTGGCTCCTGCAAATTCAGTTGTCAGACATCTTACATAAACGGGAACTTTCGACTGATCGATTTGAACAGGAGGATTGCGTGAGAAAACTGTTTGCCAAGCTCGCCATCGGCGCTGCCGCATGGGCCTTCGTGACCACCGCCGAGGCGGGCGAAACGCTCGAACGGGTCATGGACAAGAAGGCCATGGTCGTTGCCACCAACAGCGGCTGGCCACCCCAGAGCTATCTCGACGACAATAACGAGATGGTCGGTTTCGACATCGACGTTTCGAAGGAGATCGCCAAGCGGCTCGGCGTCGAAATCAGCTTCGAGACGCCCGACTGGGCAACGCTGACCGGCGGCCGCTGGCAGGGTCGCTACGATCTCGGCGTCGGTTCCGTCACCCCGACCAAGGCGCGCGCCCAGGTGATCGACTTCGCCGGCATCTATTACTACAGCCCCTATGTCTATGTTCTCCACAAGGACAGTCCGGCGAAGTCCGTCGCCGATCTGAACGGCAAGATCATCGGCGTCGAGACCGCGACGACATCCGAGGACTTCATTCGCCGTCAGCTCGAGATCGACGCACCCGGTCTTCCGCCGGTCGAGTACAAGCTCGAGCCCGGCGAGATCCGCACCTTTGCGGATTCCATGCTGCCCTTCGACGATCTGCGCCTCGGCAACGGCGTGCGGCTCGACGCCGTCATCGCGCCGGAACAGACCGCCATGAACGCCATCAAGAACGGCTATCCGCTTCGCGTTCTCGATGGCGAATACGCCTTCAGGGAACCGCTGGTGGTGATTGCCGAGAAGGTCGATCCGGACTGGACCAGGAAGATCGGTGAGATCCTCGCCGAGATGAAGAAGGATGGCACGCTCGCAACGCTCACCACCAAATGGTACGGCAAGGATTATAGCGCCGACTGATCCTTATCTGCGGGCGGCGGCCAAACCGCCCGCAGCCCTGTCCATGTGAGCGATCCGCGGGTGACCATGTCCTATCCCGATACCTATTACCGAAAGACAATGGCCGATACGAAGGTCAGACCAGTTCTGTCCGAAGCGGTCGAATGCGACACCGTCATCATCGGCGGCGGCCTTGCTGGTCTGACAACAGCGCTGCAGCTTGCCCTCGCCGGCCAATCGGTAATCGTGCTGGAGGCCGAATGCATAGGCTTCGGCGCCTCGGGCCGCAACGGCGGCTTCGTCAGCCCGGGCTTTGCCACCGGCAGTGCGGAGATCGCCAGGCGCGTAGGAGCCGAGGCGGCTCGGCAGCTGCATCACCTGTCGATCGAGGGGGTCGATTTCGTCCGCGAGACGATCGAGCAGCTGAAGATCGACGGCGCCCGTCCGCAGCCTGGCCTCGTCAGCGTGCTGCGCTATGACGATGGCATGAGCCTGAAAGCGCATGCGGACGAGATGAAGCGCGCCTATGGCTACGCGCTCGACTATCTCGACACCGACCAGGTGCGTTCGGTCCTGAAGTCGAAGCGCTACTTCCACGGCCTCAGGGACGGCCGCGCCTTTCACATGCACCCGTTGAACTATCTCCGCGGCATCGCGGACGAGGTCGAGCGTCTCGGCGGGCGGATCTACGAGCGGTCGGCCGCAATAGCGACGGCTCTCGGCGCGGCCGAGAAAACCGTCCAGACGATTCGCGGCAAGGTCAAGGCCCGTCAGGTCGTCTTCACCACCGGAGGCTATAGCGGCCGGCTGCATGGCCCGCTGAAACGCGCCTTCCTGCCGATCGCCACCTATGTGATGCTGAGCGAGGAAGCGCCGGAGCTCATCCGCACGGCGATCGCCACCGACGACGCGGTCGGCGACAACCGCCGGGCCGGCGACTATTACCGGCTGGTCGACGGCGGCAAGCGGCTGTTGTGGGGCGGACGGATCACCACAAGGGCGGCTTCGCCGGCGGCTCTCGCCCGGGAGTTGCGATGCGAGATGGTCGGAACCTATCCGCAACTGAAAGAACTGAAGACCGAGCTCGCCTGGTCCGGCCTCATGTCCTATGCCCGCCATCTGATGCCACAGATCGGCGAGATGCAGCCGGGCGTATGGCACTGCACCGCCTTCGGCGGCCACGGACTCAACACGACGGCGATCGGCGGGAAGCTCGTTGCGGAGGCGATCCTCGGCCAGTCCGACCGTTACAAGCTCTTCAAGTCCTTCGGGCTCGTCTGGGCCGGCGGCTATGCCGGCCTTGCCGTGGCGCAGCTCACCTACTGGAAATTGCAGGCCCAGGACTGGTGGCGCGAGCGCGCTGCCTGAACGCCGGAGAGGTTTCGATGATTGGTCGCTTGGTACTGACTTACCCGGACGCGGCGCGGCGCACCGGCCTTCTGCTGATGCTGGCGCTCGTCACGCTCGGCATCTACGGCCTCGGCATCAGTCCGACCTGGATCGGGCATCTGCTGCCGGCCGCTTCCGACTGGCTCGCCGCCCATCCCGCGCTCGGGCAATTCCTCAGCGCATCGATGATTGCCCTCACGGCGGCAGTGAACTGGAAGGCGCTGCGCCAGCTGCCGCGCCACTGGCAGGTGGTTGGGGTCTGGCTTGAGCTCTTCGCGCTGCTGATGCTGTTCTTCTATTCTTTCGACCTGTCCTTCGCCTTCATCGCCAAGAAGATCGGCTTCCTGGTCTCGCAGGGCGTCGTCACGACGCTCTACATATCGGTGATCTCGATCGCCGTCGCCACCGTCATCGCGCTGGCCGGGGCGATAGCGAAACTGTCGAAGAATGGCGTCATCTACGGTCTTGCGACCTTCTATACCTCGCTGTTTCGCGGCCTGCCGCTGTTAATGCAGATCTATATCATCTATCTCGGCCTGCCTCAGGTCGGCTACGTCATCAGTGCGGTGCCTGCCGGTATTCTCGCCCTTTCGCTCTGCTACGGCGCCTATATGACCGAGATTTTCCGGGCCGGCATCGAGAGCATCCCGCGCGGCCAGACCGAGGGCGCGACGGCGCTGGGGCTCAGTCCCGCCCAGACCATGGGGCTGGTGATCCTGCCGCAGGCAATGCGCGTCATCATCCCGCCGACCGGCAACCAATTCATCGCCATGCTGAAGGATTCCTCGCTCGTATCGGTCGTCGGGGTCTGGGAGCTGATGTATCTTGCCCGCACCCAGGGACAGACGGAGTTCCGTCATATCGAGATGCTGATCACCGCCTCGATGATCTACTGGCTTCTCTCGGTCTGCCTGGAATATTTCCAATCCCGCATCGAAGCCCGGTTCGGCCGCTTCGATGTTCGCTGATGCGACTGCGCGCCGCTCGAAACGCGTTTAGGCGAGGCTTGAAACTCAGAGCGGCTGCGGCGCCTGCGGGAAGCCGCCGATATGGGCGCAGGTGAGGGAGGCGAGATCGCGTCCGGCCTGCAGGCATTCCGCAAGCGACCGGCCTTCCATCCGGGCCGCGATGAAGCCGGCGATGAAACTGTCGCCGGCGCCCGTCGTATCGACGACCTCGACGGGACGGATGCCGGCCGTGGCTTGCTCCCTGCCGTCGCTCGCAAGCGAGCCGCGACTACCGCGCGTCACCACGGCGAGGCGGGCACCGCGTGCCAGGAAATCGGCGGCGAGGCGCTCGGCCGCGGCGTCGTTCTCGCCGGCCGAGCCGAAGGCGATCGACAGCCCCGCGACTCCGAGGTCAGCGGCCGCGGCGTTGACGGAGACGTCCTGCGAGACGCTGACACCTCTCGCCGAGAGCGCGCGGCGCAGCGCGCCGCCATCGTCAAGCCAGCCGATATGGACATGATCCATGGTCTTCAGGATTTCCAGCTCGGCCGGATCCGGCCGATAGCCGGCGCAGACCCCGAAGTCCTCGTGAACGAAGATCCGGTCGCCGGCCGGCGTCACGTCGATATCCGTATAGGCGGTGTTGCCGTCGCGTTCCTGCAGGTGATCCAGCCTTACCGCATGTTCCTCGAGCAGGCGGCGCACCTTTGCGCCGTCGCCATCACGGCCGACGGCGCCGAAATAGAAGGACTGATGACCGAGCCGCGCGAGCTGCACGGCAACATTGACCGCATTGCCGCCGACATAGGACCGGGACAGCGGCGGACGAAACCGATCGATGCAGTTGTCGCCGATGGCGGCAAGGCGGAAGGAGGTCATGACTGTCCCTAAGATTCACGCAAGGGGCGTGCGAGTGCTGTTGCAGGCGCGACCCCTCGTGCCGCTTGCCCGCTCAATAGGCAACGCGTTTGTAGTAGCGCCGCGTGGTCAGCGGATGGTTGCGCAGGACTTCGAGATGGGCGCTGATCCGTTCGAGCACCGTGGCAAGGACGATCGGCGAGACGAGACCGCGCACCTCCGGCGAAATGCCGGGCAGGTCGAATTGCGCCGTATCGAGTACCGTCAGCTTGTCGGTGTAGCCCGGCGCGAATTTCTCGACGCGGTCGGCGAGCGGCCGCAGGCTGTCCTCGCCTTTGAAGAGAATGACGCTGACGCCCTTTTCGACGAGTTCCAGTGTGCCATGGAAGAAGTCCGAGGCATGCACCGGACGGGTGCGGATCCACTGCATCTCTTCGAGGATGCACATGCCGTAATAGAAGGCCTCGGGCCAGACGTTCCCCGCGCCGGTGACGATGTGATAGTCCGAGCCGGCGAGGATCCTGGCAAAGGCCTCCGCCATGTCCTCGTAGGTGCGCTTCACCCCGAGGAGCAACTGCGGGAGTTGTTGCAGTTCCGCGACGATCTCATCGTAATTGTCGATCTCGCCGCGGTGGCGCAGGATCGAAAGCGCAATGAAGAGCGATTGCAGATAGAAGGATTCGCAGGACGTGTCGTCCTCGGCGAAATTGACGAAGGCATGGTCGCCGCCTTTGCCGAGCGGCGTCTCCTCGTGGCCGACGAGCGTCAACACCGTGGCGCCGATCTCCTTCACCTTGGCGAGCAGCGCCACGCTTTCCTTGGTCGTGCCGGAGAGGGAGGGGATCACGACGATCGATTTTTTCGTCAGGTTGGCCGAGCCGGTGACCACCAACTCTGCGGCAAGATCGCTGAAGACCGGGAAGCGCGATTTTCGCTGCAGCAATTGCACCGCCGGCTGCATCAAGATGGCTGCGCCGCCGGTACCCAGAAAGAAGATATTCTCGGCGCCCTTGTTGAGGCAGGACCCGATGACCGCGTCGAGGCGCGGCCCGAGGGCGGCGGCGCCGGACTGGATGCGAAGAAATCTCTGTTCGTCGAAATTCAACATGGTTCTCTCTCGATAAAGCACCCACGATCATCGCAGCGGCGATGTTGTAAGACAACTGACAACAATGAGAGCTTGTGTCAAGGGCCGCCGTGACGGAGAAAAGTAGATCGTCCCTGCTCGGGTTCGTGTCTTCCGGCTGAAATTGCCTGGCCTTGACCACGGCGGATTTGTCAGACAAGAAAGACTTAGTCTACGGGCGCTTTGGAGAGAGAATTGGACGAGCCGCTTCGCGATACGCGCACACTGGTCATCCAGCTTCGCGACCGCATCGCCGATTTGATTCGCGACGAGGGGCTGAAGCCCGGCGACAAACTGCCGACCGAGGCGCAACTGACGCAGCGCTTCAAGATCTCGCGGCCGGCCCTGCGCGAGGCCCTGAAACTGCTCGAACAGGATGGCGCCATCTATGTGGAGCATGGGCGCGGCCGGTTCGTTTCGGCCATGTCGGCCGTCCAGGTGGACAGGCCGATCACGGTGTTCGAGAGCGTCACCGACATGACGCGGCACTACGGCTACCAGACCATCAACAAGGTGCTTTCGATTGCCGAAGAAATCCCCGACGCGCTAACCGCCGAACAACTGAAGCTGGGTGAGGGCGAGCGCGTCATCCGCCTCGAAAGGCTGCGGCTGCAGAAGGACGAGCCGATCCTCTATTGCGTCGATTACATCCCGCGCGGCATCATCCCGAACCGTCTCTACGACATCGACTGGACCGGCTCGCTGCTCGATCTGCTCGACCGCTATCGACAGCGGCCGCGCATGTCATCGGCCACCGTCTCCGCAGTGATGCTGCCTGCGGACGTGATCGAACGGCACGACCTCAGGGACTTCGGGCCGGCGCTGCTCATTCGCGAGACCTGCTTCAGCACGGCCGGCGCGCCCGTCATCCACGCCATCGACTATCACCGCGGCAGCCATTTCACCTTCAGCTTCGCGCGCAAATAGGCGCTCAATCACCCTCGTCGGGGATATTGAGCAGGTGGCCGCAGGCCTTGCAATGCACGGCGTCGAGGTCGTGCCGCTGCAGGCCGCATTGCGGGCAAGGGAAGTTCACCTTGTGCGGCCGAACCACCGCCTGGGCGAGCCGGACGAAGAGCGAGATGCCGATGATCATCGTCACGACGGAGGTGAGCTTGCCCAATGTGCCGGGCAGCGTAATGTCGCCAAAGCCGGTGGTGGTGACCGTCGCGACGGTGAAGTAGAGCGCGTCGACGAAGCCTTCGCCGCCCTCCTGCGCGTAGAAGAAGGTGGTGTAGACGAAGCCCGTCATCATGAACAGGAAGACGAGAAAGTTCAGGCAGGCGCGCACCACGTCCTGAAGATGCGCGCCGCCGATACGCCGCAAGCCTTCGCGCAGCAGCGGGCTTCTGCCAATCGCCCAGATCCGCATGGCTCTCAGGAATGCGAAATTGAACAGGAGGTCCGGGAACAGAAGGGTGGCGAGGATGACCAGGTCGATCCAGGTCATCGGCCTTCTGAGAAAGACACGCAGCGACGGAGCCGAAAGCGCGCGCGCCAGCAGTTCGGCGCCGATCCAGGCGGCGATCGTGTAGTCGATGATGAGATAGGTGGGGCCTTCCCGGAGATAGGGGCCCAAGATGAAGAAGGCGAGGATGCTGAGATCGATGAAAGCGAGAAGCGCTTGCCACCGCAGCGCCGACGGATCGCGGCCGCGTTCAATGCGCTGCAATGCGATCCGAAACGATCGGACATTGGTGGAGGCGGATCGCCTGCGCTCGGTCATATCCATGGGCTGGAGATAGGCTCGCGACGTTCGCCGTCA
The DNA here is from genome assembly GCF_002944405.1 of Sinorhizobium fredii. Taxonomy (NCBI): domain Bacteria; kingdom Pseudomonadati; phylum Pseudomonadota; class Alphaproteobacteria; order Hyphomicrobiales; family Rhizobiaceae; genus Ensifer; species Ensifer fredii. The sequence goes on along the minus strand of NZ_CP024310.1, from coordinate 1,486,889 downwards.
AGCACTTGCGGTCCGCGCATGCCCTGGTCGATCTCAGGATTCCTCGGCACCACGCCCATAGTCCGCCCGGTTGATCCCGTGGCGCTGCAGCTTGTCGTAAAAGGTCTTGCGCGGGATGCCGAGCGCCTGCAGGGTTTCCCTGACATCGCCGCGATGGGCGGTCAGCGCCTCTTTTAAAATATCGGCCTCGTAGCGCTCCAGCCGCTCGGGCAGGGTGCCGTTGCTCGGCACCGGCGGGGCGGCGGACTTGCCGGGATTGGCCTCGACCCCGAGTGCCACACGTTCGGCAAAATGCGAGAGTTCGCGCACATTGCCCGGCCAGCCATGCGTCATCAGATGGTCGCGAACCATAGCGGAGATCTCCGGCACCTCCCGTCCGAAACGCTCCGAGGCGCGTTTCAGGAAATGCGAGAAGAGCAGCGGGATGTCCTCGCGGCGTTCGCGCAGCGGCGGAATCGACAGCGTCACGACGTTCAGGCGGTAGTAGAGATCCTCGCGGAATTCGCCGCGTTCGGCCGGGTCGCCGAGGTCGATCTTGGCCGCCGCGACGACGCGGATATCGACCGGGCGAACAATATTGGTGCCGAGCGGCGTGATCTCGCGAGCTTCGAGCACGCGCAGCATCTTCACCTGCGTTGCCGGCGGCATCGCCTCGATCTCGTCGAGGAACAGCGTGCCGCCGCTCGCATGCTCGATCCGGCCGATGCGCTTTTTGACGGCGCCGGTGAAGGCGCCGGGCTCGTGGCCGAAAAGCTCGCTTTCGATCACCGTTTCGGGCAGCGCGCCGCAATTCAGCGCGACGAAATTGCCGCTCCGGCGCCGGCTCCACTGGTGCAGAAGCGTCGCGACGACCTCCTTGCCGCTGCCGGTCTCGCCGGCGACCAGCACGTCGACATCCGTGTCGGCGATATGCCTCAGCGTCTGGCGCAGCCGTTCCATCACCGGCGTCTGGCCGATCAGCGGCAGGCTTTCCGACGCCGCTTCCGCTGCCTGGCGAAGGGCGCGGTTCTCCATCACCAGGCGGCGCTTCTCTTCAGCCCGCCGGGCGCTCTGCACGAGCCGGTCGGCTGCAAAGGGCTTGGCGATGAAATCATAGACTCCGTCCTGGATGGCCTGGACCGCCATCGGTATGTCGCCATGGCCGGTCACCAGGATCACCGGAAGATCGGCGTCGAGCTCGGCGATCCGCCGGAAGAATGCGAGCCCGTCCATGCCCGGCATGCGAATATCGCTGACGACGACGCCCTCGAAACCGGGGTCGAGTTTTGCGAGCGCCTCGGCCGCGCTGGGGAAGGGCGATACAGCGAAGCCGGCAAGTTCCAGGGTCTGCTGCATCGCCTTGCGCAGGTCGCGATCGTCATCGACCAGGAATACGGAGGGTGCGCGGTTCATGGCGCGTCGGCCTTCTTCAGTTGCACGGTGAATGTCGTTCCGGACGGGCTGCTGTCGACCTCGATCGTGCCGCCATAGTCGTTCACGATCTCCTTGGAGATTGCGAGACCGAGGCCGAGCCCTTCCTCCTTCGAGGTATTGAAGGGGGTGAAGAGCTCGTCCAGGATTTCGCGCGGGATGCCCGGTCCGTTGTCGGCGACGGTGAGGGCGATGCCGGCCGCGGTCTCCTCGCAACTCACCCGGATCAGCGCGTCGGGGCGATCGCCGATCGCTTCCAGCGCATTCTGCAGCAGGTTGATCAGCACCTGTTCCAGCCGGATGCGATTGCCGTGCGCCTTGAGGCCATCCGGCGGCAGCTCGATGCAGATCGCGTCCATGCGGCCGGCAAAGCGGCTGCGTAAGAGCAGAAGCGCGCCCTCGACGACATCCTTCATCGGCGTCGGTTCGGCGGCGAAATGGCCCTTGCGGGCGAAGCGCCGCAACTCGTCGGTGATCGCGCCGACGCGTTCGGTAAGCTCGGCGATGGTCTCCATGTTCTCGGCGGCGATCGCGCTCTGGCCGCGGTCGAGGAAGGCGCGGGCATTGTCGGCATAGGCGCGGATGGTCGCAACCGGCTGGTTGATTTCGTGGGCGACGCCGGCGGCGACCTGTCCGAGGATCGCCAGCCGGTTGGCCTGCACCAGATCCTGCTGGACCGCCTGCAGCTTCTCGGCCGTCTGCCGGTGGTCGGCGATCTCGGTTTCAAGGCGGTCGCGGGCCCTGCTGAGGTCACGTGTGCGCGCCTCGACCTTTTCTTCCAGCTCGGTGCGCGCCAGCCGCTCCGTGGCCGATCGCATCACCACCACCTGCCGCCGCCGCAGCAGAAATGCGGCCATCGCCAGGAGCGGCATCAATGCGGCAAGCATGAGGAGCCGCATCTCCCGCGCCCCGGCCGCCAGCGCCACCTTCAGCGGCGACAGTTGCTCAAGCCGCCAGGCGGTGGATGGCACCGGCGTCTCGACGCGCAGGAAGGCCTCGGTGCCGTCGCCGGGCAGCAGCGCCTCCAACGTCGAGGAGCCGTCCGGCCGGGCCTCTGTCCGATGAAAAGGCAGCGGCAGTAGCGGCGCGTCGCCGAACTGCAGGCTTTCGCGGATGTCGGCAAGCCGGTCGTCGGGGATCGGCCGCGTCGTCATGAAGCGCCAGGAGGGCAGGCTGGTGATCAGCACGATGCCGCGCCGGTCGGTGACATAGGTCGGCTTGTCCGTCACCCGCCAATCGGCCTCGACCCCATCGAATTCGAGCTTGGCAACGATGACACCGAGTGGGCCGCCCGGCCCGTCGACGCGGTGCGAGATGTAGAGGCCAGGCCGCCGGCTCACCGTTCCCATGGCGAAATGTTCGCCCTTGCCGTCGCGCATCGCCAGGCGGAAATAGTCGCGGAAGGCATAGTCGTTGCCGACAAAACTCGTCGGCTCCCGCCAGTTGCTGGCCGCGACGGCGACGCCGTCGCGGCCGATCAGATAGACGACCGCCGCCTCGGCGCTTGCCGCAAGGCTTTCGAGCTTGCGATTGATCGGCTCCACCGACTGCGGGCTCGGCGAGGTCAGCGCCTGGCGAATGGCGGTATCGTCGGAAAGAACGAGCGGCAGGGCCCGTTGCCGCTCGACCACCGCCCGTAACAGCGAGGCTTTCAGGCTGGCATCGAGCCGGCTCTGTTCGGCAAGCTCGGCGAGCGCCTGCGACCGTCCATATGCCCCGGCCAGGAGGAGGCCCGCGACCAGAAGAGCGAGCGCCACGGCCGCAAACAGCAGCCATGATTGCCGCGACCGGCGGCGGAGCGCGCCCAGATCGTCCGTGCCTGGCGGGTATTTGATCATAGCGATATTGTGCATGTTTTCGCCCGGCGTGCCAGCCGGTTTGTGCGGAAATCCGCACAGGCCGATTGCCCGTTCTTCACTCTCTCCAGAAAACATCAAGTGTTTTCAAGCCTGTGCAGAGCCAGCAACAAACTGGCACGCCCGTTGCAAACAAGCTCCACAAGGCAGCCGCTGCTGTCGATCTTCGGAAGAGTGGCCCGGGAGGCCCGGCGCGTTGCCGGACTGGGCGCGTCCCAAGTGGAGGATATCACATGATCATCGAGCATTCCGCGGAGGTCCGCGGCAAGACACCCTTTTACCGCCATCTCTATGTCCAGGTTCTGGCGGCGATCGCCGCGGGCATCCTGCTCGGCCATTTCTATCCCGAGCTCGGCACTGAGCTGAAGCCGCTCGGCGACGCCTTCATCAAGCTCGTTAAAATGATCATCGCGCCGGTGATCTTCCTGACTGTCGCTACCGGCATTGCGGGGATGACCGATCTCGCCAAGGTCGGCCGCGTCGCCGGCAAGGCAATGATCTACTTCCTGACCTTCTCCACGCTTGCGCTCGTCGTCGGCCTCATCGTCGCCAATGTCGTGCAGCCGGGTGCGGGCATGCATATCGACCCGGCCTCGCTCGACGCGAAGGCGGTCGCCTCCTATGCGGCGAAGGCGCATGAGCAGTCGATCACCGGCTTCCTGATGAACATCATCCCGACGACGCTGGTCGGCGCCTTTGCCGAGGGCGACATCCTGCAGGTGCTGTTCATCTCGGTGCTCTTCGGCCTCTCGCTCGCCATGGTCGGCAAGAAGGCCGAGCCGGTCGTCGACTTCCTGCAGGCGCTGACGCTGCCGATCTTCCGGCTGGTGGCGATCCTGATGAAGGCCGCTCCGATCGGCGCCTTCGGCGCGATGGCGTTCACCATCGGCAAATACGGCGTCGCCTCGATCGCCAACCTCGCCATGCTCATCGGCACCTTCTACCTGACCTCCTTCCTGTTCGTCTTCGTCGTGCTTGGCGCGGTGGCCCGCTACAACGGCTTCTCGATCGTGGCGCTGATCCGCTACATCAAGGAGGAACTTCTGCTGGTGCTGGGAACGTCTTCCTCGGAAGCCGCACTGCCGGGCCTGATGAACAAGATGGAAAAGGCCGGTTGCAAGCGCTCGGTCGTCGGCCTCGTCATTCCGACCGGCTATTCCTTCAATCTCGACGGCACGAATATCTACATGACGCTGGCGGCGCTGTTCATCGCCCAGGCGACCGACACGCCGCTCTCGTACGGCGACCAGATCCTGCTGCTGCTCGTCGCCATGCTGAGCTCGAAGGGTGCGGCAGGCATCACCGGCGCCGGCTTCATCACGCTCGCCGCGACGCTCTCGGTCGTCCCCTCCGTGCCGGTCGCCGGCATGGCGCTGATCCTCGGCATCGACCGCTTCATGTCCGAGTGCCGGGCACTCACCAACTTCGTCGGCAATGCGGTTGCGACGCTGGTGGTGGCGAAGTGGGAAGGCGAACTGGACCAGGCGCAGCTCTCGGCGGCGCTTGGCGGCAACCAGCCGGTCGAGACTATCCCGGCGGTGGCGGTTCAGCCCGCCGAATAACTTGCCTCCCAGGGCAACGCACGATGAGTGCAAACTGGCGCGGTCTGGTTTTCCAGGCCGCGTCCTTTTTTTGGGCGCGAGGGGTGGCGACAGTTGCAACGTCAGCGGATGGCGACACTCCCCTGTGGCCGGCAGGCCAGAGGGGGGTATCGCGTCCGCATACGCCGCGAGCCTATCTGAGCCACTGCGTGTGGTGAAAACTAAATCCCGTGCAGCACCTGCGTCGCCTTGACCGCCGCCGAAGCGCGGTTCTCGACGCCGAGCTTCACATAGATCTGTTCGAGGTGCTTGGTGACGGTGCGGGCGCTCAAGCCCAGGATCTCGCCGATGTCGCGGTTGGATTTGCCCTTGGCGATCCAGAGCAGAACCTCGGACTCGCGCTGAGTGAGATGGAAATGCTGGCGCAGCGTCTCGTCGTCGCTGACGCCGTTCTCGGCGGTCAGGCGGAAGAGAAATTCGTTGGCGCCAATGGCGCCGAGATAGGAAATCTGCAGCCCCGTCTGGCCGGCCTGGTGCAGCGTCAGGCTGCCCTGCTTGTCGCTCCCCTGCTTCTCCCGCTCCCGCATCCAGACGGCGATGCGGGCGGCCACCACCGCAAGGCCTTCATCGCTGCCGGTGGCGGCGTTGACGAGGCGGGTCGCCTGCGGCGTCGACCAGCGCACGGTGCCATCGCCGCGCACGGCCAGCAGGTGCCGGCCGGCGGCATCGAGTGCGACGCGGGCGCTCTGGGCCGAGCGGGCATTGGAAAGGTGGACGCGGATGCGGGCACGCAGCTCGTCGATGTTGATCGGCTTCGTCAGGTAGTCGACGCCGCCGGCCTCTAGTGCCCGCACCACATGTTCCGTCTCCGTCAGCCCCGTCATGAAGACGACCGGCACCTGGGCGACCGAGGCATTGGCCTTCAATCGCGTACAGGTGTCGAAGCCGTCCATGCCGGGCATCACCGCGTCGAGCAGGATGAGGTCGGGGGTGATGCGGTCGGCGATGTTGAGCGCCGCATGGCCGGAGGTGGCGATCAGCACGGAAAAGCCGGACTGTTCCAGCGCCTCGGTGAGGAAGCCGAGCGCCTCGGGAGAATCGTCGACGAGCAGCACCATGTCGCGCGGGTTGGCGGTTTCAGGCACGGGCGTTCGCCTCCTCGGGAAGCAGCCGTTTCAGAAAGGCATCGTAGCCGGCAAGGTCGAAGGCCCGGACATAGGCAGTGGCCGCCTCGGCAAAGGGCTTGTTCTCGGGGTTCAGGGCAATCTCCGTCAGTTTCGCCTCTATACCTCTCACGTAGCCGATTTCGCCGAGTGCTATCAATTCCCTCACATGCTGCTCGCCGGGGCTGGTGACAGTGGCTTTGCCGTTGGCGGGCGCATCTTTGACGTCGCCCTCGTGGAGCCATTCGAGGCCGAGATGGATCGCCAGCTTGTCGGTGAGCTGGCGCACGCCGAAAGGTTTGGCGAGCGTGTCGTTGTGGCCGATGGCGCCGGCCGCCGAGCCGTCGCCGATATTGGCAGACAGCATGATCGCCGGCGCCGTCTGGCCGCCCTCGCGGAGCTTTGTCACCAGTTCCCAGCCGTTCATGCCGGGCATCGAGATATCGATCAGGAAGAGGTCCGGCCGCGTCCCCTCGATGAGCGCCAGGCAGTCGGCGCCGCTCGCCGCCGAGAGAACGGTGAAGTCGAGCGGAGCGAGTACCTCGCGCATCAGTTCGCGGTGGTCGGCATTATCGTCGACGACGAGGATGGTGCGGTGCGCGCCCCTGTAGGACCTGATCCTGCGCACCGGGTCGATGAGCGCCACCGGACGGTCGACGGCCGAAAGCATCAGCCGCACCTTGAAGGCGGTGCCCTTGTCCTTCTCGCTCGTCACCGAGATCTCGCCGCCGAGCGTCTGGGTCAGCAGGCGGGTGATCGTCAAGCCAAGACCGAGCCCCGGCATGCGATACTCGGCGTCGCCTCGCTGGAAGGGATCGAAGATCTTGGGCAGGTCCTTGTCACTGATGCCGCGGCCGCTGTCTTCGATGGTGAAGGTCGCCACCTGGCTGCGATAGACGATGTGGAAGCGGATTTGGCCCTGATCGGTGAATTTCACCGCGTTCGACAGTAGGTTGACGAGGATCTGCCTGAGCCGCTTCTCGTCGGTCTTCACATATTGCGGCAGCGTAGGGCTCCGGTTGTGCTCGAAGCCGATACCCTTGGCCTGCGCCTGCGGGCGGAACATGTCGACGATCTGGTCGAGGAAATCGTGAACGTTGATCTCGTTCGAATAGACCTGCAGCTTGCCGGCCTCGATCTTGGAAATGTCGAGCAGCCCGTCGATCAGGCCGGAAAGATGATCGGCGCTGCGCTTGATCACCTTGATTGCGCCCTGCCGCGATTGCGGGATCGTCTCATCGCGCTCGAGGATCTGCGCATAGCCGAGCACGGCGTTGAGCGGCGTGCGCAGCTCGTGACTTAAGCCCACGACATACCGGCTCTTGGCGCGGTTGGCGGATTCGGCCGCTTCCTTGGCATTCTGCAGCGCCGCGTCGGTCTTCTTGTGGGCGGCGATCTCCTTCAGAAGCAGGGTGTTCTGGCGGGAGGATTCCTCCTCGGCCACGACGCGGCTGTCATGGGCGAGCACATAGAACCAGGAGACGACGCCGGCGAGGATGGCGAAGACGAAGAAGACGATGGCGATCGTGCGTTCGACGACCGCGGCGGTCTCCGGCGAGGCGGCGGTCGTCTGGTGGGCAATCATCGCCAGGATAACCCCGATGCCGGAGATCGAGATCACCGCCGAAATCGCGTAGCGCCCCAGCCTCGTGGCGAGCTTTGCGACGACCGTCTCCGGCAGCACGGCCTTGGCCACCGCGGCGATTTGGGCATTTAACCGCGCCTTCGGCTTGCACATGTCGTGGCAGCGGCTGTCGAGTGAGCAGCAGAGCGAGCAGATCGGCGCGGCATAGGCCGGGCACCAGGCCATGTCTTCGGGCTCGAACGGATGCTCGCAGATCGAACAGGTGATCTCGCTTTCGCTTATCCAGCTCTTGCGCGGCTTGCGGGCGAGATAGAACTTTCCCTCTGTCCACCAGGCAAGGAGCGGCGAGACGATAAAGGCGGTGACGAGGGCGATATAGGGCGCCAGCGAGGCGGCGATGTCACCCATGACGCCGAAATGTGCGGCGAGCGCCAGAAGCGCCGAGACGCTCATGGTGCCGAGGCCGACAGGATTGACGTCGTAGAGATGGGCGCGCTTGAATTCGATGCCAGGCGGCGAGAGGCCGAGCGGCTTGTTGACGAAGAGATCGGCAGAGATCGTCGAGAGCCAGGCCATGGCGATGACCGAGAAGATGCCGAGCGTCTCCTCGAGCAGCCGGTAGATGCCGAGCTCCATCAGGAGCAGCGCGATCGCCACGTTGAAGACCAGCCAGATGACGCGGCCCGGATGGCTGTGGGTCAGCCGCGAAAAGAAGTTCGACCAGGCAAGCGACCCCGCATAGGCATTCATCACATTGATCTTCAGCTGGGAGACGACGACGAAGGCGACCATCAGTATGAGCGCGGCCGTCTCAGAGGGGACGATGTAGCCGAAGGCGGTGTAATACATCTGCGCCGGATCGGCGGCGCGAGTCGAGGGCACGCCGGCACTCAGCGCCAGGACGACCAGGAACGAGCCGGCAAGCAGCTTCGGCGCGCCGACGATCACCCAGCCGGAGCCGGCGAGGAAGACGGCGATGCGGTGATGCAGCTTCTTCTGGCCGTCCGGCGGCAGGAATCGCAGGAAGTCGACCTGTTCGCCGATCTGCGCCATCAGCGCGAAGATCACCGCAGAAGCCGCACCGAATTCGACGAGACCGAAGGGGGCGACAGTGCCGGCCGGGCCGGAAGCGTGGTGAATGCCGGCATAGGCGAGCCACAGGCCCACCTTCTCCCAGTCGGCAAGCGCGATGAAGGCGAAGGGCAGGATGTTCAAGACGATCCAGAAGGGCTGGGTGACGAGCTGGAACTTGCTGATCAGCCGGACGCCGTAGGTCACCAGCGGAATGACCATGACGGAGCTGACGATGTAGCCGATCCAGAGCGGTATGCCGAGCGCCAACTCCAAAGCGCCCGACATGATCGACGCTTCGATCGCGAAGAGGATGAAGGTGAAGCTCGCATAGATAAGAGAAGTGATCGTCGAGCCGATATAGCCGAAGCTGGCGCCTCGCGTCAGAAGGTCGATGTCGACGCCGTGGCGGATCGCACAGCGGCTGATCGGCAGCCCGACGACGAGGATCATGACGCTCGCCACGAGGATCGCGATGATCGCATTGGTGGTGCCGTAGGACATGGTGATGGCGCCGCCGATTGCTTCCAGCGCCAGGAAGGAGATCGCGCCGATCGCCGTCTGCGAGATACGTTCTGAGGAAAAGCGCCGCGCGCTCTTGGCGGTGAAGCGCAGCGCATAGTCTTCCAGCGTCTGGTTGGCGACCCAGCGATTGTATTCTCGCCGAACGGGAATGATGCGCTGGCGTGCCGCCATGTTGCCTCGTCGTTAGGGTATTCCGCCGGCCTCTGCCTATTTTCCCGGCAAGATAAAGCGACGCATGAAATTTATGCAACGCCAGAAGCGGGAAAGCAAGGCTCGAAACGCTCAGTCGCTCGTAGCGCGGGCAATTGGCTTGACAGACGCGTGCTGATCTGTAATAAACCGACTAGTTAATTAGCTTACAGGTTAAATGCAGGCATGGATGATCCGTTGAGCAGCACCCTGTCGGCCTTGGCCGACCCGACCCGTCGGGCCATCATCGCGCGTCTTGCCGCGGGCGAGGCGACTGTGAACGAGCTGGCGGCCCCGTTCGACATGAGCCTGCCGGCCGTCTCCAAGCACCTGAAGGTTCTGGAGCGCGCCGGCCTCATCGCGCGCGGCCGCAACGCGCAGTGGCGGCCTTGCCGGCTGCAGGCGGAGCCGCTGAAGGAGATTGCCGATTGGGTCGGGCGCTATCGCCCGTTCTGGGAGGCCAGTTTCGACCGGCTCGACAGCTATCTTGATGAACTGCAGCGCAACGACAAGTCGGATCAGAATTGAACCGAACCTGTCTGAGAAGGGAGAAGCCAATGAATGCTCCATCTCTCAAGGAGGAGATCGCCCTCACCATCACGCGCGTCCTTGCCGCGCCTCGCGACATCGTCTTCAAAGTCTGGACCACGCCAGAGCACCTCGCGCGCTGGTGGGGACCGAAGGACTTCACGGTGCCAAGCATGACGGCCGATTTCCGTGAGGGCGGCGCCTGGCGCAGCTGCATCCGCTCGGCCGAAGGGCAGGACTACTGGGCCCAGGGCACCTATCGCGAAATCGTGCCGCCGAGCCGCCTCGTCTTTACGTTCACCTGGGAAGAAGAGGACGCGATCGATACACTGATCACCGTCACCTTCGAGGAGGTGGCGGGCGGCACAAGGCTCACTTTCCAACAAGCGCCCTTCGCGACAGTCGAGAGCCGCGATTCGCACGCGGAAGGTTGGGGCGAATGCATGGATCGTCTCGATGCCTATGTCGTTGCCTGGAAGGAGGCTGTGTAATGAAGAAGGCCTACCACGGCAGCTGCCATTGCCGGGCGGTTCGCTTTTCCGCAAATCTCGACCTTGCGCCGGAAGGCGAGCGATCGGAGCCGTCGCGGCCGGGCGTCTGGTGGACGACGACTTTCCGCTGCAACTGCTCCTCTTGCCTCAAGGCGCGCTTCTGGAAAATTTTCGTGACCCCTAAGGATTTCTCCCTGCTTTCCGGTGAGGAGGCACTCGCCGAATACCGCTTCGGCGAGCGCTCGATCCGCCATGTCTTTTGCAAGCATTGCGGCGTCCGTCCCTTTGCCAGCGCCGATTTTGAGATGCTGGGCGGACCGTTTCATGCGGTGAACATCGCCTGCCTCGACGATGCGACCGACGAGGAGCTGGCGAATGCGCCGATCGTCTACGAGGATGGTCGGCACGATGCCTGGGACCGGGCACCGGCGGTGACCGGGTATTTGTGACCTGCCGATCACGGGCAGCAGGCGCTCGTCGATGTGGCGGGGCCGCAACAGGCAGCCGACGTGCGCTTCTCCTCGGCGAGCCATCGATCCCGCGGCTTGCAGCTCGCCGGCCTGGGAACGAGTTGCACATGCATTGCGTTGTCGCGCAGGCGCGGGAGCGACGCACGATAGAGTTGCATCGGCCGCACGCCGTCGCTGACCTCGAAGGTGAGCTTTGCCGATCCATCAAGCTCCACGTGGTCCGACACCTTGCGGAGGATTGCAGAGAATTTGCCGGCCGGCATATGTGCGCATTCGGCTCCGTCCACATCCCAGAGCTGCACAAAGATTTCGGTCCAGGATTCCGGATTGGCGCCGCAGTCGAGCGCCGCGAACTGTCCCGCCTTGACCTCCGTCACGTGGTATCCGGTTTTGATCGGCCGCCCTTCGTAGTGAAAGACGAGCGGCAGGTCGCTGGCTTCGGCAAGTGTTTCAAGCAGAAGTCCGAGGGAGATTTCGTCACGCGGAATTTCCGAGTTGTCGAGCGAAATCATCTGCGTTATTCCTATTTCAACGATTCAAGGATTATTGAAATATGAATGAACGTCAAGCGCTCGCCTCGTTCGGCGCGCTTTCCCAGGAAACGCGCCTGCAGATCGTCCGCATGTTGGTCATTGCAGGTCCCAACGGCATGCCGGCGGGCGCAATTGCCGAGAAGGTTGAAGTCTCGCCCTCCAATGTTTCGTTCCACCTCAAGGAACTGGAACGGGCGGGGTTGATCACCCAGCAGCGCGCGTCGCGGTCGATCATCTACTCGGCCAATTATGATGCGCTCGGCAGCCTCGTTCGCTTCCTGATGGAAGACTGCTGTGGCGGCCATCCTGAAATCTGCGCACCGGCCGCCGCGATCGCGGCCTGCTGTGCGCCAACCGTAGAGGGGAAATGCCAATGAACGACGATCGGGTCTACAACGTCCTCTTTCTTTGCACCGGCAATTCCGCGCGCTCGATCATGGCGGAAGCCATACTCGAGGCGGAGGGGAAAGGGCGCTTCCGCGCCTTCTCGGCCGGAAGCCAGCCGAAGGGTGAGGTCAACCCCTGGGCGCTGAAGACGCTCGAGGCGCTCGGCTATCGCACCACCGGGTTCTCGTCGAAGAGCTGGGACGCCTTTGGCGGGCCAAGCGCTCCGCAGATGGACTTCATCTTCACCGTCTGCGACGATGCTGCCGGCGAGGCTTGTCCGGTCTGGATCGGCCATCCGGCAACCGCGCATTGGGGCATCCAGGATCCCGCCGCCGTCGAGGGTTCGGATGTGGAGAAGGGCCGCGCCTTTGCGCTTGCAGCGAAATACCTCAAGAACCGTATATCGGTCTTCGCAGCCCTGCCGTTCGCCTCGATCGACAAGCTCGCGCTTGAGACGAAGCTCCACGAAATCGGCCGGCTCGAAGGCTCCACGTCCCGGCCCGAGGCGCGCTGATGTCGTCGTACGATCTCTCCCGCCGCCTCGTCGCGGAAGGACTAGGCACGGCACTGCTTGTCGGAACCGTCGTCGGCTCGGGCATCATGGCCGCGTCGCTGACAGCGGATACGGCGCTCGCCTTGCTCGCAAACACGCTCGCAACCGGCGCAATCCTGGTGGTGCTGATCACCATCCTCGGACCGATCTCCGGGGCGCATTTCAACCCCGCCGTATCGCTGATCTTTGTACTGTCGCGCTCCCTGCCGCGACGCGATCTCGCCGGTTACGTCCTTGCCCAGGTCACCGGCGGCATCATCGGCACAATCGTTGCGCATCTGATGTTCGATCATCCGATCCTCGAATGGTCGACGAAGATGCGCACCGGGCAAGCGCAATGGCTCGCTGAATGGGTGGCGACTTTCGGCCTCGTCGCGACCATCCTCGCCGGCATCCGCTTCGAGCAGAAATCCGTACCCTGGCTGGTCGGCCTTTATATCACCGCCGCCTATTGGTTCACCGCTTCCACCTCGTTTGCCAACCCAGCCGTGGCAGTCGCCCGATCGCTGACCGACACGTTCTCCGGCATTCGCCCCGCCGATCTTCCCGGCTTTATCGTGGCCGAGTTGATCGGTGCGATTTCCGCGCTCTTGCTGATGACATGGCTGCTGCAGCCAAGCATTGCACGAGCCGGGAAGCGCGCGGCCTGATATGATCAGCGTGGCTCTCCTCTCCTTGATCCTCATTCTTGTGGCGAGCAGAGGGATGAGGGCAGAGGCGTATCCGCTAAACCCGATGTTCGCTTGGGAGGTCATTACCAGCGGGCGATACGGGGCGCCGCGAGCGCGCCGGCGAGCGTGAGCATGGCAATCGCGATGGTATACCATGTCGCCACGAAGAGCGGTGAATCATCCGTGCAATGGGCGGCATAGAAGGTCGCGGCGATGCCGCCGGCCGCAAGCCCGGCCATTGCGCCCGCGAGCATGGGGTGAGACGGAGCGCCATGGCGCAGCGCCAATAGCAGCAGCGCAAGCGGCCCTATCCCGATCAGCGGGATGAAGGTGAGACAGACGAGACTGTTCGTGCCGACGAGCCTGGCGGACCAAGTGCCCAGCGGCGAGACGGCAAGTTCCGCTACAATCCCGGCGGCCAGCAGCATCGGTGCGACGGCGAGGCCGAGCAGGGTCCGGTGCGGCTCTGCATCCGGCCGCGACAGCATTTTAAGGAGACCGAAGGCGCTGGCGGCGAGCGCCACGGTCACCACGAATTTGAAGAGGAAGCGGAAGGTTTCAGCAGCGGCGGCGATGTCCGACCGCGCGCCGAGCACGCCGAAGAAGACGATGGCCGCCAGCGCGACGGCGGCGGCGCCGGCCGCCGACCAGGCACCGGCCATCGATATGCGGCCTCGTCGCGTGTCTGCCGCCAAGGCCCTGATGAGGTCATCTGTTTCCATGTCAATCTCTTCCAAATCGCCTGGCTATCGCGGCAAGGCCACGGTGTAATGCCACGCGAACTGCGGTTTCATTCATCTCGAGGATTCTGGCCGCCTCGGCGATCGTGCGCCCCTCGACCGATATCGCGGTCACCACCGAGCGCTGGCCCGGCGTCAACGTCTCCAGTGCGCGGCCGATCTCCCAATCCCTGGCTGTTTCCGCCTCCTCGGCTGCGAGCCGGCCTTCCACCTCGCTGATGTCGATCCGCGGATGGCGGCCCTGCCTGCGCATCGCATCGACAAGCTTGTGCTTGGCGATCGCATAGAGCCATGGCGCCACCGGACCATCGCTTCTCCAGGTGTGGCGCTTCACATGGATCGCCAGCAACGTCTCCTGAACGATGTCTTCCGGATCGAGGCCGGCGAACCCCGTTCGCCGCCGTGCCCAGGCCCGGACAAGACGCGCCGCTTCGTGCAGGAAGTCGCCATAGGCCCGCTCGTCGCCTTCAAGCGCAGTGCGGAAGAGCCGTGCGAGATCTCGGTCGCTTGCGCCGTCCACCCTGCGCTTCCTCCCCATTCGCCGGTTTTCGCCGATTGTTACAGGTCCGCTCGCGATTCTGTCGGCGTTGTGCCGATCACTGTTCTGATTGCGGATCCAGTCAATCCAAAATCCTCGTGAGTCCGGCGTCCATCGCACTCACGAAAGCGTGTAGGCGGCAAATGTAACATATCCCCGTTTTCGGCGAACGAGGCTCTGTGTGGCCCTGGAAACGGAGGCCGCACGGGACCCTCAAATGGAGAGATGTCATGACTTCCAAATCCACGATCAATGTGGCCGTATTGGCAGGTGCCGTGGCAGCCGCGGTGTCGTCGCTTGCGATGGCCGCGCCGCTTTCACAGGAACAGGTCAAGGCGGCGATGGATGCCGGCAAGGAGAAATGCTTCGGCGTCGCGCTCAAGGGGCAGAACGATTGCGCCGCCGGTCCGGGTACGACCTGCCAGGCCACGTCGACGGTCGACTATCAGGGCAATGCCTGGAAATTCGTCGACGGCGGCACCTGCACGACGATGGAACTCCCGGGCGGCAGGAAGGGTTCGCCCGAGCCGCTCACCCGCGACATTCCCTCGTAAGCCGACCAAGCGGCCGGAAGGTGGAGGCGACTATGCCTGTATCGACAATTCCAGCAGATCGCGGTGCGCCGCAGGCTCTCTGCTTTCCGGTGCATACGATCGCCGGGCTGGCCGGGACCAGCTTCAAGCACCAGCACCTGCCGTCCATTCTTCTGGATCGGCAGGGCGGCTTCTTCGAGGTCCACGCGGAAAACTACATGGGGCTGGGCGGGCCGCCGCACGCGGCGCTGTCGCGGATACGCGAGGATTACCCGGTCTCGCTCCATGGCGTCTGCATGTCGATCGGCGGGCCGCAGCCGCTCGACAAGGACCACCTCGGCCGCTTCGCAAGCCTCGTCGAACGCTACGAGCCGGCGCTCGTCTCCGAGCACCTGGCCTGGTCGACACACAGCACGACCTATTACAACGACCTTCTGCCGCTGCCCTATACCGAAGCCACCTTGCAGCGCGTCGCCGAACATATCGACGAGGTGCAGGAGGCGATCCGACGACCGCTGCTCCTGGAGAACCCGTCGACGTACCTGCTGTTCAAGGAATCGACGATGAGCGAGACCACATTCATCCGGGAACTCGTCAAACGCACCGGTTGCGGCCTGCTGCTCGACGTCAACAACGTCTTCGTCTCGGCCACCAACCACGCCTTTTCCGCTCTCGAATATCTCTCGGACTACCCGCTCGAGCATGTCGGCGAGATCCATCTGGCCGGCCATGCGGAGCAGCGCGACGACGAAGGCGACCGGCTGCTGATCGACAGCCATGACGGACCGGTGTCCCATGCCGTTTGGAAGCTTTTCGAAATCGTCATTGGCCGGCGCGGTCCGATCCCGACGCTCGTCGAATGGGACAGCGCCATACCCGACTGGCCGGTTCTCAAAGCCGAAGCGATGGCGGCCCAGGTGATTCTCGATCGCCACGCGGTCGCACTGCCACGGGAAAAGATGCATGCGCGCGCTTAGGGAAAGTTCGGCCGGCGGGCTCGACTACCCGGAGGGTTTCGTGCCCGGACTGCTCGATCCCGGCCGCGCGACGCCCGCGCTTGTCGCCGGCCCGAACGGCAAGGCCGTCGGCAAGCGCTTCGCTGTCTATCGCAACAATGTGACCGTCAGCCTTATCGAATCGCTTGCCGCGGTCTTTCCGGCGACGAAGCGCATCACCGGCGAAACATTCTTTCGAGCGATGGCCCGCTTCCACGTCCGTGAAACCCCGCCGACGTCGCCGCTCCTCTTCGAGTACGGCCGGGATTTCCCCGATTTCATCGAGCGCTACGAACATGCGAGATCCATGCCATGGCTCGCCGACGTCGCACGCATCGAGCGCGCCTGGCTCCATGCCTATCATGCGGCCGACGCGGCAGTGCTCCGCCCGGATGAGCTCGCCGCGGTCCCACCGGAACGGCTCGGCGAACTCGTCTTCGAGCAGCATCCGGCGAGCCACATTCTTCGCTCCGCCTATCCGGCGGTGACGATCTTCTCGGTCAATCGGGCAAGCGGTGCTGTCGGGCGCATCGAAACGACGGCCGCCGAAAGCGCGCTGGTGACAAGGCCGCTGTTCGAGGTCGAGGTTCGCCGCCTCGCGCCGGGCGACGATGTTTTTCTGGGCAGGCTGATGGCCGGCGAGCCGCTTGTGAGCGCCGCCGCGGCGGCGACCATGTGCTGCCCGGACTTCGATTTGGCAGCGGCGATCGCGACGATGCTGGAGGGCGGTGCCTTTGCGGGCATTCGCCAGGGAGGATGAGATGGTCACGTCGGTGCGGAATTTCTTCAAGAGGCACGCGGCCACCGGGAGGGCAGGCTGGTTCGGCCGGGTCGATGGCCTGATCGCCGCCTTGGCGCCGGCATGGCTTGCCCAGCTTCTGCTGCGCCTAGGACTCGCCGTCCCCTTCTGGCGCTCGGGTATCGGCAAGTGGGACGGCTTCCTGCAATTGAACGATGTCGCGCTGCTGCTCTTTACGTCGGAGTTCCGATTGCACCTGCCGGGCGGCCCCTATGCCTTTCCGGCACCGGCGGTGACGGCTTTCGCTGCCGCATCGGCGGAAGTCCTGTTTCCCGTCCTTCTTGTCCTGGGACTGGCGACGCGTCTTGCCGCGCTGGCGCTGCTGGCGATGACGATCGTCATTCAACTGACCGTACCGGACGGATGGCCCATTCATCTGACCTGGGCGGCGATGGCATTGGCCATCCTCAAGGCCGGGCCGGGCAAGCTGTCGATCGACCGGTGGCTCGATCCGGATTCGGCGAAGGCGTGAGATCCGATCGAACTTCCTTCTTCCCCCATTCGCCTACGTAGAATGTCGTATGTGCAGTGCAGTGGGCCTGGCGGAATATCCCTCAAGCAACGGCCAAGGAGAACCAACACTCCGTTGCGGCGACCAGAGCTAGAGGGGTTCAACCAGATGACTTACAGGGCACGCGTCACCGGCGCATTTCTCGCTGCCGTTCTTTCGACGACCGCGTTCAACGGCGCCTTTGCCGCCGACGACACGATCAAGGTCGGCATTCTTCATTCGCTTTCCGGCACCATGGCGATCTCCGAGACGACGCTGAAGGATGCCATGCTGATGCTGATCGACGAGCAGAACAAGAAGGGCGGCCTGCTCGGCAAGAAGCTCGAAGCGGTCGTCGTCGACCCGGCCTCCGACTGGCCGCTCTTTGCCGAAAAGGCGCGTGAACTGATCTCGGTCGACAAGGTCTCGGCCGTCTTCGGCTGCTGGACCTCCGTGTCGCGCAAATCCGTGCTGCCGGTCTTTGAAGAGCTGAACTCGATCCTCTTCTACCCGGTTCAGTACGAGGGCGAGGAAAGCCAGCGCAACGTCTTCTACACCGGTGCGGCCCCGAACCAGCAGGCGATCCCCGCAGTCGACTATCTGATGGAGAACGAGGAGGTCGAGCGCTGGGTGCTTGCCGGCACGGACTACGTCTATCCGCGCACGACGAACAAGATCCTCGAGGCCTACCTCATTTCCAAGGGCGTCAAGCCCGAGGACATCATGATCAACTACACGCCTTTCGGTCACTCCGACTGGCAGACGATCGTCTCCGACATCAAGAAGTTCGGCGCGGCCGGCAAGAAGACCGCCGTCGTCTCGACGATCAACGGCGACGCCAACGTGCCCTTCTACAAGGAACTCGCCAACCAGGGCGTCAAGGCCGAGGACATCCCGGTCGTCGCCTTCTCCGTCGGCGAGGAAGAGCTTGCCGGCCTCGACACAGGCCCGCTTGTCGGCCATCTCGCTGCCTGGAACTATTTCCAGTCGGTCGACAATCCGGCCAATGCCGAATTCATCAAGACCTGGAAGGCCTATACCAAGAATGACAAGCGGGTCACCAACGACCCCATGGAGGCCCATTATATCGGCTTCAACATGTGGCTGAAGGCCGTCGAAAAAGCCGGCACCACCGACACCGACGCGGTGCTCGACGCGATGATTGGCGTCTCGGTGCCGAACCTCTCGGGCGGCTATTCGACGATGATGCCGAACCACCACATCACCAAGCCGGTGCTGATCGGCGAGATCCAGTCGGACGGCCAATTCGAGACAGTCTGGGAAACGCCCGGCCTGGTGGTCGGCGACGAGTGGTCGGATTACCTGCCGGATTCCAAGGATCTGATCTCCGATTGGCGGGCGCCGATGTCCTGCGGCAACTTCAACGTCGCCACGGGCAAGTGCGGCGGCAAGGGTTCGTGATTTCGTGACGCGATAGCTCGAAACTCCCTCCGTCCGAACGCCCGTTCGGGCGGAGGATTTGCTGCAGATGCCAAGCGAGGGGCGAATGTACCGCATCCTTCAAACCGTGCTTTTTACCCTGGTTCTCTTCAACGCGCTCGCGACGCTGGGGCTTCGGGCGGAGGAGGGACTGCGCGATATGGTGAACGCGCTCGGCGAGGCGAAACTCTCCGACATGGACGAGCACATCGCAGCCCTCGCAAAGACCGGGGATCCCAATGTCGTGCCCATCCTCGAGGCGCTCGGCGAAGGCAATCTCTACGCCCGCAAGGCCGACGGCCAGGTGTTCCTGACGAAGGAGAGCGGTTCGACGCTGACGCTGACCGACCCGGTCACCGGCGAAAGCGCCGGCGAGGCGCCAAAGGCGGCGCTTTCCAAGGTCAAGGTCAACAACGGCGTGCGCCGCGCCGTGCGAACCGCGCTCGGCAGCCTGACACTCTTGAGTCCCGACCGGACCGCACGCCTCAAGGCCGCGCAATCCGTGCTGCAGTCTCCGAACGCCGATGCGCTCGGTGCCGTCGAGAGCGCGCTCGCCGCCGAGAAGGATGCGGAGGTTCGCGCACTGCTCGAACAGGCGCGCGCCACGACGCTGTTGATGTCCGACCGACCCGTCGCGGAGAAGAAGGAGGCGGTGCGGCTGCTCAGGGAAAAGGGCGGCCGTGAGGCGCTTCCCATTCTCTCATCGGCGCTCGGCGCGGCCGACGAGACGCTGAAGCCTGAAATCGAAGCGGCGCTCGCCAGCATCGAGCAGACACAGGCGCTCTGGGCGGCCGGCCAGAACGTCTGGTACGGCCTGTCGCTCGGCTCTGTGCTGCTGCTCGCGGCGATCGGCCTGGCGATCACCTTCGGCGTCATGGGTATCATCAACATGGCGCATGGCGAGATGGTGATGCTCGGCGCCTACACGACCTTCCTGGTGCAGGAGGTCCTGCGCAATTCCTATCCGGGTCTCTTCGACTGGTCGCTGGCGATCGCCCTGCCGCTCGCCTTCCTGGTCACCGGCGCCGTCGGCCTGGCGATGGAACGCGGCGTCATCCGCTTTCTCTACGGCCGGCCGCTCGAGACGCTGCTTGCCACCTGGGGCATATCGCTGATCCTACAGCAGTCGGTCCGCACGATCTTCGGCCCGACCAATCGCGAGGTCGGCAACCCCTCCTGGATGTCCGGCGCCTTCGAGCTCGGCGGGTTGACGATCACCTGGAACCGCCTCTGGATCATTCTCTTCGCACTCGCCGTCTTTGCCGCGCTGCTCTTCCTCCTGAAGAAGACGCCGATGGGCCTGCAGATGCGGGCGGTGACGCAGAACCGCCGCATGGCCTCCTCCATGGGCATCCGCACGCCCTGGGTGGATGCGCTGACCTTCGCGCTCGGCTCTGGCATTGCCGGCATGGCGGGCGTGGCACTCTCGCAGATCGACAACGTCTCGCCGAATCTCGGCCAGGGCTACATCATCGACAGCTTCATGGTCGTGGTCTTCGGCGGGGTCGGCAATCTCTGGGGCACGCTCGTCGGGGCCTTCTCGCTCGGCATCCTCAACAAGTTCCTGGAGCCCTATGCCGGCGCCGTGCTCGGCAAGATCCTCGTGCTCGTGCTGATCATTCTCTTCATTCAGAAGCGGCCGCGCGGGCTGTTCGCACTCAAGGGCCGGGCGGTGGAAGCATGATCACCTCGTTTCTCATCAAATCGCTGGATCGAACGATCGTCGTCGCCGTGGCACTCCTGCTCGCGCTCGCGGCGCTCGTGCCGGCGCTCAACCTCCTGACTGCGCCGGACCATCCATTGCACGTGCCGACCTATCTGGTCTCGCTGTTCGGCAAGTACCTGACCTATGCGCTGCTCGCCCTGGCGCTCGATCTCGTCTGGGGCTTCTGTGGCATTCTTTCGCTCGGGCATGCCGCCTTCTTCGCGCTCGGCGGCTATGCGATCGGCATGTATCTGATGCGCCAGATCGGTGCGCGCGGCTCCTACGGCAACCCGCTGCTTCCGGATTTCATGGTGTTTCTCAACTGGAAGGAACTGCCCTGGTTCTGGCACGGCTTCGACATGTTCTGGTTCGCGGCCCTGATGGTCGTCCTCGTGCCGGGGCTGCTGGCCTTCGTCTTCGGTTGGTTCGCCTTCCGCTCGCGCGTCAACGGCGTCTATCTGTCGATCATCACTCAGGCGATGACCTATGCGCTGCTGCTCGCCTTCTTCCGCAACGACATGGGCTTCGGCGGCAATAACGGGCTGACCGATTTCAAGGACATACTCGGCTTCAACATCCAGGCGGACGGTACGCGGGCCGCGCTCTTTGCGGCCTCGGCACTGGCGCTCGCCCTCTCGCTGGTCGTGACCTCGGGTATCGTGCGCTCGAAATTTGGCAAGGTGCTGGTGGCGCTGCGCGATGCCGAAAGCCGCACCCGCTTCCTTGGCTACCGGGTCGAGCACATGAAGCTTTTCGCCTTCACCGTCTCGGCGATGATGGCGGGTGTCGCCGGCGCCCTCTACGTGCCGCAGGTTGGCATCATCAATCCGGGCGAGTTCGAGCCGGGCAACTCGATCGAGGTGGTCATCTGGACGGCCGTCGGCGGCCGCGGCACGCTCATCGGGCCAATCATCGGCGCCATCCTCGTCAACGGTGGCAAGAGTATCTTCACCGCCGCCTTCCCGGAATTCTGGCTCTTTGCGCTCGGCGGGCTCTTCGTCCTCGTCACGCTGTTCCTGCCGAAGGGCGTCGTCGGCACGGCCCAGCACTATCTAGCCCGGCGCCGCGCCTATCGTGCCGCCAGCCGATCCGAGAACGGGACCGGCTTGCCCGACGCCGAACCGATGGCCGCGGAGTGATCGCCATGACCGAGAAGAAACCGAAAAGCCTGCTCTATCTCGACGGCGTCTCCGTCTCCTTCGACGGCTTCAAGGCGCTGAATTCGCTCTCCTTCATCATCGAGCCGGGGGAACTGCGTGCCATCATCGGGCCGAACGGCGCCGGCAAGACGACGATGATGGACATCATTACCGGCAAGACGCGGCCCAACGAGGGCGAGGTGTTCTTCAAGGGCGACATCGATCTCACCAGAAGGGATGAGGCGGAGATCGCCCAGCTCGGCATCGGCCGGAAGTTCCAGAAGCCGACGGTCTTCGAGAGCCACACGGTCTGGGATAATCTCGAACTGGCGCTCAACCGCAGCCGCGGCGTCTTCGCGACGCTGTTCTACCGGCTGACGCGCGAGGACAAGGCGCGCATCGAGGAGATTCTTGAGACGGTGCGGCTGACGGCGCGCCGCGATGATCTCGCCGCCAATCTCTCGCACGGCCAGAAGCAGTGGCTGGAAATCGGCATGCTGCTCGCCCAGGAGCCGGAATTGCTGCTCGTCGACGAGCCGGTCGCCGGCATGACGGATGCGGAGACCGCGGAAACGGCGATCCTCCTTAAGGAGATTGCCAAGACCCGCTCGGTCGTCGTCGTCGAGCACGACATGGGTTTCATCCGCGAGCTCGGCGTCAAGGTCACCTGTCTCGCCGAAGGTTCGGTGCTGGCGGAAGGCTCGATCGATTTCGTCAGCAACGATCCGAAGGTGATCGAGAACTATCTCGGCCGGTAGCGCGTGAGGGGCAAACCATGTTGAGCGTCGACAACGTCAATCTGCACTACGGCGCTGCCCAGGCGCTTCGCAATGTCTCGTTCAAGGCCGAGATGGGCAAGATCACCTGCGTGCTCGGCCGCAATGGCGTCGGCAAGTCCAGCCTCTTGCGGGCAATTACCGGCCAGCATCCCGTGAGTTCCGGGGCAATCGCCTTCAACGGCACGGCGCTCGATGGACTGGCGCCGTTCCGGCGGGCGAAGCAGGGGATCGGCTACGTGCCGCAGGGCCGCGAGATCTTTCCGCTGCTGACGGTTAAGGAGAATCTCGAGACAGGCTATGCGCCGCTGAAGCGGGCCGAGCGCTCGATCCCGGAAGACATCTTCAGCCTCTTTCCGGTTCTGCAGACCATGCTCGGCCGGCGCGGCGGCGATCTTTCCGGCGGCCAGCAGCAACAGCTCGCCATCGCCCGGGCGCTTGTCACCCGACCCAAGATCCTCGTGCTCGACGAGCCGACCGAGGGCATCCAGCCGTCGATCATCAAGGACATCGGCCGGGCGATCCGTTATCTGAGGGATTCGACCGGCATGGCCATCCTGCTCGTCGAGCAGTATCTCGATTTCTGCCGCGAGCTTGCGGACCAGGTCTACATCATGGATCGCGGCGCATTCGTTCATGAGGGGCCGGCGGAGACGCTGGACACGCCGGAAGCGCGTCGGCATCTGACGGTTTAGCTGTTTTCCACAGGCGCAAATTCCCCCCGGCAAATCAGCAACTTGAGTCTGCGTTGACGATATCGAGTGTTGGGATTGCGTCAGAAATCCCACCATTTTAATCGATTGTGTTTGCGCGCTCCTGTGCTTTGAACCATACTGCCGCCGCACGCTTTATGAAGGAGCATCACAAACCGTTACCGCTGACAGAATTGGCCATTTCGCGTTTCCGGCCTAACCACTCGGAGGAGACCCTAATGACGAATTTCCTGCCCGCCCTTTACGAAGGGCATGCCCCAATCACGCTGCAGACCCTCTTCAGGGATGCGCTCGAAGCCTATGACGATTGGGACGAAGACATGCCCGAACCGATCGTTGCCTTTGAAGGCAAGGTGGTGCCGATCAGCGCCGTATTCGATTGGATGAAACCCTGCACCGACATCATGCCCGCCAACATGCTGGGCATCGTCACCGACCGGCTGACGAAGCCCTGGAGCGGTTCGGGCCCGCTCGACGAGATGACCATCTCGACCGCCGCCCGCGTCATGTCCGTCCTCGTCAAGCGACGCGTCAGACGCTTCGGCCGCGGCTCGATCGAGGCCTTCGCCGACCGTTTCAACCAGCCCCTGCGCCCCAGCCAACAGGGTTGAACCGACACCTTCGAAGCGGCGTTGCCGACGGCAGCGCTGTTTCGCAGGCAGCCCCTCCGGCCTTGTCGAAGCCGCCGCTTTACACAGGATATTGGTAACGCTACCATTTCGTTCGGACGCCTCGGGAGGAGCCTGTCTGGCGTCACTGGACTCGCGTATCGACAAGTCGTGCCGGATCGGCCTCTGAAGCACTTGGGATCGGGTGACCGAAACCGGAAGTGAGCTTCGTTGTGTTCTGGAGCAATTTCGACTGCGTTCAACGGTCACTGCTCCAGGCCGCAGACATGTCTGCGGCGAACATCGATGGCGGCGCCCGCTCGCTCGATGCCCAGTCCCGCCTGTTAATGGGAGGGAATTCGATGACCACATCATTTGTCAGCGGCATTCTCACCGCCGCTGCATTCGCACTTCTATCGACCACCGCCGCCGCAGAACCTGAAATCGTCAGCGGTCCCGCGGCCGAACCGGATTGCTTCGTGCCGTGGACGGCCGAAACCAAATTCTTCAAGTTCCCTAAGAAGGACGGTCCCTATCGTATCGCGCTCGCCAACGGCTTCATTGCCAACACCTGGCGCATCCAGATGATCCAGACGGCCAAGGCCTATGCCGCGCAGCCGGATGTCGCGGCGAAGCTCAAGGAGTTCAAGGTCGTCTCGACCGGCGAGGACGTGCCGGCGCAGATCTCGGCGATCAACAACTTTATCGATTCCGGCTATGACGCGATCATCGTCAACGCCCAGAACCCGACTGCCTTCGGCCCGGTCATCAAGCGCGCCAAGGAAGCCGGCATCGTCCTCGTCGCCTTCGACAACATTCTCGATACCGAGGATGCGATCAACGTCAATGTCGACCAGAAGGGTCTTGGCGTGCTCTGGGCCAATTGGCTCGCCAAGCATCTTCCGGAGGGCGGCAAGATCCTCGAGGTGCGTGGCGTCGCCGGCACGTCCGTTGACACCGACCGCCACAACGGCATTCATGAAACCTTCGCGGCGACCGGCAAGAAATGGGACGTCGTCGAGGTGATCGGCAAGTGGGACGACCCGACCGCCCAGAAGGCGACGGCGGATGCGATCGCCGTGCACAAGAAATTCGACGGGATCACCGCGCAGGGCGGCGATACCGGCGTCGTGCAGGCGATGATCGATGCCGGGCATCCCTTCGTGCCCTTCGGCGGCGAGACGGAGAACGGCTTCCGCAAGTTCTGCGCCAAGCATGCCGGCGAGGGCCTGAAATGCTCGTCGGCGGGCACCGGTCCGGCGCAGGTCGCGGTCGCCATCAAGACGGCGATCGCAGCGCTCGAGGGCCAAGTGGTGCCGCAATCGATCAAGCTGCCGCTGGCGATCGTCGAGGATCCGAACTTCAAGGAAGGTCAGGACTTCTATCCCGACCAGTCGGATAACTTCTTCGTCGGCAATGCTTTCCCCACCTGCGGCATCAACTTCACGGCCCAGGAGATCATGGGTCAGACCAAGGAGAACCAGTAGGTTCTTCCTCAAGCACTGAAAATGTCGCGCGCCTCGCGTGCGCGGCATGCCCGTGACGAACCCTGATCCGAGGCGCCTCATGACCGCAGCCGAGACACCGCCGCCGCTCTTCCAGATGGAAGGTGTATCGAAGCGCTATGGCGGTGTCCGCGCATTGGAGAAGGCCCGGCTCGAAGTGGTGCCGGGCCGAATTCATGCGATCCTCGGCGAGAACGGCGCCGGCAAGTCGACGCTGATCAAGATCATGGCCGGCGTGGTCGCGCCGGACGAAGGACGTCTCCTGCTCGACGGCCGCGAGGTTGCCTTTCGATCACCGGCCGAGGCCGCGGCGGCAGGCATTGCCTGCGTCTTCCAGGAACTGTCGCTGATCCCGGACCTGAGCGTCGCCGACAATATCGCCCTTGCCAATCCGCCCCGCCGTTTCGGCATGATCGACCGGCGCGCCCAGCGGACGCTCGCCGAGGAAGCGCTCGCCCGAGCCGGAGCCGAGGATATCCACCCGCGCGCCGCCGTGAGGGATTTGCCTCTGTCGCGCCGGCAGATGGTCGAGATCGCCAAGGCGCTCGCCTCGAAGCCGCGCGCGCTGATCCTCGACGAGGCGACCTCGGCGCTGACTGCCGGCGACGTCGCCAAGGTCTTTGCGGTGCTGAAACGGCTGCGGGAAGATGGTCTGGCGCTGCTCTACATCTCGCATCGCATGCATGAGATCGCCGAACTCGCCGATACCTGCACGGTTTTTCGCAATGGTCGCAATGTCGCGAGCTTTGCCGCCGGCAGCCGCAGCAATAGCGAGATCGTCGAGATGATGATCGGCCGCGAATACAGCAACGTCTTTCCGCCGCGCCACGCGGTAGCGAGGCCGGCGAGAGCGCCCGTGCTCGAATGCCGCGATCTCGGCTGGAGCGATCGGCTGCGCGAAATCTCCTTTTCGGTGGGCGAGGGAGAGGTCGTGGGCCTCGGCGGTCTCGAGGGCCAGGGTCAGCGGCTGCTTCTCCTGGCGCTCTTCGGCGTATTGCGCGGCACGACCGGCTCGGTGCTCGTCGACGGATCGCCGGTTTCGATTAGCGGGCCGGCAGCGGCGCGAAAAGCGCCGCTCTCCATGGCGCTCATCCCGGAGGACCGCAAGACCGAAGGCTTGATGCTGCCGATGACGGTCCGGGAAAATCTCTCCTTCGCCGCCCTCGACCGGGTCTCGCGCAGCGGAGTCATCGACCGGACGAAGGAGGAGCAGTCGATCGACGACATGGTGCGGCTGCTGGAAATCAAGACCGCCGGCCTCGACGTGCCCGTCGGCACGCTTTCGGGCGGTAACCAGCAAAAGGTGGTCATCGCCAAATGGCTGATGCGCAAACCGCGGATCATATTGCTCAACGATCCGACGCGCGGCATCGATGTCGGCACCAAGCAGGAGCTTTACCAATTGCTGCGGCGGCTGGCGGAGGCCGGTGCGGCGATTGTCTTCTATTCGACCGACTATGACGAGTTGATCGGCTGCTGCGACCGGGTCCTGGTCCTCTTTGACGGTCGCATCGTCCGCGAACTTCAGGGCGGCGCGATCAGCGAGCGGGCATTGATCGCCAGCGCCCTCAACGTCGAGACAGGGCAGGAGGGAACGGCCGCATGAGCGAATGGCGCTACTGGCTGAACGAACAGCGCGGCACGCTGACGGGGCTGGCGATCTTCCTGGTGATGTTCGTCGTCTATGTCGCCAACCATCCGGCCGGCTTCACCGCCAATGTCGTGCACACGGCCGCCAACAAGGGCGTGCTGCTCGCCTTCGTCGCCATGGCCCAGGCGCTGGTGGTGATCACCGCCGGGATCGACCTTTCGGTCGGCATGATCCTGGTGCTCACCAATTGTCTGGCCTCCTGGATCGTCGTCGGCGGCGCCGTGCCGACGAGCCTTGGCGTGGTCGCCGTGCTGGCGACCGGAACGCTCTGCGGCGCGATCAACGGCCTGCTGGTGATCTACGGCCGCCTGCAGCCGATCGTCGCGACCATCGCGACAGGTGCCGTCTATTTCGGCCTGGCGTTGTTACTCCGGCCCTTTCCCGGCGGCTCCGTCAACGAGGATCTCGCCGACGCGCTGACCGGCCGCCTCTTCGGCGTCGTGCCGTCGAGCCTCGTGGCGCTTGCCGCCGTCGTCCTGCTCGTCTGGCTGCCGTTTCGACGATCGGTCGCCGGGCGGGCCGCCTATGCGGCGGGTTCTTCCGAGCCGGCCGCCTTCATGTCTGGTGTGCCGATCCGGCGCGGCAAGTTCGCGGCCTACCTGCTGGGAGGGCTGCTCGCCGGAATGGGCGGATTGTTTCTCACCTTCTTCACCTATACCGGCGAGGCGGCCTATGCGAGCGGCAGCGCCTATACGCTCTGGTCGATTGCCGCCGTCGTGCTCGGCGGCGTGTCGCTCTATGGCGGCCGCGGCAGCGCCGTCGGGGCGATCTTCGGCGCCTTTGCCGCGCGCACCACCGGCGACATGCTGTTTGCCTTCGATGTCGAGCCGCTCTGGCAGCCGCTCCTCCAGGGCATCGTGCTGATGATCGCCGTCAGCCTCGGGTCGCTGGCGCTGCTGCGCGTGCGAAACCGTCTGGACTGGTTCCAATGAGCGAGACGTCCGAAAGCCGCTTGTCCGTCAGGGCACGCCTGCCGGGCTTCCTCCGCCGCGCAGATCCGGCCGTCGTCACCGCTTTCGGCTGCATTCTGCTGCTTCTTCTTCTCGGCAGCCTCTATTCAAGCAATTTCCTCTCGCCCGATTACCTGCTGCAGCAGCTCAAGGTCGCGTCTTTCCTCGGCGTGGTGGCCGCCGGAATGATGGTCGTCATCCTGCTCGGCCATATTGACCTTTCGGTGCCCTGGGTGATGACGATGGGTGCGATGATGGCCTGCGCCGCGGCCGGATTCGGATCTGCAGGCGCCTTTATCGCCATCCCGGTGGGGGTCCTCTCCGGCATGGCCTTCGGCCTCCTGAACGGCATCGGCGTCGCCTTTCTGCGTATTCCTTCGATGATCGTGACGCTCGCCTCGAATGTCGTGGCTCAGGGGCTGATGGTCGTCTATACCGGCGGCTTCTCGCCGCAGGATTCGGCCCCGCATGCCATCCGCTGGCTTGCCACAGGCGCCCTCGTGCCGGGCGTTCCGAACGCCATCCTCGTCTGGATCGCCGTCAGTGCGGCGATGGTGTTCCTGCTCACCCGCACGGCCTTTGGCCGCGCCGTCTACGGCATCGGCAACAGCGAGCGCGCCGCCTTCCTCTCCGGCGTCGGCACGCGTCGCGTCGTGATGATCGCCTTCGTCGTCTCCGGTGGCTTGAGCGCCTTCGGCGGCGTGCTGCTTGCAGGCTATGCCTCGAAGGCGGCGCAGGCGATGGGCGACGCCTATCTGCTGCCGTCGATCGCCGCGGTCGTGCTCGGCGGCACCTCGATTCTCGGCGGCCGCGGCTCCTATTTCGGCACGGTCGCCGGCGTCATCCTGATCACGCTGCTGCAATCCATCCTCTCGGTCATGCAGATGCCGGAAGCGGGCCGCCAGATCGTCTACGGCATCGTCGTCATCGTCATGCTGTTGCTTTACGGCCGCGCGCCTCCGAGCCGCTGAGGGCGGGAGAAATGGCTTGACGCGAATCAGCAGATGAATCATTCCTGTAACGGAATAGATCGCATATTCCATATTTCAGCGTAGTTCAGCGATTGCTCTGTTAGGGAATGCGGCGGGCGCATCTGTGCGGCCGGCGAACGGATGGCCGTTGCCATTTTTTCGTCCGCCGCGGGATGGTGAATAAGCACGAGGGGTTGTCACGATGGACATGACAGGATCGGCCGTGGACGCCGCAAGCGCAGTGGGCAAGGCGGCGGCCGCCGGCACCGGATCTCGCAGGCCGGCGGACGAGGCGATCGCGGCTGATGCGCGGGCGCTTTCCGAGCAGCTGAAGGCGATGCGCGACCGGCTGTTCGCGCCGACAGCGATGAAGACGCTCCGGAGCTTCACCTCCGGCGAGGCCGCCAAGCTGATCGGCGTCTCCGACGGCTATCTCCGGCAATTGTCGCTTGCCGGCGAGGGGCCGCAGCCCGATACCGGAATCGGCGGACGGCGCTCCTATTCGCTTGCCGACATCAATGCGCTGCGCCGCCACCTCGCCGAACAGGCGCTCGCCAAGGGCAATGCCGCCAAGGCGCGTGCCTATGTGAACTGGCGCGACGAAACGCGCGGCGAGCATCTGCAGGTCATCTCCGTCACCAATTTCAAGGGCGGCTCCGGCAAGACGACCTCGTCCGTCCATCTGGCGCAATATCTGGCCTTGACCGGCCATCGGGTGCTGGCGGTGGATCTCGACCCGCAGGCCTCGCTTTCGGCGCTGTTCGGCTATCAGCCGGAGCTCGATCTCACCGGCAACGACACCCTCTATGGCTCGATCCGCTATGACGCCGAGGCGCGGCCGCTGAAAGAGATCATCCGCAAGACCTATTTCGACGGCCTCGACCTGGTGCCGGGCAATCTCGAACTACAGGAATTCGAGCACACGACGCCGCAGGCGTTGAGTGCGCGGCAGAACGGCGCCGATGCCGGGCCGCTGTTCTTCGCTCGCGTGCAGGCGGCACTCGCCAGCGTCGCCGATGACTACGACGTCGTCGTCATCGACTGCCCGCCGCAGCTCGGCTATCTGACGCTCTCGGCGCTCTGCGCCTCGACCTCGGTCATCGTCACCGTGCATCCGCAGATGCTCGACGTCGCCTCGATGAACCAGTTCCTCTACATGACCTCCGATCTCTTGAGCGTCGTGCGCGAGGCGGGCGGCGAGCTCAATTTCGACTTCCTGCGCTATCTCGTCACCCGCTTCGAGCCAAATGACGGGCCGCAGGCACAGATCGTCGGCTTTATGCGCTCGCTCTTCGGTGACCGGGTGCTGACCTCGGCGATGGTGAAGTCGACGGCGATCTCGGATGCGGGATTGACCAAGCAAACGCTCTACGAGGTCGGCCGCGAGAACTTCACCCGCGCCACCTATGACCGGGCGATCGAGTCGCTGAACGCCGTCAACGGCGAGATCGAGGCTCTCATTCACGCGGCCTGGGGGCGCTAAGTCATGGCTGGCAACAACCGGAAGAACGAATTGCGGGCGCTGTTCATGGGCGGTGCGCCCGCTGCCGCTCTGCAGCCCCCGACCGACCAGCCGCCGGCCGGGCCGAGTGAGTTGACACCTGTCAACACCCAGCCCGCCGCCCCGCGCGCCGCGTCCGGCGCCGTCAAGGCCATGGGCCTTTCGCTCGGCAGCATCACCCGCGAGGCGGAAGAGGCGCGGGTGCTCCGCGAGGCCCTGACCCAGGGCGAGCGCGTCGTCGCGCTCGATCCGGCGCTTGTCGAGGCCTCCTTCATCGAGGACCGGATGACTGACGGCGAGGTCGACGACCCGGATTTCCTCGCGCTCGTCGAAAGCATTCGCGAGAACGGCCAGCAATCGCCGATCCTCGTGCGCCCGCATCCGGAAAAGCAGGGCTACTACCAGACCGCCTACGGCCACCGCCGCCTGAAGGCCGTGCGCCGGCTCGAACTGCAGGTGAAGGCGATCGTCCGGCCGTTGACGGATGACGAGCTGGTGCTGGCCCAAGGCAAGGAGAATGCCGAGCGACGCAACCTCTCCTTCATCGAGCGGGCGCTTTTTGCCGCCGCACTTGCCGCCCGCGGCTTCGACCGCAAGGTGATCGGCGACGCGCTTGCCGTGCAGAAAAGCGAATTGTCGCGCCTGCTGCAAGTCGCCGACAGCGTGCCCCACGCACTCGCCCGTGCCATCGGCCCGGCGCCGAAGGCCGGTCGCGAGCGCTGGATGGCGATCGGCACCTTGCTGGAAAACAACGAGGCGAGGGAGCTGGCCGAAGAGGAGATAGGCGCGCCGCGCTTCCGTAGCGCCGATACGGACCAGCGCTTCCAATTCCTCTTCAACCGCCTGTCTCAGAGCGACAAGCCGGAACCGGAAAAGCCGGAGGAACTGAAGGACGAGGCGGGTCGAGTCTTCGCGCGGCTGAGGCTCGACGGGAAAGCGCCGAAGATCGAGTTTCTTCCAGGCACCCACCCGGCTTTCCTCAAGGAGGCAGTGTCGATGCTGGCGAAATGGCATGCGACATTCGTGAAGAACCAGAAGCCGTAGTCCTTGTTTCGGCGCGCGGCCGCAGAACCTCCCCAGGAGGTGCCACAGGGGCCACAGGGGAGAGGTGCTAGCCGGGCTGCACCTTCTTTGGCGTCTTCACCGTCACACCAGCTTCAAGGTGCAAGCGACCGGTGCTGCAAGTGCAAAGTCTCTCTGGGGGAGAGGGCCGCCGGGCCAGAGGGGGTTGGTGGCTGCCGACGTCGCGCGCATCTGTTCCCTGCTCGCCCTTCGCTCACTCCATCTCGGCGTCGTCCGCCTTGGCCGCGTGGTCGCGGTTGCCATGGATGATCTCGCGCTTGCCGACATGATTGGCCGGGCCGACGAGGCCTTCCTTCTCCATTCGTTCGACGAGGGAAGCAGCGCGGTTGTAGCCGATGCCGAGCCGGCGCTGGATATAGGAGGTCGAGCATTTCTTGTCGCGCAGCACCACTTTCACCGCCTGCTCGTAGAGCTCGTTGCCGTCTTCCGCAGCAATCGCGCTCTTGTCGAAAACGGCGCCCTGATCTTCTTCCGGCTCCTCTTCCTCCTCGTCCGCCGTCACGGTCTCCAGATATTCCGGGCGCCCCTGCGTTTTCAGATGCGCCACCACATGCTCGACCTCGAGGTCGGAGACGAAGGGGCCATGAACGCGCTGGATGCGCCCCCCGCCGGCCATGTAGAGCATGTCGCCCTGGCCCAGCAGCTGCTCGGCACCCTGCTCGCCGAGGATGGTGCGGCTGTCGATCTTCGAGGTCACCTGGAAGGAGATGCGGGTCGGGAAGTTCGCCTTGATCGTGCCGGTGATGACGTCGACCGACGGGCGCTGCGTCGCCATGATCAGGTGGATGCCGGCGGCGCGCGCCATCTGGGCGAGGCGCTGGATCGCCCCTTCGATCTCCTTGCCGGCGACCATCATCAGGTCGGCCATCTCGTCGACGATGACGACGATATAGGGCATCGGCGCCAGATCCATCTCCTGCTGCTCGAAGAGCGGCTCGCCGGTGCCCTTCTCGAAGCCGGTCTGCACGGTTGCCAGGATCGGCTCGCCCTTCTCTCGGGCGGCGGCGGCGCGCTGGTTGTAGCCGTCGATGTTGCGGACGCCGAGCCGCGACATCTTGCGATAGCGGTCTTCCATCTCACGCACCGCCCATTTGAGCGCCATCACCGCCTTCTTCGGATCGGTGACGACCGGCGTGAGAAGATGCGGGATGCCGTCATAGACGGAGAGTTCGAGCATCTTCGGGTCGACCATGATCAGCCGGCATTCCTCCGGCTTCAGCCGGTAGAGCAGCGACAGGATCATCGTGTTGATCGCCACCGATTTGCCCGAGCCGGTGGTGCCGGCGACGAGCAGATGCGGCATCTTCGCGAGTTCGGCGATCACCGGCTCGCCGCCGATCGTCTTGCCGAGGCAGAGCGCCAGCTTGCAGCCGGTCCTTTGGAAATCATTGGATTCGATCAGCTCGCGGAAATAAACCGTCTCGCGCGTCGCGTTCGGCAGTTCGATGCCGATGACGTTGCGGCCGGGCACCACTGCGACGCGGGCCGAAAGCGCCGACATCGACCGAGCGATATCGTCGGCAAGGCCGATGACGCGCGAGGACTTGACGCCGGGCGCCGGCTCGAATTCGTAGAGGGTGACGACGGGGCCCGGACGGACATGGATGATCTCGCCCTTGACGCCGAAATCCTCGAGAACGCTTTCGAGAAGCCCGGCATTCTGCTCGAGCTGCTCCTGCGTCATGAAGAAGCCCTGGCCCTGCGGCGGCTCCTGCAGCAGCTCCTTGGCCGGAAACTCGTAGGCGGCGTCAGCCTGCTGGCGCTCGCTGCCGCCGATCGGCGGAAAGGGTGAAGCGGAACGCTGCACCACGGCCGGCATGGTGATCGCCGCCTTGGTGACCGGAACGTTGGAAACCGGCGTCTTTTCCTCGGCTTTGACGACAGGCTCGACCAGCGCCGGCGCGGCCGCCACGGCCACGGCTTCAGGCTTATCGGGGGCGCTTGGGGGCGGTACGGGAACCGGCGCGGCGATAACTGTCGTCGCCGGGCGGCATTCGACCACCCGGAACATCGAGGTGATCGCCGTTGGCGGCTGCGGCTGGATTTCCACCGGCGCGGCGACAGGCGTCGGTGCCGCCGCAATCTGCTGCGGCACCATTGCCGGTTCCTCCACCGGTTCGGCGGCGACCTGCATGGCAGCCGCCATTTCGAGCGGCATGAATTCGAAGAATGCGTGATCGGAGAGGTAGGAGAGACGGGCTTCTCTTTCACCGGTCACAACCCTGGCGGCCGAATCTGATGCGGGTTCGCGGCCGGCCGGGATCATCTCGGCGACGTCCGCTGCATGGACCGCCGGCGCCAGTGTTCCGCCCGCTTCTTCCAACTCCGGCACCTCCCCTTTCACGATCGGTGCCGCATTGAGCGCCGGTTCTGCGGTGGCAGCATCGCGCGACTGTGCGGGACGCCAGGAGGGAAGCTGCTGCATCAGCACCCGCAGGAGTTCGGAGGGGCTATGGGCCGGCGTTTGGGGTTCGACAGCAGCGGGGACTGCGTCGACGGGCCCCGTTTCGGCGACGATCTCTGCTTCGACCACCTCGGCGGCAGTCGCCTCGACCTCTACCTCGCCCTCATCGGCCGCGGGCGCGCGGCGCTTCATGAATTCGCGTTCGGGCGTGCGGGTGAAGCGGACATTGGGCGACAGGAAGAAATGGCTCTCCCAGCTCGGTCCGTCCGACTGGCCGGTGATCTCGGCAAGGGTCGGCAGCGGATCGCGCGTCCAGGCGGTGACCTGGGCCGGCGCATAGGGCGAGCAGTGGCCGTAGAGGCGCGCGGCGCGCCCGGCATAGCCCATATCGTCGCCCGGATGACCCGTACCCCGGCGGGGCGCTTCCGGCGCCTCGAACAGATGATCCTGCGGCGAGGCGAGGGTTGTCTGGGCATGCGAAACGTCCGGTGCTCCCGGATGCGGATGCTCGAAACCATCCGCCTCATGTGCATCATGCAAAGCTGCCGTCGAGAAATTTGTCCGGGGAATACGCATGGCCTGAAACTCGAAATTTCATCATCGAAAGGGCTGTCCCTAGCGAATAGGAAATGAAGGTTAACAACTCCCTTCCAACGGCGCCGCCGGATGGTATCTCGCTGCCCACACGAGCGCACTTTCGACGCGTCTTTCCGGCCGCTCTCTCGAGGATTTCCAGGCCTTCGACACGGACACCGCACTGCAGGGTAACGCCGTTCAATTTCTGTTTCAGACGGGGAGAATTGCTGCCGTGTGTGGCAAAGCCGGCGAGGCCGGACCAGGCGGGAAAAACGAAGCCGCGCCGTGCCGGCCCTGGCGATCCGTTCAGGTGCTGGTGATCGTTCCATTCATGCCGTTCGGGTAAAAGCCACCTTTGGTGGCGCCCTCCTGATCGGTAAGATAGACGATGCGCAGGACTTCCTGCGGCGTTCGGGTAAAAGCAATTGCATCCGGCGTCGAGGGAACGATGTTCGCCTTGCCGTCCACCTGGAGCGGCTGGTCCTTGTCGTCCGATCCATCGATCTTGTCGCGGGCATCGGAAACCGCGGCGGCGGCCTTCCAGGCCTCCTCGCCCATCCGATAGAGCGTCGAGCGGGCCATGCCCATGTGATAGGCCTCGACGGCGAGGATCCCGGCGGCGGCGGCGAGAAACTCCTCGTTCTTCAGGACCGTCGCGGCGCCGGCATAGGCGGTCACGCCGACATCCTCGAACAGCATACCGCCGAGCACAAAGTTCATCTCGTTGCCGAAGGGATCGAAATTCTCCCCGAGGCCCGCGGCCTTCGCGACGGCGGCGAAGCCGG
Source organism: Sinorhizobium fredii (assembly GCF_002944405.1). Taxonomy (NCBI): domain Bacteria; kingdom Pseudomonadati; phylum Pseudomonadota; class Alphaproteobacteria; order Hyphomicrobiales; family Rhizobiaceae; genus Ensifer; species Ensifer fredii. The sequence goes on along the minus strand of NZ_CP024310.1, from coordinate 1,452,014 downwards.
CATCGAAATCGATGGCCGGCCGCGACACGGCATCGGCGCCAAGGGTCTTGCGATAGAACCGGACGTGAGCAAGTTCGTTTTCCGCCACCTCGCTCATGAACTCGCTGATCGCGGGCGTCTCGAACGAAACCTGCTTGCCGCCGGTCACCGGCCCAGCGTCGGCACCCGCGTCGGCATCGTCGATCCCTTTGCCGGTCGTGCCGCGCAGGTAATACTCGGCCTCCATATATTCGAGGTTCAGCGCGAACTGGAAGACATCCTCGTCCATCGGTTCAGCTGGTTCATCCGCGCGCGAAACGCGGGCGAAGCCAGCGGTCGAGGCGAGCGTTGCTCCAAGTCCCAATTGCAACAGGCGGCGGCGCGGCAGATAGAGTGGGGGTAATGCGCGGATCATGGCTTCCTCCGAAGCCCGCCCGGCGTCAGTTTTTGGCACCCTGGATCAGGCGGGCCAATCAGGGTCCAACAGCATCAAGCGCGAAAAGTTCCGGGCCCGAACTCCTCATCCGTGTAATATGGCGGCCGCCATTGCTGGGAAAGGAACAGACATGAGCAACAATGCCGCACTTCAGAGTTCGCTTGCCTTTGTTGGCCGCCTGTTCCTCGCCGTCATTTTCGTCGTTTCCGGCATAGAGAAACTGGCCGATCCCTCCGGCACCATCGCCTATATATCGGCGGCCAACCTGCCGCTTCCAGCCGTCGCCTATGCCGGCGCGCTCGTCGTCGAACTCGGCGGCGGCATCCTGCTCGTCCTGGGTTATCAGACGAGGCTGGCAGCATTGGTCCTGGCCGTCTTCACGCTCGCCTCTGCGCTCGGTTTTCATATGGAATTCGACGATCAGAACCAGCTGATCCACTTCATGAAGAATATCGCGATTGTCGGCGGTTTTCTGCAGGTCGCCGCATTCGGCGCGGGCGGGTTCAGCCTTGACGCAAGGGCCGGCCGCACCTGATCGGAAGGATCCGACCCGCTTCTCGTCGTCGCCCCGGCGACGGGGCGGCCTCAATCTTTACTTAGTATCGCCTTAGTCCGCCTCTAGGCATGCCCTTGTGCGTCGCAACATAGCGCGCTGCAGTAACCTTTGGTTGCAAACAAGGACGAAGTGTACTGATGGCCGGCTATACCCTCCGCGAGACCCGTATCGATTGCCTGGACGGACTGCGAGGCTTGGCATCCCTCTGGGTGATGGTCGGCCATGCGCTGTTGCTCACGGGCTGGCGCCTGCCTGTTCTGTCGGAGCCCGATCTCGGCGTCGATCTCTTCATCATGCTTTCCGGCTTCCTGATGGTATTTCACTATGAGCTGCGGGCCGCAAAAGAGCCGTGGGAACTGACCTCGACCTGGGCGAGCTTCTGGATCCGCCGCTTCCTGAGAATTGCGCCGCTTTACTATCTTCTTCTGGCCGTGGCTTTTGCGCTCGGTCCCTGGCTGTTCGAATCGAGGATGATCATCGACGGCTTCCTAGACAAGGCGCCGCAGTCGCCGGCGCGCTACCTCGACAACGGTCTGACGAACGGGCTGATGCATTTGAGCTTTCTGTTCGGCCTCTCCCCAGATTATGCCTACAGGACGCCGCTGCCCGACTGGAGCATCGGCCTTGAAATGCAGTTCTACGCCGCCTTTCCCTTCGTCATGCTTCTGCTGAAGAGATGCGGCTGGCTGAGGGGCGCGCTCGTCACCGCCGCTATCGCCGTCGCGATCGTCTCGACGGCCGGTCTGTTGGGGGTGCATTTCCCGATGCCCGCCTTCCTGCCGTTGAAGATGCATGTCTTCCTTTGCGGAATGCTCTTGGCGCTCGGCCTTGACGCGGAGAAATCTAAGGCTTTTCTCTACGGCGGCGCCGCCCTGGCGCTCGTGCTGCTGCCGATCGGCGGCGACATGACCACAATAAAAATGCTGATGCGAGTCACGCTTGTCGGGGTGTTTTTCGCCCTGCTCCATCACCGCCTGGCCGGAGGGGCGCTAGGCGAGAGGCTTCGCGCCGTGTCATCGTCCCTCGGAAACAGGTTCTTCCACTGGCTGGGGGAACTGTCGTTCGGGGCCTATCTCTGGCACCTGATCTTTCTGCAGCCGATCGCCGCCTATTTCATTGGCACTTTCGGCGAAACGATCTCGCCGGCCGCGCGCTTTGCGGCCGTCACCCTGATCCTTGTGCCTTTGGTCTATGCGGCTGCCTGCGCGACATTCCTTGCCATTGAACGACCGGGGCAAAAACTCGCCAAGCGCCTGATCAATCGGAGAAGACCGCAGCCGGTTCGGGCGTGAGAGAGATTGGCGGAATCCACTGCTGGCACCCCACTTGGCTCGCCCGCAATCCGTCAGACGTTCTCCGGCGTGATCGTCAGAAACCGCACCGGCTCGGGGCTCACCTCGACGTCGATCAGTCCAAGCGACCGCAATGTCAGGTCGATTGCGCGGCGCGCCTGGATCTCCGGAGCCTGGTCGAGGACGATCGACATGACGCCGTCGCGGAGAGCGCCGCGCGACTGGTCGGAGAGCTCGTGACCGACCCAGAAAACGCGGCGCGACGCATGCTCCTTCAGCACCGCGGCGACGGAGCGGTTGTCGCCGCCGGCGGTGTAGAGGCCGATGATCCCCGAATCGTCGCACAGTGCCCCGCGCAGCAGCTCCATCGAGTTGAGGTCGTCGTCGCAATCGAACATCACCTGCCGGAAGAGGTGGTCGCCAGGATGGTTGGTGAGATAGGCGGAGAAGCCGCGGATGCGTTCCTTGTGGTTCTCGTATGCGCCGCTGTGGCAGAGCGCCACGAAGGACCCTGACCGTCCGGCAAGCATCCTCGACATGTAATAGGCGGCCGTCCGCCCCGCCGCATAATTGTCGATGCCGACATAGGGGAGTTCCGGCGCCGGTCGTGTCATGATCTGCACCACCGGCGTGCCATGGCGCGCCGCCGTCCTCAGGCTTTTCACCACGCTCGGATGGTCCGGCGCCACGACGATGAGCGCCGAGCGGCGGACCCCCGGATTGGCGATGTGGTGGGCGAATTCGACCGGATCATTCTCGCGCGCGAAGGTGCGGTGAACGGTGACGCTCTTGTCGAGCAGGGCGGCGATCCGCTCAAAGGCCTGATTCATGCGCGAGTAGAAGCTCGTCTCGGGCCGGACCAGAATGACTTCGATCCGGATCAGCCCCCGATGCGCCTCCGGCAGCCTATGCCGGTAGTCGAGCTTTCGGACCGCGAGGAACACCCGCTCGATCGTTTCAGGCCTGACGCCGCCGCGGCCGTTGACGACACGCTCGACGGTCGCGGTGCCGACGCCCGCCTCCTGCGCCACATCCTTCAAGGTCACTTTCGTCAATGCGCTTTCTCCCGGGAAATTCCCTCCCGTTCAGCATCGAGGATTGATCAAATTTGATCAAGGAAGATTTAGCGGGCAGCGGTGGTGCTCGGTATCCTTCGCGCATCAGGAGGAGCACCCATGAAGATCGCACTCGACCCTTACATGCATCGCCATCTTGGCCTCAATGATCTGTGCCGCAAGGCGGCGGAGCTTGGCTACGACCATATCGAGCTGTCGCCGCGCGAGGATTTCCTCCCCTGGTGGGTGCGGCCGCGCGCCCACAAGGAACGGATCGCCGAGTTCAAGGCAGCGCTGAAGGATCACGGCGTCAAGCTCGCCTCGATCCTGCCGATGTATCGCTGGGCGAGCCCGCATGAGGACGAGCGCCAGGCGGCGGTGCGCTATTGGAAGCAAGCGATCGAGGTCGCCGTCGAGATGGGCTGCGACACGATGAATTCCGAGTTCGGCCGTGGCCCGTCGCCCGACCGTAGCCATCGCTCCAACTGCTGCGGCGGAATACACACGCACGAGCACAGCGAAGCCGCCTGGTGGCGTTCGATGGAGGAGCTGGTGCCGGTCTTCGAGAAGGAAGGCGTGACGCTCAACATGGAGCCGCACCCGGAAGACTGGTGCGAGACCTTGCATCCGGCGATCGACATGCTGAAGGCGATCGGCTCGAAGAACGTCAAGTTCCTCTACTGCGCCCCGCACACCTTCTACTTCGGCGATGACATGGCGAAGATGATCCGCGATGCCGGGCCTCTGATCGCCCATGTCCATGTCGCCGACACCTATAACCACAAGGCGTCATCGGGGCTTCGCTACATCATCAACCCGCCGGGCGCCCCGGTGACGATCCACCAGCACATGGACATGTATCAGGGCGAGATCAACTGGGACGTCTTCTTCTCCTCGCTCGCCTCGGTCGGCTTCGACGGCATCGTCACCGCCTGCGTTTTCGGCTGGGAAGACCGCGCTGACGAGTCGGGTCGCTTCATGCGTGCGGAGATCCAGAAATACGTCGACAAATACTGGCCGGGCAAGGATGCGTAAGTGCCAGCTTATACAACGAGGACAACATTCGTGACCATCACCATCGCGACCGCCCCCTGCTGCTGGGGCGTAGACGACGTCAAGAACCCGAACCTGCCCGCCTGGGAACGCGTCTTCGACGAGGCGGCCGCCGCCGGCTATGGCGGTCTCGAACTCGGCCCCTATGGCTACGTGCCCCTCGACTCCGAACGGGTCGCCAAGGCGCTCGCCGACCGCAACCTCTTCATCGTCGCCGGAACGATCTTCGACGATCTTGTCTCGGCCGAAAACCGCGAGAATCTGTTGCGTCAGACCGACGAGATCTGCGCCGTCATCACCCGGCTGCCGCAGCCCGAACAGCTCCTCGGCCAACGTTTCAGGACGCCATACCTGACGGTCATGGACTGGGGCCACGACGAACGCGATTTTGCCGCCGGCCATGCTGACCGGGCGCCTCGGCTCTCCGACGGGGCGTGGCGCGGCATGGTCGCCACCATCAAGACGATCGCCGAGCTTGCGAGGAGCAAATACGGCGTGCGCGCCGTCATCCATCCGCATGCCGGCGGCTATATCGAATTCGCCGACGAGATCGAGCGGATCGCTCGCGACGTGCCGGCGGAGCTTGCCGGCTTCTGCGTCGACACCGGCCACAGCTATTACGCCGGCATGGATCCGGTCGAGACACTGAAGCGCTACGCCGACCGGCTCGACTACGTCCACTTCAAGGACATCGACGAGACGGTCTTCCGCCGCGTGCTTGGGCAGGAAATCAGGTTCTTCGAGGCCTGCGCCCAAGGGGTGATGTGCCCGATCGGCCGCGGCGTCATCGACTATCGGCCGGTCAAGCAGGCTCTCGAGGAGATCGGCTATCACGGCTTTATCACCGTCGAGCAGGAGCGCGACCCTTTAAGCGTCGCCGGCAGCCTCGCGGATGTGCGGGAAAGCCGCGACTATCTGCGCTCGGTCGGATTTTAGAGGTGATTGAGGTCTGGTACGTGTCGCAGCCCCCACTGCCCTGCCGGGCATCTCCCCCGCAAGGGTAGAGATCGGCCAGTGTTGATGCCTTCGCCGGTGGCCGCCATTGCAGATTGGGCGCCGTATTTTTGCGGTGCCGGCTGCCTCCCGCACCGAGATGAACGCTGTCGAAAAGACGGATTGGGGAGCCCGCGTCTTGCCGATCTCCACCCTTGCGGGGGAGATGCCCGGCAGGGCAGAGGGGGTGAAACGGACACCAGCGGAAAGCGACACCAAACACTTGAGGGACAGAATAATGCCAGAGACGAAGAAAAACCCGATCCGCTGGGGCATGGTCGGCGGCGGACGCGGCAGCCAGATCGGCTACATCCATCGCTCGGCCGCGCTCCGCGACGACACGTTCGAACTGGTGGCCGGCGCCTTCGACATTGACCCGGAACGCGGCCGCGCCTTCGGGGTGGATCTCGGGCTCGACGAGGCCCGTAGCTATCCGGACTACGAGACGATGTTCGCCGAGGAGGCGAGGCGCGCCGACGGGATCGAAGCGGTCTCGATCGCCACGCCGAACAACACCCATTTCTCGACCTGTAGGGCGGCGCTCGAACACGGCCTCAACGTCATCTGCGAAAAGCCGCTCTGCTTCACGGTCGCGGAAGCGAAGGAGCTCAAGTCGCTCGCCGAAGCGGGCGGGCTGACCGTCGGCGTCACCTATGGCTATGCCGGTCACCAGATGATCGAGCAGGCCCGCGCCATGGTGAGGAACGGCGACCTCGGCGAGATCCGGATCGTCAACCTGCAATTTGCCCATGGCTTCCACAGCGCCGCCGTCGAGGAGCAGAACCCGTCGACACGCTGGCGGGTCGATCCGAAGTTCGCCGGCCCCAGCTATGTGCTCGGCGACGTCGGCACCCACCCGCTCTATATTTCGGAGGTAATCCTGCCGCACCTGAAGATCAGGCGGCTGATGTGCGTGCGCCAGAGCTTCGTCAAGAGCCGCGCGCCGCTCGAGGATAATGCCATAACCCTGATGGAATACGACAACGGCGCCGTCGCCAATGTCTGGTCGAGCGCCGTCAATGCCGGCTCGATGCACGGCCAGAAGGTCCGGATCGTCGGCTCGAAGGCGAGCATCGAATGGTGGGACGAGCGGCCGAACCAGCTTTCCTACGAGATCCAGGGCGAGCCGGTCCGCATCCTGGAACGCGGCATGGACTATCTCTACCCGCAAGCCCGGCTCGACGACCGCATCGGCGGCGGCCATCCAGAGGGGCTGTTCGAGGCCTGGGCCAATCTCTACCGCCGCTTCGCTCTCGCCATTACTGGCAATCGTGGCCTTGCGCCCGAGGGTATCGAAGACCTGGCCTTCCCGGGTATCGATGCCGGCTTGGAAGGCGTGCGGTGGGTCGAGAACTGCGTCCGTTCGGCCGATGCCGGCGGGGTTTGGTTGGAGTACGAGTAGAGAGTTACGGCTTTCCATCCCTCCGCTCGTCCTTTCCTACCGTTCGGTTTCAAGACACCGCCTCTAGGCTTGCCCCGCCGAAGCCTGTGGCAACAACGCACCGAGCGGCAGGACGGTTTCTTCCTTGACGGTCTTGGTGACGATGTAGGTGAAATAGCGATCGATGCCGAGTTCGCGGCCGAGCAACTCGTCGACCAGCCGCTGATAGGCGTCGATGTCGGCCGTCACCACCTTGAGGATATAATCCACCCCGCCGCCGACCGACCAGCAGGCGACGATCTCGGGAATTACGGCGATGGCGCGCTCGAACCGGTCGAAATCCGCCTGCCGGTGATTGGCAAGGGTCACCTCCATCATCACACTTGCGACCGGAGCCACCCGTCGCAGCGCCACGCGCGCATGGTAGCCGGCGACGATGCCGGCCTTTTCCAGTTTTCTGAGCCGCATCCAGCACGGCGTCGGCGAAAGCCCCGCCTTTTCGGCCAGCGCCAGCTTGGTGATGCGCCCGTCGGCCTGGATCGCCTCGAGGATGCGCAGATCGATCGCGTCAAGTTTCATGCGGGGCGCCCCTCCTGAAGTCGAAATCCGGGAAAAGACATTGGGTTCTCACTTTTGCATTGTCAATTGAGCTGATTTTAATCACAGTTCAAATCATGACAAATTGGATGCCCGACACAACGCTTCTGCGCCGCCCGGCCTATCTCTCGCTGGCCGATCAAATTGCCCGTGCGATCGAGGAGGGGCGGTTGCAGAACGGCACGCGGCTGCCGACGCATCGCAAGCTTGCCGACGATTTGAAGCTGTCGGTGCAGACGGTGAGCCGGGCCTATGACGAGCTCATCCGGCGCGGGCTGATTTCGGGCGAGGTCGGGCGCGGCAGCTTCGTTCAGACGCGGCCGCGCGAGCCGGATCCGCCCTATCTGCCGGAGCGGCTCGGCGAACTGATCGACCTTTCGATCCTGAAGCCGGTCTGCGAGCAGATACATCTCGAAAAGATGCGACAGGCCTTCGCGTGGCTTGCCGAGAACCTGCCGGCAAGCTCGGCGCTGTCCTTCCGGCCGAACATGGTGTTCCCGCGCCACCGCACAATTGCGGCGGAATGGCTTTCGCGCTGCGGGCTCGACGTCTCGCCGCTCAATATCAGCCTCACCAACGGCGCGACCCCCGCCATGACCGTCGCTTTGATGAGCGTCGCTCCGCCCGGTTCGACCATCGCGACGGAGGCGATCAGCCATCACACGCTGGTGCCGCTGTCGACCTATCTCGGCATTCATCTCCAGGGCATCGCGATCGATGACGACGGGATGGTGCCGGAAGCGCTCGACGAAGCCTGTCGCAAGGGGGTCATCCGCGCGATCTTCCTACAGCCCTCAGTGATCAATCCGACGGCGACCTTGATGAGCCGCGAGCGCCGAGCCGCGCTCGCGGAAGTGGCGCGCCGGCACGACATCGCCATCATCGAAAACGATATTCTTGGGCCACTGGTCGAGGAGCGTCTGCCGCCGGTGGCGGCGCTGGCGCCGGAACGCACCCTTTACGTGACGAGCTTCACCAAGATCACCGTGCCGGGCCTCAGGATCGGCTATCTGGTGGCGCCGGACCGCTACGTCGCGGCGGTCGCCAACCGGCATCTCGTCTCGAACTGGATGGCGACGCCGTCGATCGCCGAGATCGCCACCCGTTGGGTGAGCGACGGCACGGCGATCGACCTCGTCAATTGGCAGCGCCGGGCTCTCGCCGCCCGCCACGCCATCGCCACCGAGACGTTCGGCCGACTTCCCCACCGCAGCCATCCGCAGAGCCTGCATGTCTGGCTGCCGCTCCCCGAGGGCCACGCGGAGGAGGCCTTCGTCTCCCAGGCGCGCCTGCGCGGTGTGGCGATCGCGCCGGGCGCGTCCTTCCGCACCGCCGACAGCGGCTGGCGCCCGGCCGTGCGCATCTCGCTCGGCTCGACCAGCGAACAGGAGCTCAAAACCGGGCTGGGCATCGTCGCCTCGCTGGCGCTTGGCGACCCGGAGGCATTGCTGCTCGCGATCTGATGTGGATGCAAAACTTGCTCATCGTCGAATAATTGTCATGAGATTATTATTCACATTGACATGATTTCGGAACCGGATCATCGTTAGGACATTACCGCTCTCAAAGGGAGAGACGCGAATGCCCGAGCCGATCATCCGCATCGACAACATCGTCAAGAGATACGGTCCGCTGACCGTGCTCGATGGTCTGTCGATGGAGGTAATGCCGGGCGAGAAGCTCGCCCTCATCGGCCCGTCCGGTTCGGGCAAGACGACGATCCTGCGCATCCTGATGACGCTGGAAACGATCAGCGACGGCTTTATTCAGGTTGACGGCGAGCAGCTCTATCACATGAAGAAGGCGGGCAGTCTCGTTCCGGCCGACGAGCGGCATCTCCATAAGATGCGCGAGAAGATCGGCATGGTCTTCCAGCACTTCAACCTGTTTCCCCATAAATGCGTGCTCGACAACGTCACATTGGCGCCGATGCTGACAAAGGGCGTTCCGCGTGCGGCGGCGGAAAAGCGGGCGATGGAGCTTCTTGACATGGTCGGGCTCGCCGACAAGGCGAAGAGCATGCCGGCCCAGCTCTCCGGCGGCCAGAAGCAGCGCGTCGCGATCGCCCGGGCGCTGGCGCTGTCGCCGAAGATCATGCTGTTCGACGAGGTGACCTCCGCGCTCGATCCCGAGCTCGTCGAGGAAGTCCTGAACGTCATGCGCAAGCTGGCGGCCGAAACGGACATGACGATGCTGCTCGTCACCCACGAAATGGGCTTTGCCCATGATTTCGCCGATCGGGTGCTCTTCTTCGACCGCGGCAAGATTGTCGAGGAGGGGAGGCCCGAAGACATCTTCCGGCACCCGAAACAGGAACGCACGCAGACCTTCCTGCGCAAGATCATAGCGGCAGGGCACCGCGTCTGAGCTCTCGGGCCGACATTGCCTCAAGCAACAACGTGAAGAGAACAACAGAGGAGTTGGGAACGATGACACTGAAAGCTTTGATGGCAATGGCGGCAGGTGCGACGGCGTTGATGGCAATTGCCGCAGCGACGCCCGTCGCGGCGGATGAGAACAAGCTCGAGGAACTGAAGGAACAGGGCTTCGCGCGTGTCGCCATCGCAAACGAGCCGCCCTTTACCGCCGTCGGCGCCGACGGCAAGGTCTCCGGTGCCGCGCCGGATGTGGCCCGCGAGATCTTCAAGCGGCTCGGCGTGCCGGAAATCGTCGCCTCGATCTCCGAATATGGCGCGATGATCCCCGGCCTGCAGGCGGGCCGTCACGACGCGATCACCGCCGGGCTTTTCATGAAGCCGGAGCGCTGCGCCGCGGTCGCCTATTCGCAGCCGATCCTCTGCGACGCCGAGGCCTTCGCGCTGAAGAAGGGCAATCCGCTCAAATTGAAGAGTTACAAGGACATCGCCGACAATCCGGATGCGAAGATCGGTGCGCCGGGCGGCGGCACGGAAGAGAAGCTGGCGCTCGAAGCCGGCGTGCCGCGTGACCGCGTTATCGTCGTGCCGGACGGCCAGAGCGGCATGAAGATGCTGCAGGACGGCCGCATCGACGTCTACTCGCTGCCGGTGCTTTCGATCAACGACCTCGTCTCGAAGGCCAACGACCCCAATATCGAAGTGGTCGCGCCGGTCGAAGGCGCCCCGGTCTATTGCGACGGCGCCGCCTTCAGGAAGGGCGACGAAGCGTTGCGCGATGCCTTCGATGTCGAACTCGCCAAGATGAAGGAATCCGGCGAGTTCGCCAAGATCATCGAGCCCTATGGCTTCTCGGCAAAGGCGGCGATGTCGACGACGCGCGAGAAACTCTGCGCCGCGCAATAAGCCTGGGCTGGGGCTTCCCGCCGCCTTTTCACCGGAGCGACACCGGGGGAAGGCGGCATGGAAGGCCCCGTTGAACCGAGCCGCACTCTGACTGGAACAATTGAACGATGATCGACTGGTCCGGCTATATCGGATTGATCCTTGAAGGCGCCTGGGTGACCGTCCAGCTCACCCTGATGGGCTCGGCGCTGGCCGTCGTGGTCGCCTTTGCGGCGGGGCTCGGGCGCGTCAGCCGGTTCATGGTGGTGCGCGCGCTTGCCACGACCTATATCGAGTTCTTCCGCGGCACATCGATCTTCGTCCAGCTCTTCTGGGTCTATTTCGTGCTGCCCTTTGCCGGCATCACGCTGACGCCGCTGCAAGCCGGCGTGCTGGCGCTGGGCCTGAATGTCGGCGCCTATGGCGCGGAAGTGGTGCGCGGTGCCGTAAAAGCGATCGGCCGCGAGCAGCGCGAAGCCTGCACCGCGCTCAACCTCTCGCGTTACCAGGCGATGCGCCACATCATCCTGCCGCAGGCGCTGCCGCTGATGCTGCCGACCTTCGGCAACAATGCGATCGAGCTCCTCAAGGGGACGGCGGTCGTCTCGCTGATCTCGCTCACCGACATGACCTTCCAGGCCCAGGTGGTGCGCGCGCAGACGGGCAGCACGCTGATCCCCTTCGCGACGATCCTGGTGCTCTACTTCGTCATGGCCTGGTTGATCTCGCTCGGCATGCGCTGGCTGGAGCGCCGGGTGACGCGTGGCCTCGACGGCGTGAGGGCCTGACCATGGAATGGGATTGGGAATTCGTCCGCCAAATCATGCCGACCCTCATCGAGGGGCTGCAGATCACCATTCTCGCCACCATTCTCGGTGCGGCGGTCGCCGCCGTGGTCGGCCTCGTCTTCGCGATCCTGCGCATGGTGGCGACGGCGCCGATCGCGCGCACCACGAGCTTCGCGGTGGAGTTCATCCGCGGCACGCCTTTGCTGGTGCAGCTCTATTTCATCTTCTACGTGCTGCCGGATATCGGCATCCGACTGCCGGCGCTGCTCGCCGGCGTCATCGGTCTCGGCATCCATTACGGCACCTACGCCGCCGAGGTCTACCGGGCCGGCATCGAGAACGTGCCGCGCGGCCAGTGGGAAGCCGCCAAGGCGACGAACCTCACCGCCCGCCAGACCTGGGTCCACGTGATCCTGCCGCAGGCGATCCCGCCGATGATCCCGGCGCTCGCCAATTACCTGATCGCCATGTTCAAGGAGACGCCGCTGCTTTCGGCAATCACGGTGCTAGAACTGATGAACCAGGCGAAAAGCATCGCCAACAGCAATTATCGCTATATCGAGCCGATGACGCTGGTCGGCGTCTTCTTCCTGATCATGAGCCTCATCTCGGTCTTCTTCCTGCGCTGGCTAGAAGAGCGCTACGCACGGGTGGACGAACGCTGATGGAAACGCCTGTCGCTCTTTCTTTGGCAGCGCGCGCACCGCGCCTCGACGACCGGCCGCTGGAAAAGCGCATCGGCCTCATCATCCTTGCCACCGATCACACCACCGAAGCGGACTTTCATCGGCTGGTGGCCTCGGACCGGATCGGCGTTTATGTCACGCGCATTCCTTATGCCAATCCGGTGACGCCGGAGAACCTGCGGGCGATGCAGCCGTCGCTGACGGCGGCGGCAGGCCTGATCCTGCCCGACGAGGCGCTTGACGTCGTGATGTATTCCTGCACTTCGGCATCCGTCGTCATTGGCGATAAGGAGATCGCTGCAGCGGTCAAGGCCGCCAAGCCCGGGGCTGCCGTAGTGACGCCGACGGCGGCGGCGGTCGAAGGCTTGCGGACGCTCGGCGCGACGCGAATTTCCGTGCTCACCCCCTATACGGTCGAGACCAGCCGGCCGATGGCGGATTATTTTGCGGCCTTCGGCTTCGAGATCGACCGCTTCACCTGCCTGGGACTTTCCGACGACCGGGAAATGGCGCGGATCGCGCCTTCGGAGATCGTCGCGTTTGCGAAGGAGGCCATGGCCCCGGAATCCGATGCCCTCTTCATCTCCTGCACCGCCGTTCGCGCCGCCGGCGTGATCGATGAAATCGAGGAGGCGATCGGCAAGCCGGTCGTCAGCAGCAATTACGCTACAGCCTGGGCCTGCCTGCGCCTCTGCAGCGACCAGGAGGCTCGGCCGCGGCTCGGGCGACTGATGGCGCTGCCACTTAAGGGGGAATGGCCGTGAACGCGTCTCTCCCCGTGACGATCGAGGATATCGAAGCCGCGGCGCGGCGTTTTTCCGGACGCGTGCTGACGACGCCGCTGGTTGCCTCGGCATCGCTGAGCCGGCTCTGCGGCGTGTCTGTCGGCCTCAAGCTCGAGCATCATCAGACGACCGGCAGCTTCAAGCTGCGCGGCGCGACCAATGCGGTGCTTTCACTCACCGCCGCGGAGCGTGCGCGCGGCGTCGTCGCGGCCTCGACCGGTAATCATGGCCGAGCACTCGCCTATGCGGCAAAGGCGGAAGGTTCGCTCGCGACGATCTGCATGTCGCACCTCGTGCCGGAAAACAAGGTCTCCGAAATCAGGCGTCTTGGCGCGGATGTCCGGATTGTCGGCAGGTCGCAGGACGAGGCGCAGCAAGAGGTCGAGCGGCTGATCGCGGAAAAAGGTCTCGTGATGGTGCCGCCCTTCGACCATCCGGCAGTCGTCGCAGGGCAGGGGACGCTCGGGCTCGAAATCGTCGACCAGATGCCAGAGGTCGCCGTTGTGCTGGTGCCGGTTTCGGGTGGCGGGCTGGCGGCCGGGTTGGCCGCAGCCGTCAAGGCGCGCAGGCCGGCGACGCGGGTGATCGGGCTGACCATGGAGCGCGGCGCCGCGATGAAGACGAGCCTCGCCGCCGGCACCCCCGTGCTCGTCGAGGAACAGCCGAGCCTTGCCGATTCGCTTGGCGGCGGCATCGGGCTCGACAATCGCGTGACATTTAGCATGTGCCGGGAGCTCCTCGACGACATCATCCTTGTGACAGAGGCGGAAATCGCCGCCGGCATGCGCCACGCCTATGCCGAGGAGCGCGAGATCGTCGAGGGAGCCGGGGCGGTCGGGATCGCGGCGCTTCTCGCCGGCAAGATCAAGACGATCGTCGGTCCGATCGCAGTCATTCTCTCCGGCCGCAATGTCGATATGGGCCTGCATCTCAGCGTGATGAACGGCGAAACGGATCCGTTTCGCAAGGAGGCAGCGGCATGACGAGGATAACGATTCTCACCGAGGCGGAGCTGCGTCGCATCGTGCCGCTCGATCGCGAAGCGGTCGCCTGCGTCGAGAATGCCTTCCATGCGCTCGCCACCAGGGCGGTGGCGATGCCGCCGATCCTGAGGCTCGACATTCCTGAGCATCGCGGCGAGGTCGACGTCAAGACGGCCTATGTGTCCGGCCTCGACGGTTTCGCCATCAAGATCAGCCCCGGCTTCTTCGACAATCCGAAGATCGGCCTGCCGAGCACCAACGGCATGATGGTGCTGCTTTCGAGCCGCACCGGGCTGGTGCAGGCCTTGTTGCTCGACAATGGATACTTGACGGACGTCCGCACGGCTGCCGCTGGTGCCATCGCGGCTAAGCACTTGTCGCGGGAAGGTGCATCCGTTGCCGCGATCTTCGGTGCGGGCATGCAGGCCAGGCTGCAGCTTGAAGCACTGACCCTCGTCCGCCCGATCCGCGAGGCGCGGCTCTGGGCCCGCGATGCGGCGAAGGCCGAAGCGGTTGCGATCGTACTGGCCGGAAAGCTCGGCTTTCCGGTCAAGGCCTCAATCGAGCCGGAGGCAGCCGTCGCGGGCGCCGATATCGTCGTCACCACCACCCCGTCGGAGAAGCCGATCTTCATGGCCGGCTGGCTTGAGCCGGGTCAGCATGTCACCGTCATGGGCTCCGATGCCGAGCACAAGAACGAGCTTGATCCGCGGGCGATCGCCCGCGCCACCTATGTCGCCGACAGCCTGAAGCAGACGCGCCGTCTCGGTGAACTGCACCACGCGGTTGCTGCTGGCGTCGTGGCACCGGATGCCGAGTTCGCCGAGCTCGGCCAGGTGATCGCCGGTCTGAGGGCGGGACGCACGAGCGCGAACGAGATCACCATCGCCGACCTGACCGGTACCGGCATCCAGGACACCGCCATCGCCACGCTCGCCTTCGCGCGGGCGAATGCCGCGAACGCAGGAGCGACGTTCGAGAGTTGACGCCGGCATTTCCGGCAAAACGAGGGAAGAGACATGACCCAACCCAACCTCAAATTCTCCCTTGGGGAATATGAAGCGCGGCTCAGAAAGACCCGCCAGGCGATGGAAGCCAAGGGCATCGAGCTCCTGATCGTCAGCGACCCGTCCAACATGGCATGGCTCACAGGCTATGACGGCTGGTCCTTCTATGTGCATCAGGCGGTGATCGTGCCGCCTTTAGGAGAGCCGATCTGGTTCGGCCGCGGCCAGGACGCCAACGGCGCCAAGCTGACCGCCTATCTCAACCACGAGAACATCATCGGCTATCCCGACCACTACGTGCAGTCGACCGAGCGCCACCCGATGGATTACCTCTCCGGCATCCTCGCCGATCGCGGCTGGGGGTC
This sequence comes from Sinorhizobium fredii, assembly GCF_002944405.1. Taxonomy (NCBI): domain Bacteria; kingdom Pseudomonadati; phylum Pseudomonadota; class Alphaproteobacteria; order Hyphomicrobiales; family Rhizobiaceae; genus Ensifer; species Ensifer fredii. Next base: position 1,436,798 of record NZ_CP024310.1, on the reverse strand, counting down.
GCTCCGGATCGGCGTCGAGATGGACAATTACTGGTTCTCGGCGGCAGCCTTCGCTTCGCTGCAGAAGCATCTGCCGAATGCCCGCTACGTCGACGCGACGGCGCTCGTCAACTGGCAGCGCGCCGTCAAGAGCGAGACGGAAATCAAGTACATGCGCAACGCCGCCCGGATCGTCGAAGCGATGCACGCGCGCATCTTCGACAAGATCGAGGTCGGCATGCGCAAATGCGATCTGGTCGCGGAAATTTACGACGCCGGCACCCGCGGCGTCGACGGCATCGGCGGCGACTATCCGGCGATCGTGCCGCTGCTTCCCTCGGGCGTCGAAGCCTCCGCGCCGCATCTCACCTGGGACGACCGGCCGATGAAGCGGGGCGAGGGGACCTTTTTCGAGATCGCCGGCTGCTACAACCGCTATCACCTGCCGCTGTCGCGCACGGTGTTCCTCGGCAAGCCGACCCAGGCCTTCCTCGACGCCGAGAAGGCGACGCTCGAGGGCATGGAGGCGGGGCTCGCGGTCGCCAAGCCGGGCAACACCTGCGAGGACATCGCCAACGCCTTCTTCGCCGTGCTCAAGAAATACGGGATCGTGAAGGACAACCGCACCGGCTATCCGATCGGTCTTTCCTATCCGCCGGACTGGGGCGAGCGCACCATGAGCCTGCGTCCGGGCGACAAGACGGAGCTGAAGCCGGGCATGACCTTCCACTTCATGACCGGTCTCTGGCTCGAGGACATGGGCTTCGAGACCACAGAGAGCATTCTGATCACCGAAAGCGGCGTCGAATGCCTCGCCTCCGTGCCGCGCAAGCTGATGGTCAAGGACTGAGGACATGAGGGAGCAGCATTTGCGGCCGTCGCCGATCAGCGCCACGGTCGACTTCGACGCCGACGGCGTCCAGCACGGATTCCTGCGCCTGCCCTATAGCCGCGACGATTCGGCCTGGGGCTCGGTGATGATCCCGATCACCGTCATCAAGAACGGGATAGGGCCGACGGCCCTCTTCACCGGCGGCAATCACGGCGACGAATATGAAGGCCCGATCGCGCTCTTGGATCTGGCGCGGAGGCTCGATGCCGCCGAAGTTCAGGGCCGGGTGATCATCGTCCCGGCGATGAATTATCCCGCGTTTCAGGCTGCGACGCGGACCTCGCCGATCGACAGGGGCAATATGAACCGCAGTTTCCCGGGCCGGCCGGACGGGACGGTGACCGAGAAGATCGCCGACTATTTCCAGCGCGCTCTTCTGCCGCTGGCAGACATCGTGCTCGACTTCCATTCCGGGGGCAAGACGCTCGACTTTTTGCCCTTCTGCGCCGCTCACATCCTTCCCGACAAGGAGCAGGAAGCGAGCGCCTTCGACTTCGTCAAAGCCTTCGGCGCGCCGTTTTCCATGAAGATGCTCGAGATCGACGCGGTCGGCATGTACGACACGGCGGCCGAAGAGATGGGCAAGATCTTCATCACTACGGAACTCGGTGGCGGCGGCTCGGCGACGGCGAAAAGTGCTGCTATCGCTAAACGCGGCGCGATGAATGTGCTGCGCCACGCCGGCATCATCAAGGGCGAGATCGATGCCCAACCGACGCAGTGGCTGGACATGCCGAGCGACGATTGCTTCGCCTTTGCCGAAGATGGCGGGCTCGTCGAGTTCCTTGTCGATCTCGGCGAGCCGGTCGAATCCGGCTCAGTCATCGCGCGGATCCATCCGACTGCGCGCACCGGCGCCGAGCCGATCGAAGTTCAGGCGAAGATGGCCGGGATGCTGGTCGCCCGCCACTTTCCCGGACTGATCAAGGCGGGCGACTGCTGCGCCGTATTGGCCGTGGCGATTTAGACGAGATTGTCGCTGACCGCCGCGTCAGCCAGCCTGCGCTTTCTACCGACCCGGTTCGGCCTGACGCCGCGCGCTTACCGGGAGAATTTCGGCAAGCCAGCCGAACAGCCCAAAATTCCAGGATGAAGCGTTACACCGGTGAGGTTCCCCGCCTCCTCGACACTGAAAGCAACCGGCGGCGACTCAGAGCTGGTCGGTCGGAGCAATGGTTTCGCAGCTCGTTTGCCGCTCCGGGACGCTTGCTGTGGCTGCAACTTCTAATGTGACATTACCCCCGTCTTTATGGGGGTGACAAATCAAAGGCTGCAATAACATTATTCGCGCCGGGTGACGGGGCTGGCAGGCAGGCGCACGCCACGCGTGTGATGGAAAATTGGCTAGCTGCAGAACGGTACAGCCGTAACTGCGCATAATCGTCAGAGAGGGAACCTCACGATGCCCAATCCAAGTGAGACGAGCGACGAATGGTGGGTCAACGATCAGACGCCCGACAACCCTTATGGCAAGAGCGAGGATTACGAGTCTTTTCTCGATTATCTTGGGGCATTGCCCCGCAGCCTGACGCCGGAGATTGCGGCGGGAACGCTGAGGATCAACGTTTTCGAGCTCAACGACCATCCGGAATACAAGGCCGCCGCGATCGGCGCCTTGGAGATGTGGGCGGCTGTCACCCCTTTGAAATTCGAGATCGTCGACGACGCGCCGTTCGACAGCACCACGGACTGGATGGAGGTCGTCAGCCCGGAACTCGGCGAGGAGGACGATGGCAGCGCCTATTCGAGCGATCGCTATGTCAGCATCGGCCAGCGTTTCCATGACACGGAACCCAACAAGACCGATATCGGCGGTTATGTCTTCGATTCCTTCATTCATGAATTCGGCCATGAATTCGGCCTGAACCATCCGGGGCTCTACAATTACAGCGGTCCCGGCGGCGTGCAGATCAACTATCTGAACAATGCGACCTGGACCTATGACCGCCAGCAATACAGCGTCATGTCCTATTTCGATGGGATCGATGTCGGCGAAACCAGCCGCTGGTCGGCGTCGACGCCGCTGATCGCCGACATCGAGGCCATCATTCGCCGCTTTTTCTCGACCGTCGACCAAAATGGCGTGCGCACCTATCAGCAGATCGAGCTCAACACCGGGGACAATGTCTACGGCTTCGGCAGCACGCAATATGGTTACCAGCTGACCTCGTCGGGCATGCAGCATGACATCGGCTTTTCGATCCATGATACCGGCGGGACCGACACGATCGATTTCTCCGGCTCGACGGCGGGCACGATCCTCGACCTGCGCGCCGGACAGTTCTCCAGCGTCAACGGTCATAGCAACAATGTGTCGATCTTCGCCGGACACAACGCCGATCAAACCGACTATTACGTCGAGAACGGCATCGGCAGCAGGTTTAAGGACATCCTGATCGGCAATGACGGCGCCAACACGCTCGACGGCCGCGCCGGCGGCGACCGCATGGCTGGCAATGGCGGCGACGACATCTATTTCGTCGATTCATGGCAGGACATCGTTCGCGAGGAGGCGAACGGCGGCAACGACACGGTCATTCTCCTGTCCAGGCACTTGAAGATCAGGAAAATCGCCCACGTCGAAAACATCATCTATGCCGACGAGTCGACGATCCAACCCGGCGGGGGCGGCGGCGAGACCCCGCCCAGCATCGGCGACAGCACGATGGCGAGCATCATCTTCGGCACCAATGCAAACGATACTCTTGACGGCGGCGCCGGCGACGACACGATCTTCGGCCAGGGCGGTGACGACCTGATCATCGGCGGCCGCGACTCGCTTGCCAGCCGCGACATCAACAACACGATCGATGTGGAGGACCTCGAAGACCAGACCGAAAGCGACGACGGCAACGACACGCTCTACGGCGGCGGCGGCAACGACACCATTCTTGGAGGCCAGGGCAACGACATTCTCGACGGCGGCGAGGGCGACGATACGCTGAGCGGCCAGGACGGCATCGATATATTCAGGGGCGGCGCGGGGGTCGACACGGTCGATTTCAGCAAGGAGAGCCCTTTCCAGCTGCTCGTCAACCTTGCCACCAATGTCGCCAGCGGCGGCACCGCCTCGGGTGACACTTTCTACAGCATCGAAAACCTGATCGGTTCCGACGACCGCATCGACCGCTTCATCGGCACGGCCGCCGCAAACCACTTCTGGGGTCAGGGCGGCGGTGACTATTTCAACGGTGGCGACGGCAATGACATCCTGGATGGCGGCAATGATGGCGACATCCTCTATGGAGAAGGCGGCAACGACACGCTCATCGGCGGCGCCGGACAGGACTATCTGGACGGCGGTTCGGGTATCGACACGGTGGTCTACGCCGGCAGCTCCGACGGTGTGACGATCGATCTCAAGAACGGCACGGCCAATGGCGGCGACGGTGACGGTCCGGTGCAGATCGTCGGCCGGGGCGCAGCGATCCGGCACGATATCCTCGAGGGGTTCGAGAACGCCGTCGGTTCATCCTTCGATGACCATCTGATCGGCAATGCGTTCGCCAACGAGCTCTCCGGCGGCACAGGCGACGACACGCTGACCGGCGGCGGCGGCGCCGACCGGTTGAACGGCGGTGCCGGCAGCGACACCGCAGACTATGCCGAGGCAATGAGCGGTGTCCGGCTTAGCCTCACGGGTGGCAGGTCCGGCGGAGATATCTATGTCTCCATCGAAAATCTCGCGGGGTCGGGCTTCAACGACCGCCTCGCCGGCGACAACGCAGCCAATGTGTTGACCGGCCAGGGCGGCAACGACGGGATCGACGGCGGCCACGGCGATGACACGCTGCTCGGCGATTTCGCCTATCAGGGCGACGCGCCGCCACGCCCGGGCATCGGAACCGGCTATGCGACGCTCGGACCGGACGCGACGAACAACTCGATCGCAGCCTCCTTCGACATCTCCAACAATTTCTCGCTGACCGCCGACCCCGACATCTTCGATTCGACGACGGTCCTTCACACGACCGTCAACGCCACCGGAAACGGCCAGGGCGGATACTACAAGATCGAACTGGCTGCCGGTACGGTCATCACGATCGACATCGACGGCATTGCCGACCCGAATGTCCATGACAGCTGGGTCAGGCTGCTCGACAGCTCCGGCAACATCGTCGCTCAGAACGATGATGGCGGCGGCGACCCCGGCTCTGCAAGCAACCGGGATTCAAGCCTGGTATTCGTCGCTCAGGAGACGGGGACCTATTACATACTGGAGGGCAGCTGGTCGCCGACGGCGCCGGGCGATGGCTGGGCGGAAGCCGTGCCTGCAGGCTCGACCTATGAACTGAACGTTTCGGTCGAATTCCCCCCTGCGCCGCCCCAGCCGGGCGTTGCGGGATCCGACAGGCTCGATGGTGGCGCTGGCAGCGATCTGCTGGATGGAGGTCTGGCGGCCGACACGCTCACCGGCGGCGAGGGAGAGGATACATTCCGCTTCTCAACCGAGCTTGGGAACGGCAATGTCGACTGGATCAGGGACTTCAGGGTGATCGACGATACGATCCTGCTGGACAACCTCGTCTTCGAGAGCGTGGGTGGCGACGGCGCTCTCGCGCTCGGCGCATTCCACGGGAGTGCGGCGGGCGTCGCTCATGACGCCGACGACCGCATCATCTACGATACCGACAGCGGCATCCTGTCCTATGACGCCGATGGCGCCGGAGAGGTCGCAGCCATTCAATATGCGCAATTGAGCAGAAATCTGAATCTTTCGGCGAACGACTTCGTTATCGTCTAACTCGACCGCGGGAGGGGCGCTTTCAGGCGCCCTTCCAAAAGACCAGCGTCGCTGCAATGTTGCTATCGCACGGATCTAAGCGGGGCGACCATGGAGAGAGTGTGTGATGAAGCGCCCGACCGGCCGCCGCACAGTGTTGATGACCGTCGGAGCTGCGGCTTTCGCCGCGGTCGCCGTGCCCGTCGCCGCGCAACCGACGGATATTCGCGGCACAGTCACCTTCGAGAGCGGCGCTGCTATCCCGGAAGGTCATCTTGAGATTTATCTCGAGGACCCTGCCATTCAGGACACTGCGCGACGCCGCGCCGCGCAGACGCGCATCAGAAGCGACGGCGGGACGAAGACGATCACCTTTTCCTTGTCCCCGCCCGCAGGCTCGACGGCTTCATCAACGCTGCGGATCGTTGCGCGCCTGGAACGTGCGGACGGCTGGCTGCTGGCGCGCGGCAGCGCACAGTTCAATAAGGGGGCGCCTATCAGCGTCATGCTCAATACGGTTATGTATTGAGTGGCCAAACGTTAGAGGCGAACTGGGCATTTTCAACGGCCAGGGCGCGATCTATTTGCTGCCATGGAGAGTAGTCGGGCAACGATAGTTCCGGCCGCTTTCGGAAACGTCTCGTCAATCTGAAGACGGAACAGGGATTGCGAAGGCGCGCCTTCGGTGGTATCTCCGACAATATTAGTCTGGGTTTTGAGTATTCCATGGCTCATGTCAGCGCAGGCGTTGAATACGCTCTTCACTGTCTTCTTTTCCTCGCCGATGCGGAGGAGTTGGGGCAGCCCGCAAGCGCGCGCGATCTTGCCGAGCTGCAGAAGGTTCCTGCTGATTTCGTGGCGAAGCTTTTCACCAAGCTTCAAAAGGCCGGCATCGTCGTCGCACGCGAGGGGATTGGCGGCGGTTTTGCGCTGGCGCGCCCCGCGACGGAAATCACCGCGCTTGATGTCGTCGAAGCTGTCGATGGACGCAAGGCACTCTTCGAATGCAGGGAGATACGCGCTCAATGCGCGCTTTTCGGCGACCGCACCCCCGCTTGGGCGGTGGATGGCGTCTGCGCCATCCACGCGGTCATGATCGAGGCCGAGAAGCGGACAAGAGAGGCGCTGGCGGCGCATACGCTGGCGAGCATCAAGGGCCGGGTAGAGGCGAAGGCACCCCAGGAACACGCCGGCCACGTAAAGGAATGGCTGGCCGCACGTACTCCGAGGCGTGGGCGCCGTGCGCGGGCATCCTGATGGGTTTTAGCGGCAAGGGAGCGAACCCGCGGTACAGCTTTTGCGCATCAAGCCGTCCCAATGCTCGTGCTCCCGGGCCGCCCGAAGCGCGCACCACCGCATGAAGCTCGCTCTTCGCAGTGTTCGGCGCATCCTTAGCCCGTTACGCCGACCGTCTCCGGTTCACGAGTCTCGGGCGAACCGGGTCGACAGTTTCCAAGTCAGGCTCGTGATCCTGGATCGCGTGATCGATGGAGGCATCGCGAACGGCGCCCGCATCGCGCGCTCTCGATCTTCCTCCAAGTGTCGCGTCCGCACGGACGCGCATAGCCGTAACCGCGGCAGCTCAGAACAGCGCGTAGTCCGACAGCTCGATCGTGACGGCGGTGAAATCGCGGTCGAGAGCGCCATCCGGCTTGATTGTGAACACGCTGCGGCGGGTCGGGTATTTCAGCCCGTCAACGTCAACGTAATCAGATATGAAATGCGCCGCCGGCGTGTCCGCCCAGACATCGACCGTATAGTCGTGACGGCGGAGCAGCCCTTGGGGATCGAAGTAGAAGCGCTGTTCCCGCGTATGGCTGTGAACGCCCTCGGGGAACCGCACGGCGACGCCGCGAAGTTTCACGCCTTCATTGTCGATCGGGGCAACGTCGCGCGCTTCGTAGCCGGGCTCGCCGAAAACGAACGGCGCCGCGTGATACGTCCACATGGCGTAGCCGTTGAAGTAGGCGAGGTTCAGCGGGTCCCACTGTCCCTTGAAGCTGCGATCGAACGCCTCACGTCCGTTTTCCCGATGGGCGATAACCGAGCCGTCTCCGGCGGTGATCTCCACATGCTCGGGAGTCCAGGTCATCGTCCAATCGGGTTCGCCGAAGGGCGTAACGCGAGTCCACTGGCGACGGAACTCGCTTGTTGCCCGCCGCGGCACGGGAATCAAAGGAGCGCCTTTCAGCTCCCATAGCTTTCCACCGGTCCGTATGGTCGAGGCGATCCCCCTGAACGCGCGCCAACGGGCGTGCCCACCATGCGCTTCCAGAGCCTCTTCAAGCAGCGGGTGCGATTTGCCACGCATCGACCTCCTCCTCGATTGGGAGTGATGATGATTACTTGACGCTTCAGCCCCGGCCCTATGTTCTATATACCATTATTGAAGGCGCCACGCTTCGGCTGTCGCTCTGTCAGGCGAGGGAGCGACGATCGCGGGCGCCCCGAACGCAGGTTCCGAGTTTGACTTCAGGTCGGCGCAGTATCGGCTCGCGCGGCGTCGGGGCGGACGGGCCATCAGCGCCCCGCGTCTAAACGGAGACTGAGATTGAGTGTTGCCTTCACCAAGGAAGAAAGTGCCGAAACTGCGTCGGAAACATTGCTGCCCGACCGTCCAGTTTCACCTCACCCGAACCTTGTCACGGAAGCGGGTCTGAAGGCGCTGGAGGTGTCGCTCCAGCTCGCTCGCGAGGCCCATGATGCCACGAGCACGATCGAAGACGTGAATGAAAGGCGCCGGCACGCGGCAAGCCCCTTGCGGGACCTGCGCTACTTTGCCGAGAGACTTCGCACGGCTCAGCTTGTCCCGGATCCGACCTCAACCGATACCGTCGCCTTCGGGAGCACGGTCACTTTCAGCCGCGACGATGGACGGGTGCAGAAATATCGCATCGTGGGAGAGGACGAAGCGGACCCCAAGGCCGGATCGATTTCCTACGTATCGCCGGTCGCAAGGATGCTGATGGGCAGGGCCGTCGGAGATGTCGTGAGTGTGGGCGATCAGGAGCTCGAGATTATCGCCATCTCCTAGGCTGTTGGCCTCGCGTAGCGCTCCAGGTTCAGAACAGCTCCAGAGAATTCTGGTCGTACCCAACGCGGGAAAAGTTGCGGACGCGCGAGACCCACGCGCCCGCTATCGCACTGCCACCTTATTTATCGATCGCAGCCAGTGGCGTGTTGCGGAAACTGATCGCCATGCGGTTGTAGCTGTTCATCAGGGCGATCGCGATCGTCAGGTCGACGAGTTCGCGCTCGTCGAAGAAGGCACGCGCGGCCTCGTAGGCCTTGTCCGGCACGCCGGTCTCGGCGACGCGCGTCACGGTTTCGGCCCAGGCGAGGGCGGCCCGCTCACGCTCGTCGAAGAGATTGCCGGCCTCCGGCCATGCCTGCACCAGTGCGATCTTCTCGATCGTCTGCCCCTTCTTCAGAAGGTCGCGGGTGTGCATGTCGAGACAGTAGGCGCAGTTGTTGATCTGCGAGATACGCAGATAGACGAGATCGACCAGCACCGCAGGAAGGCTGCTCTGCATGACGTAGCCGTAGACGTTGCCCAAGGCTTTGACGCCGGCCGGTGCGATCTGGTTGTAGTCGAGACGCTTGCTCATTTGCTTGCTCCTTGAAAGGTCGCTCCACTACTCGATGGGTGTGGTCAGGGCCCTTTCGTCGCTATCGGCGACGAATACGGCGAGTAGTTTTGCGGGCTTGGTCTTGCTCGCATTGCGGCTGACGAAATGGTCGGACGCCGGTGGCTCGTGCCAGCTCTCGCCGGCGCGATAGGTCTGCGTCGGACCGTCATTCACCTTCGACTCGATTTCTCCCGAGAGGACGTAGGCGAAGATGAAAGACGATTTTGCGTGCCTGTGCGCGGCCGAGACACCGCCCGGCGGATAGTCGACAATCAGCGCGGTCAGCGTCTTGCCGGGAATGTTGGGTATGGCCCGCTCGAAATGGGGGGTAACCACATCGCCGGGATCGTGCGCTGCGACGGGCATGGCAGTGACGATGGCGAGGGCGGCGCCGGCTGCGCCGATGATGGATCGTGCATTCATGTCGGCATTTCTCCTTATGGCGTTTCAGCTCGTTGTCTCCAAAAGGAAGACCAGTTCCGCGACGATCGTTTGTGTGTCGCGTTAACTACGATTAATATGATCGTAGTTTATCGGCAACGGAAATTGCGGCCGGTTTTGGGAGACGCATTGTCAACACCCAGGAGACGGGAGCTGCAGAACGTCCCCGCGTATGATTCGCTGCAGAATGCGTGCATCGCTGCGGCGCGCGGGTCGGCGGGCGGCTTTGTACGGGAACGCCCGGCGACAGACATTGCTGAGGGCAATGGCTGGCGGCACGAAGGCCGCGACGTGGCCGCCGCGCTCGGGCGCAATAGTTCCCGAGCGTAGGGCAAGCCGTTTCTAATTAGGACGCTGCGGGCAGGCCCCGCGGTGAAACGCAGGAGTCATGCGATGGAGGTTTGCCCGATCGACGCTCCTTTACATGGAAAGCCCGGATCGACAGGACAACCCCGGCGATCAGGATGGCGACCCCGGCGCATTCCATTGCAGTTGGCCACCGCGCATGAACGATGAGTCCGCCAATGACGCCGAAGGCGGTTTCCGCCACGATCAATTGCGCGGTCAGTGCGACGGGCAAGTTCCGTGAGGCGACATTCCACGCCCACACTCCGCCGACCGTGGCCAGCAGCGCGAGGGATGTGCCCCAAAGATAGAGCGAGCCGGCAGCGTTCCACCCGAAACCGAGCTTGGGAAGCTGGAAGAGGTCCATCGCTGCACCGATCGGGTAAAGGACCAGCATCAACACGCCTCCGCCGACCAGTGTGAGCGCCGACCACGCGGCTGCGGGCATGTCGGGTCGGGCGGCGATTGCAGCTTCGTTGGCAATCGCGAACCAGACCCACAGGGCCACGGCCGCGAGTGCCAGCGGAATGCCGATCCACAGCGAGCGGACGGAGCTCAATCCTTCGGCCGTAAATACCGTGCCATTGACGAGAACAAGGCCGATCAGCACCAGCATGAGCGGCATCATCAGGAATCGCCAGGGCAGGGATCTCTGCCGCTGGTTGCCGATGACTGCCAGAACGATCGGGACCAGTCCGAGAAAGGCGGGAGCAATCACCGGACCGGCAAAGATGGCGGATCCGGTCACCGTCAGGAAATAGCCGACATAGCCGATGAAGGCGAGCCAGGTCGTCGAAAGCCAGTTGCGAAGCGTAAGATGCCGCAACGCCCCTCTTGCCGAAAACAGGATGCAAAGGCCGACCAGGGCCGAAACGACGTGGCGGACAAGGGCAAAATCAAAGGTGGAGTAGTCACCGATGATGAATGGCACGACGAAATTGAGCGAAAAAGCAAAGGCCGCGAAGAGTGCGGCGAAAACGCCGATGTAGAATCTCTTGTCCATTTCTTTTCCTTCCAGCCATGGCTTCGTTGTCGGCAGGACGAGGTCCGGCCGGCTGTTCGTTCGCTCCGTTGCGGAGATGGTTTCAGCGACGATCGTTGCGGGCGGGGACCTGACAGTTGATCGCTTCAGGATCGTGCCGTGGCGCGTATTCGACGGTACTGCTCCGTCGGGAGGCCGCCCCAGCCCCAGTTGTCGAGATCGACCTCCTCGATCACGACGTAGGTCGATTCAAGCGGCTTGTTCAGGACGTTGAGGAGCACCTCGCTGACACCTTTGATGATCGCGGCCTTTTCCTCAGAAGTGACCGAGTTGCGGTCGGGTGTGGTTCCTTCTCGGGTGACCTGTACGGTGACGATGGGCATTGCAGCCTCCTTTTGCGAGAAATTGCCTGGGGGTCTCAGGCGCCCGCGCCGCTGCGGCGCGGCGCACTCGTTTGGCTACCAGCGTCCGGCGTTCTGGCCGCCGTCGACGTGTAGGATCTCGCCGGTGACGAAGCTGGCGGTCTCCAGGTAGAGGACGGCATCGACGATGTCGCGAATGTCACCCATTCGACCGACTGGGTGCAGTCCGGCAAAAGCCGAGTGCGTCTCGACCGGATGCATCGGTGTTTTGATGATCCCCGGGGAGACCGCGTTGACACGAATGCCGCTTTTCGAGAACTCCATCGCGAGCGACCGGGTCACTGCGTTCAGACCGCCCTTGGTCAGCGAGGCGAGTGCAGAGGGGACGCCGACGATCGGTTGATCAACGAGGCTCGTGGTGATGCTGACTATATGGCCCGAGCCCTGCTTCAGCATCTGCGCGGCGGCGCGCTGGGTGATGTGGAAGAAGCCAGCGACATTAACGCCGATATTGTGCTCGTAGTCTTCCTGTGTCATTTCGACGAAAGGCTTGGCAAGGAAAACACCGGCATTGTTGACGAGCGAATCGATGCGGCCAAAGCGCTCGAGCGCTTCCCGCACGACCCGCTCTGCGGTCCCCGGCTCGCTGATATCGCCGGGCACCGTGTGCATGTTCAGGTCCGCGCTCGGCTTGACCGACCGGGACGTGGCGACGATGCGGTAATTCCGGTCGCGATAGGCGCGAACCAATCCGGCGCCGATTCCCTGCGACGCGCCGGTGACGATGACGACCTTCTGTTCAGTGCTCATGGCAGTGGTCCCTTTTCGATTGCAGCGGCCGCTTGCTGCGTCCGCCCTCCGCCCTTGGCGTTGGTGCAGTCGAAAGTAGAGCCATTCACTCTGCGGGAGAATTGCCGGAGATTGGCAGACACTCAACCGAAGATCGGCATGATCAACCGAGTATACCGGCCTCCGTCGCCAGGCGCAGAAATTCGGCGCGCAGGCGTGGCGCGGCGAAGTCGACGAAGGCGCGGACCTTCGGGACCGACATGCGCCCAGGCGGTGAGAGCAGATGCGCCGGCAGGGGCGGGTGCTCGGCATCGGGCAGTACGATCTTCAGGCGACCGTCCCGCACATATTCGGCGACATGATAGGAATAGAGCCTGGTGACGCCGTGGCCCGCAACTGCAGAAGCGGTCGCAGCGCGTACGCTGTTGACGGTGCATCGCGGCGAGAATTGAACCGTTCTTGGGATAGACGACCCCTGCGCCGGGGTAAAGCTCCAGGAGTCCAGACCAAAATTGGTGAAGGCGACGATCTGATGCTTTGCGAGATCGGCTGGTTCGTCGATACGCGGGTGATTGGCAAGATAGCGAGGGGAGGCGACGACGACACGTCTCACGTCGCCACCAAGCCGGGTGGAGATGAGGGATGAGTCCGCCAATTGCCCGATGCGCAGAGCAAGGTCGATGCCTTCATCGACCAGGTTGGCGAAGCGATCGAGCAGGAGGAGTTGGGCCGAAACGGCCGGATAGAGATCGAGGAAATCGTCGAGTACGGGCCGAAGCAGTTCTTCCCCGAGAATCGGCGGCGCTGAAATCGTCAATTTCCCGCGTGGAGCCGCGCGCTCACCGCCGGCAAGCATGTCGGCCTCCTCGAGGTCGACCAGCACCCGCCGACAGGCCACGGCATAGCGCTGGCCGGCTTCGCTGAGTTTCAGCGTACGGGTGGTCCGGTGCAATAGCTCGACGCCGACATGCGCCTCAAGTAAACTCAGCGCCCGACTGACCGCAGTCGGCGAGCGCTTCAGCCGCCGGGCGGCACCGGCGAGACTGCCTTCGTCTATCGCCGTTACGAACACTTTCATTGCATCGATACGGTCCATGTTTTTCTGCCGTTCTTCGGGATAGTGACTGCCAGAAAACGAGTATTCACCCGAAAACGGCACCAGGTAAATAATCGCGCCGAGCCGAAGCGGCGGATGATCGGGCGCAGGCCCCACATGCCTCGGCGCACCCGCGTTTGGACACGCCTCAACAGAAGGAGCATGGCGATGAAAATTCTGATGGTTCTGACCTCGCATGACCAACTCGGGGACACCGGCAAGCCGACGGGCTTCTGGCTCGAGGAGTTCGCAGCGCCCTATTACGCATTCACGGATGCCGGAGCGGAGGTCACGCTTGCGTCACCGAAGGGTGGTCAACCGCCGATCGACCCGAAGAGCGACGAGCCGGGCAACCAGACCGAAGCGATGAAGCGCTTTAAGACGGACCTCGCGGGCCAGAGGGCACTGGCGCATACCTCCAAGCTTTCCGACATGAGTGCGGACGGCTTCGACGCGATCTTCTATCCGGGAGGTCACGGCCCGTTGTGGGACCTTGCCGACGACAGGAACTCGATTGCCCTGATCGAGAATTTCTACCATGCCGGCAAGCCGGTCGCGGCCGTCTGCCACGGCCCGGCAGTCCTGCGACAGGTCACCTATCAGGGAGAGCCCATCGTCAAGGGAAAGCGCGTCACCGGCTTCACCAATTCCGAGGAGGAGGCGGTGCAACTGACCGAGGTTGTGCCGTTCCTCGTCGAAGACGAACTGAAGCGTCTCGGCGGCCGCTTTGAAAAGGCTGCCGATTGGGCCGATTTCACGGTCGTCGACGGTCGGTTGATAACCGGACAGAACCCGTCTTCGTCCACCTCGGCGGCGAAGGAACTGCTGAAGCTACTTCAATAACGGAGCGGCTCGCTCGCCGGCTTTCCATAAGGGCTCCAAGGGCCTCATGCACTTTGATACAGATCCGTTAGCGAGAAGACACAAGCCGGATACTTCACGCTGATCCTCTGCAGCGCGTGACAACGCGGCCCGCGCCAAAAAAGGCGTTGGTCTTCTCGCAGAGGGACGACGATGATCCTTTTCACGATTTCCTATCTCGCAGGTGTGCTGACCATTGTCAGCCCCTGCATTCTTCCGGTGTTGCCTTTCGTGTTTTCACGAGCCGGTCGGCCATTCGCGACGAGCATTCTCCCGATGCTCATCGGGAAGGTCGTGACATTTGCGGGGGTCGCGACGCTGGCCGCCATCGGCGGTGACTGGGTGGTCCAGGCGAATGAGGCCGGCCGATATGCGGCAATTGCAGTGCTTGCGGTTTTCGGCGTCATGCTGCTCTCGCCGCAGGTTGGGGCCGTAGTCACCCGCCCACTGGTCGCCATCGGCAACCGCCTCTCACATCGGGCAGCCGGACAGAAGGCGAGTGTCGGAGCATCGTTGCTCCTTGGTGTCGCGACCGGACTTCTCTGGGCGCCCTGCGCCGGTCCGGTCCTCGGGCTGGTGCTGACCGGCGCTGCCCTCCATGGCGCCAATGTGGGCACGACGCTTTTGCTGGCGGCCTATGCCGCCGGCGCGGCCACCTCGCTGGCGCTGGCCCTGCTCGCCGGTGGAAGGGTGTTTGCGGCCATGAAGCGGTCGCTCGGTTTCGGCGAGCGTCTCCGGCACGGCCTCGGCATCGCCGTGCTGGCGGGCGTCGCGGCAATTGCGCTCGGCCTGGATACGGGGCTCTTGGCGCGCCTCTCCTTTGCGGGCACCACGAGCATCGAGCAATCGCTCCTCGATCGCCTGCACGGCGAACTTCCTAAAACGGCGGCCAGCTATCGTGCCGCACCGGCCGCGAACGGTCAGGTCCGGCACTATCGAAGCAATCTGCCGGTGGAGGGCATTTTTCCACCCCTGGACGGCGCCGTGGAGTGGTTGAATTCCAAGCCGCTGACGGTGGAGGAGCTTCGCGGCAAGGTGGTGCTCGCCGATTTCTGGACCTACTCCTGCATCAACTGCATTCGGACAATCCCCTATGTTCGCGCCTGGGCGGAGAAGTACCGGGATCAGGGCCTGGTGGTCATCGGCGTGCATGCGCCCGAATTCGCCTTCGAGCGGCGCATCGACAACGTCAAGCGGGCAGTCAGCGATTTTAACATCGGTTATCCTGTCGCGGTCGACAACGACTTCGCGATCTGGCGCGCCTTCGCCAACAGCTACTGGCCCGCGCATTACTTCATCGATGCCGAGGGAAGGGTCAGGCACCACCACTTCGGCGAGGGTGACTACGCACAGTCGGAACGCGTCATCCAGGACCTGCTGGCGGAGGCGGCGGGTAGCCGCGCTGGTGAAGGAACTCTTGTGAAGCCCGAGGGAAAGGGCGCCGAAGCCGCCCCCGATTTCGCCAATCTCCAGTCCGGCGAAGACTATGTCGGCTACCGCCGTGCTGCGAACTTCGCGTCGTACGAGGGCGTCGCGGCCGATGAGCCACGCGACTATACGATCGGAAAGCCGCGCCTCAATCAGTGGGGCCTTGCCGGCAACTGGACCGTCGGCGCCGAGCAGGCGAGCCTCAATCGCGCCGGAGGAGCGGTCACCTATAGGTTCAGCGCGCGCGACCTACACCTCGTCCTCGGCCCAGGGGTGAACGGCAGGAAGGTGCGCTTCCAGGTGCTCGTTGACGGAACTGCACCGGGGACGGATCACGGTTCGGACATCGACCCGGAGGGCAACGGAACGGTGCGTGAGACGCGCCTCTATCAGCTCGTGCGCCAGTCAGGAGAAGTGCGTGAGCGGACATTCGAGATCCGCTTCCTTGATCCCGGCGTCGAAGTCTTTGTTTTCACATTCGGATGAGCGTTCGACTCGTCGTCAGAGAGGAGAGTTCAAGTGCGTGTTTTTGTCCTGGTCGTTGGCATCATGGCACTCGCGGCTGCGCCCTGTGCATGGGATACCGATCTACGAGAGGCATCGGCGATCGCGGCGCTCGTCGGCGGGGCAACGTCGTCTGAGCAAGGCCCGATGCAGGCGAAGTCAAGCCGCGACACTCCGGTTGCGCTGAATGGCGCGTTTAAATGAGGGTACCCGCCGATCCCAACGATCATGTCCTAAATCGACGGAAATACGACATTTGAGACATGGCGCTTTCGCCCTACCATCGAGGCTCCAATCTTAAATCAATGGAGCCTCGCATGACCCAGCACTCGAAAGGTACCGCTTTGATTACCGGCGCGTCCTCCGGCATCGGAGCTATCTATGCCGATCGCTTGGCGCGCAGGGGATATGACCTGATCCTCGTCGCCCGCAACCAGTCCCGGCTCAACGATCTCGCGAAGCGCCTGACCGATGAGACCGGCCGTGCCATCGAGGTCGTTGCGGCAGATCTAGGCAACAAGCACGATCTCGGCCGCCTCGAGCAGGTACTTCAGACGGATGCCAGCATTACCTTGCTGGTCAATAATGCAGGCGTCGGTGCGACTGCCCCACTGCTCGATTCCGATATCGACAAGATGGAGGAGATGATCATGCTGAACGTCAACGCTCTGACGCGGCTGACCTATGCGGCGGTTCCCCGCTTTGTCGCCCGTGGTACGGGTGCGATCATCAACATCGCTTCGATCGTCGGCATCGCGCCGGAGCTGCTGAACGGCGTCTACGGAGGCAGCAAGGCCTTTGTGCTCGCCTTTACCCAATCGCTTCAAAAGGAACTTTCCGAGAAGAACATCCGCGTTCAAGCGGTCCTCCCGGGTGCGACGGCCACCGACTTCTGGGGCACTGCGGGGACTCCTCTGGAACATGTCCCGAGCGAGATCGTCATGCCCGCCGAAGAGATGGTGGATGCCGCTCTCGCCGGCTTCGATCTCGGCGAACACGTCACCATTCCGGCGCTACCGATCGTTGCCGATTGGGAACTCTATGAGGCGGCGCGGCAGAAACTCATGCCGAACCTTTCCCTCCGGGCGCCGGCGGCTCGCTACCTCAATGCAGCCGGCTGAAGCAAATCGCCAACACCGGCAACAATTTTACCGCCGAGGATGGTTCAAATGAGCACGCCCACTCTGACACGTGAAAATCTGCTGTTCCTCGCGACCGGGCTTGCCGGCGCCTTCCTGGTGAACCTGTCGGCCCAATTTGCCTCGGCAAACATCGCCGACATCCAGAACGGGCTCTTGTCCAGCGCGGACGAGGGCTCCTGGATACTGACCGCCTATACGATGGGAAGTTGCGTCGGCATAGTCACCTGGGGCCTGTTAATCGGAGTCCTGAGCATAGGGCGCTACTTGGTCGCAAGCTCCATCTTGTTTGCGGCCGCGGCGCTCGCCGGTGCCATGACGAGCGACCTTGGCGTCATGATTGCATCCCGTTCACTGCAAGGCTTTGCCGCCGGCGGGTTCGGCCCGGCGGCGTTCGTCGCGGTCTTCATGGTGGCCGGCGGACCGCGTCTCGCCTATACGGTGGTCATACTCGCATTTGCCCTCCTCTTTTCCGGGACCGCAGGGGCCGCCATTGCCGGTTATGTCTCCGACAGTTTCGGCTGGCGCGCGCTTTTCGCCGTTCAGGCAGTGATCGGCGCGGCTCTGGCTCTTGCCGCCCGCTTTTGGGTTCCGCACAAGGCCCTGAACTGGTCGGCGCTCAAGGGCGATTGGACGTCCATCGTCCTGTTGTCGCTCGCCCTTGCGAGCCTGATGCTCGTCCTCAACCAAGGAGCGCGCCGCTTCTGGTTTGCGAGCGAGATGATCGTCTGGGGCGCCGGCTTGTCCGCTGCCGCGTGGGCGGGCTTCATTATCGTGTCACGCTTGTCAGCGCTGCCGCTCGTGGCGCCCCGGATCCTCCTCACACGGAGGTTTGGCCTTCCGATTGGGTTGAATTTCCTGCTACGCGCCGGTTTCGCCGTAAGCTCGTATCTAGTGCCGCAATTGCTCGCGACCGTAGAAGGCCACGCGCCGCTCGATATCTCGGAGCTCATGCTTTGGGCCGCGGCTGCCCAATTGCTCGCTCTCCCGCTGGTATGGTGGTTCCTGCATCTCTGTGATCTGCGCATCGCGATGGGAACCGGCGTTGTCCTCCTGGTGTTGGGAACCATGCTCATGGGCAGCGAAACCACGACGCCCGCGGGAGAACATTTCCGCTATGGGCTTGCCCTGTATTCGGCCGGTCAATTGTTGCTGTTGACGCCCGCCATGATCGTCGGCACCGGCAGTTTGAAGCCCGCGGACCTTCCGACAGCGTCGCTGACATTCAATATCAGCAATCTGGCGGGAACGACGCTCGGCGTCGGGGTTCTCTCCAGCTTCGTTGCTGAGCGTCAGAAGTACCATTCGGACGCACTCGCCGAGGCCGAGCGGATTTACGGCCTCGCCGGCGCTGTTGCGGGGCAGGTTGCGGGTGACGCCGGCGCCACGGTGAGGGCTGTAGTGGAGATTGGCTCGGCGGTTCGGCGGCAGGCCTGGGCGCTCGCATTCGGCGACGGCTTTGTCGTTATTGGGCTCATGTTGGTGCTCGGCCTAGTCGCAGTTGTGGCTATCGGCCGTTCGCCGCCATTGCTGCGTCCGGTCAGGATTTCTCAGCGGGAAGCCGCTCGAGACTGAGTGGCAGTTTGTCTCCAGTATCGTAATCGCGGAAAATTCCAGTAAGGAACTTGCCCATGCATAGGATCGGCTTTGTCGTTTTTCCAAGATTCCAGCTTATGGGTTTCGCGGCGGTAACCGCCTTCGAGATGGCGAACTCGGCGCTTGGGGAGCCGGCATATGAGATAGAGCTGCTCTCAGAGGCGGGCGGCGAGGTCAAGTCGTCCGCCGGCTTCGGTGTCCTCACGAGGGCCTTCGACGACAGACCTTTTGACACCGTGATGTTCGGCGCCGGCGTGACGATCGAGCCCATGACTCCGGAGCTGATCGCATTTGCGCGTCAAGCGCTTGAAACGTCGCGCCGGGTGGCGGCGCCCTGCACCGGCGCCTTCGTGCTTGCTGAAGCCGGTCTGCTCGATGGACGCCGCGCGACCACGCATTGGGCCTTCGCGCGCCAGCTCCAGGAGCGTTTTCCGGACGTCAAGGTCGAGGACGATCGCATCTTCATCGTCGACGGAAGCGTGTGGACGTCGGCAGGGATGACGGCGAGCATCGATCTTGCGCTTGCGATGATCGAGAAGGACCATGGCCAGGAGATTGCGCGCAACGTCGCCCGCAAGCTTGTCGTCTATCACCGGCGCGCCGGCGGGCAATCGCAGTTTTCGGCCTTGCTTGAGCTCGAGCCGAAGTCCGACCGGATCCAGAAGTCGATCGACTACGCCAAGGCGAATCTGCGCGGCGTGTTGTCGGTAGAAGAGCTAGCGGATGCGGCGGGGCTGAGCCCGCGCCAGTTCAGCCGGGCATTTCGGGCAGAGACGGGACAGTCGCCCGCCAAGGCAGTGGAGAACCTCCGCGTCGAAGCGGCCCGGCTGTTGATGGAGCAGGGCCGCCACTCCATGGACGTGATCGCAGTCGAGACAGGTTTTGCCGATCCCGATCGCATGCGCCGCGCCTTTCTTCGAACGCTCGGGCAGCCACCGCAGACGATCCGGCGAAATGCGCGCGATAGCGCATCCGCATAGTGCCGCCACTAGTGGAATTGTAACGCACTGTGTCCAGGCGCGGGTGCGTACATGAGCTTTCAATCGCGGTCTCGCGAAGTCACAACGCAGATACATGGAAATCGCATTCCGCAACTGTAGTTCACACAGTTCGGAGAAGAGCGATGACAGGGGAAATCAATCTGCAGAGACGGCGGTTCATCGGAGCGGCGGCGTTGACACTTGCCGCCGCGCAATGGAACATCACCGGCGTGGCCGCCGCAAAATCTACGGCTGAGGCCGGCATTCGGGCGATCACGCCAGGGACGAACACGTCCTTTGCCTCGCTGAAGCAGATCGATGCGGGCGTTCTTAATGTTGGTTACGCCGAACTCGGCGCGAGCGACGCGCCTGTGGTTATCCTTCTGCATGGCTGGCCCTACGACATCCACACCTATGTCGATGTGGCGCCCTTGCTGGCGGAGTCCGGCTACCGGGTGATCGTTCCCTATCTGCGCGGCTATGGGACGACGCGCTTTCTTTCACCGGAGACGCCGCGCAACGGTCAGCAGGCGGCAATCGCCGCCGACATCGTCGCCTTGATGGACGCGCTTGGCATTGAAAGGGCGGTCATCGGCGGATGCGATTGGGGCGCGCGGACCGCCAACATCATCGCCGCTCTCTGGCCGGAGCGGTGCAAGGCCCTTGTGTCCGTGAGCGGCTACCTGATCGGCAGCCGTGAAGCCAACAAGATGCCGCTGCCGCCCGGCGCCGAGCATGCCTGGTGGTACCAGTTCTACTTTGCCACCGACCGCGGGCGCGCCGGCTACGAGCGAAACCGAAACGAATTCGCGAGACTTATCTGGCAACTGGCCTCGCCGAAATGGAATTTCGACGACGCCACCTTCAACCGCAGCGCGGCGGCTTTCGACAACCCGGATCATGTCGATATCACGATCCATAACTACCGCTGGCGGATCAGCCTGGCCGACGGCGAGCCGAAATACGACGACCTGGAAGAAAAACTCGCCAAATTCCCCACGATCGGTGTGCCGACGATCACGTTGGAGGGAGATGCCAACGGCGCTCCGCATCCCGAGCCGGCGGCTTACGCGAAAAAATTCTCCGGCAAATATGAACATAGGCTGATCACAGGCGGCATCGGTCACAACCTACCGCAGGAAGCTCCTCAGGCCTTTGCACACGCCGTCTTCGACGTCGATCGTTTCTGATCACTTTTAACGCCGCAGCACGGTCGCATCCTTTTGGACGCTCCGAGATCGCTGTAGACTTTTAAAAGCGCGTCCGCATTCACGAATGCGCGACGCGCTTTGGGTATTGTCTTCATGCATCTCGCGTTCAACCGTAGCGCACCTTCGGGCGACATGGGCGAATGGCTTCACCCTTTTACGCGTCGCCTCTGACAGCGCTTTTGTATCGCAGTGTTTCCGTTCCGCATCTTGCCGGCATTCGCTTACTTTCTTCGCCCGGTCACGAAACATTCCATACACGTGCGGAACGGCATGTGTGCCTCGACAGTCGGACAAGCCAATTGGCTCGGCGTCATCAACTCTGTCGAAGGAAGGACACCATGACCGAGATCGAGAAGGTACTTTACACTGGCAAGACGCACACCACCGGTGGCCGTGATGGCGCATCCCGCAGTTCTGACGGGCGCCTGGACATCAAGCTTTCCTCACCCGGCAGCACGGGGCCGGGGACCAATCCGGAGCAGCTCTTCGCGGCCGGCTGGTCGGCCTGCTTTATAGGGGCGATCGGAAAGGCGGCCAGCGAGCGGAAGATAACGCTTCCGGCCGATCTCGCGGTGGACGCGGAAGTGGATCTTCGCCACGGCGGCGGCGCCTATTCGCTGCAGGCCCGGCTCAATGTGAGCATGCCGGGCATCGACCGGGTCACGGCAGAGGCGCTGGTCGAGAGGGCCCATCAGACCTGCCCTTACTCCAAGGCGACGCGCGGCAATATCGAGGTCGCGATCAACATCGTCTGACACGGAAGAAGATACCTCCCGATCGGACGAGTTTCGGTCGGGGGGCAGCCGGCGGTTCGCCCACGCGTTCAGGGCGGCATTCTGGTCCCGGCGAACAACTCGCACCGGCGCATGGCGCTTCCAAACACAAGGAGAAAAGCATGACCACCGCAATCAACAGCGAAAGAACGCGGCCGATCGACATGAAGCTCGAGGTCATCGTCGTCCCCGTCTCGGATGTCGAACGCGCAAAGGCATTCTACGCGAACCTCGGTTGGCGCCTCGATGCCGATTTTGCCGGGGATGACGGCTACCGCGTGATCCAGTTCACCCCGCCCGGATCCGGCGCCTCGGTCATCTTCGGAAAGAATGTCACCGACGCGCAACCGGGCTCCGCCCAGGGGCTGTATCTGATCGTTTCCGACATAGAGGCCGCCCGTGAGGATTTGCGCCGCCGCGGCGTCGATATCAGCGAAGTGTTCCATGCGGGCGACGTGCACGCGGGCAAAGACGAGCCCTATCTGTTCGGGCGACACAGGGTTGGCGGGGCTGATCCCGAGCGCCGTAGCTACCGCTCCTATGCCTCGTTCCGCGATCCGGATGGCAACGGCTGGCTGTTCCAGGAGGTCACCACACGGTTGCCCGGGCGGATCGACGCGAGCACCACGACATTCGCCTCCGCCGCGGATCTGGCAAGCGCTTTCCGGCGCGCAGAGGCCGCCCACGGCGAATACGAGAAGCAACTCGGTCACCGTGACGAGGGTTGGCCTATCTGGTACGCCGAGTACATCGTCCGAGAGCAGATGGGCGAGCCGCAGCCCGCGTGAATGGGCTGCTGCACTAACGGATTCCATGTCAGGGCGGCCGAGGCCGCCCTGGTGTGTAGCCACGGGGGCCGAGGATTCTACTGTCGGAGACTGATTTCCGCCACCAGTCCTCCGCCGTCGCGGTTGCGCAAGGTGAGCGCAGCACCAATCGCGGTCGCGAGCTGATCGGCGATCGCAAGACCGAGGCCAGTCCCCCCCGTGTCGCGGTTGCGCGACTGCTCCAGACGGAAGAAAGGGTTCAGGACGGCTTCCAACTGGTCCTCCGGAATGCCGGGACCGCGATCGAGCACTCTTATAAAGACGGTGCGGTCCTGGCGCTGAGCCTCGATTTCCGCACTGCCGGCGAATTTGAGCGCATTGTCGATCAGGTTGGTGAGAATTCGCCTTAGCGCGTGCGACCGGGTCGCAATCGCGCCGTGGCTCAATTCGCCGATGGTAACGGCCTTGCCGGTATCCTGGTAATCATATGCGAGGCTCTCGATGAACGAGGCGAGATCGATGCGTGAGGCCTTTTCCTCCGTGCCGTGGGTGCTGCGCGCATAGGCAACCCCTTCCTTGACGAGGCGCTCGACTTCGCCAAGGTCCTGGAGCAGCTTGTCCCGCTCGGCGGATTCATCGGCCATTTCGGCGCGCAGCTTCATGCGGGTGATCGGCGTCTGTAGATCGTGCGAGATCGCAGCAAGGATCTGCACGCGCTCTTCCAGATACTGCGCGATGCGATCCCGCATCGAATTGAAGGCGGTCGCCGCGTAGGCCACTTCCGTTGGTCCGGTTTCGCTGAGACGCGGCGTGTTGCTGTTCGGGTCCAGCGTGTCGGCGGCCTTCGCCAGATTGGCGAGAGGCCGGATGGCCTGGCGCATCGCGATCCAGCTGCACAACACCAAAAGGGAAAGCTGTGCCACGAGCACGTAAGGCAGCCAGTCGGCTACGGGCATGACGCCCCTTGGGGTGACGTCTATCGTCAGTGGTTCGCCGTCGCTCAAGCGAAGATGCGCCTGGAGGCGGCGGGCCGCGCCGGGAATCGACTGAACTTCGATCGGGTATTTCGCGCCTATTGCAGCCTGGATCTTGGAGGCGACTTCGGCGTCGTTCGGCTCAAGCACTGGATTGCCGGGCATGCCTGGCCCCAGGAGGAACCGGTAGGAGCCGCGAGCAAGTTGATCCAGCCAGGCGCTGCGCTCGGCGGCAGGCAGCCTGTCGAGGATGGCGATCGCCGTCGCGACGTCGTTCTCGAGCGTATTGAACATCACCGACCTCGCGGCGACATACCGCTCGGAAAACAGCACCGCAAACGACATGGCGTGAGCGATTGCGAGACCGGCAAGGAGAATTATGAACAGTCGCGTTCTGAGTGTGCGCGGCCATAGGCGAATTCCTTTTAAGGCGGCCGTCGCCATCAGCGCGGTTCCACGATTTCGACCGGCATCGAGAACACATAGCCTTCGCTGCGGACCGTCTTGATATAGGTCGGCTCGCGGGCATCGTCGCCAAGGCGTTGGCGGACCCGGCTGACCAGGAGATCGATGGAACGGTCGAAGAGTTCGGCATCGCGTCCCTGTGTGAGGTTGAGGAGCTGATCGCGGTTGAGGACGCGCTGCGGATGGTCGACGAAGACGCGCAGCAGCCGATACTCGGCTCCACTGAGCGCAATCACGGTCCCGTCCGCATCGACGAGATGCCTTGCCGTCGTGTCGAGCTTCCATTGACCGAAACGCAGCAGTTGGCCGGCTTCCGAGATCTGCAGATTGGGCGGCAACATGCGCGCGCGCCGCAGGACCGCCTTGATGCGGGCGAGCAACTCGCGCGCCGAGAACGGCTTGGCAAGATAGTCGTCGGCGCCCATTTCCAGGCCGATGATGCGGTCCATCTCGTCTGAGCGGGCAGTCAGCATGACAATCGGTGTCGCCTTGTGTCTGCCGACGCGCAGCTCGCGGCTCAAAACGAGCCCATCGTCGCCCGGCATCATGAGATCGAGGATGATGAGGTCGACCGTGTTGGCCTCGAGGAACGCGCGCATCTGCCGCCCGTCGGCGACGGCGGTTACGCGCAGGCCGTTCTTCTTCAGATAGCTCGACACGAGCTCCCGGATTTCCCGATCGTCATCCACGACCAAGACATGATCAACGTGTTCCATGGCGCGATCTCCACCGTTCGACTGCCATTACTTATCAAAATGAGAACGCCGTGGTAGCAGTATTCACCCGTTCGTGCGCCTGTGCCGAGGAGAGCTAGAGTTGACGCAGCGGCCGGAAAGCGGCGCGCAACTCGGCGCTGAACAAGTCCGGCTCTTCCCAGGCGGCGAAATGGCCGCCCCTGTCGACGCGATTGTAGTAAATCAGGTTGCGGTAAGCGCGTTCCGCCCAGTTCTTTGGCGGCCTGTACACCTCTCCGGGGAAAATCGTCACCGCCGCCGGGATCGCGATAGGGACCAACTTGGCAGTGCCCGCGCTGTTCTCCCAATATATCCGGCCGCTCGAGGTCCCGGTGTTCGTCAGCCAGTAGAGCGTGATGTTGTCGAGAATTTCGTCGCGGCTCAACGCGCGTTCCGGTTCGCCCCGGGTGAACACCCAATCGGCGAGCTTGTCATAGATCCACGCTGCCAATCCGACCGGTGAGTCGGCGAGGCTGTAGCCGACGGTTTGCGGACGCGTCCCCATGATTGCCGCATAGCCAAAGCCTTTGCCGAGGAACTCCCTGGCCTCGTCAAACACCGCCCGCTCCTCGGCGCTCAAATCCGCCGGTGCAGGATCACCGCTTTTCAATGCCTTGGCGACTTCCTGCGGGAGGGTGGTAGAGCGCTCGATCCTGTTGACGTGGATGCCGCGCAAACCCGGAGGAGCCTGGCGGCCCATCGCATCAGAAATGATGGCACCCCAATCGCCGCCCTGTGACACGTAGTCCTGGTACCCAAGGCGTCTCATGAGAACGTCCCAGGCGCGGCCGATGCGGTCCGGGTTCCAGCCGGTGCCTTCCGGTTTTTCGGAATAGCCGAAGCCGGGAACGGACGGAAGCACGAGATGAAAGGCGTCCTGCGCGGTCCCTCCATGCGCCGTCGGATCGGTCAGCGGACCGATGACTTTCAGCAGTTCGAAGACCGAGCCCGGCCAGCCATGCGTCATGATGAGTGGCAATGCGTCTGCATGACGGGAGCGGACATGGATGAAGTGGATGTCGAGCCCGTCGATATTCGTCAGAAATTGTGGCAAGCCATTCAGCTTCGCTTCGGCTTTACGCCAGTCATAGTGAGTCTCCCAGTAGCGGACAAGTGACTGAAGCTTCGCAAGCTGAACGCCCTGGGAGCGGTCGCCGACCGTCTCAGGGTCGGCCCAGCGTGTGGCTGCAAGGCGCCGTCGGAGGTCGACGAGCGCTGCCGCCGGCACATCCACACGGAAGGGGCGAATGGCATCAGCCTCCAAAGTCGCCGGCGCAGCCGCTTGGGCGAGGGCCGTCGCAGGGCGAAACGCCGCAAAGGCGACCGCCGCAGCTCCGTTCAGGAGCAGAGCCCGGCGGGACAGCCCGGACGCCTCTGCGGTTTCCTGTGCGGCCATTCTGGGACTTCCTTCCATGTGGTTCTCAATATTCATGTCGAACGCTCACTTGACCGGAACGACCAGCGGGGCGCCTTTCTCGACAACGTATGTCGCAAGCTCCGATGCCTTGCCGCTGCCGACATTCTTCGCCACATGCGCCACTCCGGCCGGGATGAACAACGCTTCCCCGGCATGAAGGATGACCGGTGCTCTCCCCTCGAGCTGATATTCCAACGAGCCCTCGAGGACATAGGCTATCTCTTCGCCCGGATGGGAGTGCTTGATGGAGACGGCTCCCTGTTCGAAATCGACCCGCACCTGGACGGCCTCCCGGCCAGGCGTATCGAGGTCGTGCTGCACGAGATCGGTACGCTGAATTCCCCCTTGCTGCGCCTTCGCCGCCTGCAGCGCCAATCCGCTTCCAACGATCAGCAGCGCAGCCGCGATGATCCGAGACGTTTTCATATGGTCGTCCTTTCGCATATTGGGTCGAGGCTCGTTTTCGAAGCCAGCGTCGCCATTTGAACGTCCGGGTGTATTGACCATGTGTCTGCTGGGCAGGACTTTTGTAACGACATGTGTCGCGGAAGCAGCGGGGGCGAATTCGCGCCGGGTGGGGCTGGCGAGTGCGGGACACCGCGTTCCTGCCGGAGCTCGAGAACCCCGCGATGGCGACGATGGCTTTCCATGCCCTTACGATGATGATTGCCGAAATGATCGCCGCGCCCAACAGCACCACCCGGTGATCGCGAAATAGGCGTTGAGCCCCCAGGCGCTGACACACATTGCCGGAACGAGAGCCAGCAATTCATTCCTCGTCCACGGCCTTGCTGGCCGGCGATCTAGTCGTCGTGCCTGCCGCTTTGCGGGCTCGTGCGGGTTTTGACGACGATCCCCAGCCTGAGCCATCGGTTCCAGTAACCTGAACAGTCGCTGCAAGTCGTCATCGCAGTCAGCCCATCTTTGCCACGGCGATCCTCTCACGATGGGCGACGCGGGCTAAAGCCAATCAATCGAGCTAGACATGCGGTGTGGAAAGATGCGCGAACACCCCACCAAGGTACGTCGGCTTAGCGTCGATATCGTTGAAAAACTCGCAGTTTGAGCAACCGCGACGCTCTGCACGCGGTTTTTCAAAGGGTCGGCAAGGTGTCTCCCGCTCTGATGCGGTGGGATGGCGCCAGGCAACCGACCATTATGCGGCGATGGCGGCGGATGGGAGGCGTGAAGGCCTAAGCTTTGCCAGCCTTCTGAGGTTTTGTGCCGTTGCTGCGAGCAGGAATTCATCGCGTGCACCACAGGGACCGCGCAGTCTCAACCTGGCCATCCGCAGGATGCGCTTGAGGTGAGCGAAGAGCATCTCGACCTTCTTGCGACGATGCCGTGAACGCTCGTAATCGGGCGTGCCGGCAATGGCTCTGGCGACGTCACGGGCATCCTCATTGAGATCACGAGGGACTTTGCGAGCAACTGCATTCGGGCAGCAGCGCTGCTTCAGATCGCACACATCACAGTCCTTCTTGCTGGCCCGATAAAGCCGGGTGCCTTCACTGGTGATGCCCGATCGGGGCGTCGCGTAGGTGCGGCGGAACTGAACCAATTCCTTGCCCGCCGGGCAGATGTAGCGATCTCCCTCGCCATCCCAATGGAAGTCGGCACGCGAGAAAGTCCCGTCTGTCCGATTGGACTTGTCGAACACAGGAATGTGCGGAGCGATCTCCTTTTCCTTCACAAGCCAGGCCAGATTGTCAGCGGAGCCGTAGGCACTGTCGGCGACCAGATAACCCGGCTTCAGGCCAAAGCGGTTCTCTGTTCTGTCGATCATGGTGCGTGAAGCGCCAACTTCCGCCTGTCGAATGGCACGGGTCGCTTCCACGTCAAGAATGACGCCATGATCGGTGTCGATCAGATAGTTGGTGGCGTAAGCGAAGAAGGCATGGCCTTTATGGGCACCCGTCCACTGGGCTGCCGGGTCTGACGGGGAAACAAACTTCGGCGTTACCGGCGAAGCCGCACCAAAAGCAGCGTCATCAAGCACCGCCAGATATTCCTGAACGGAGCGGCCTGCATTCTCCTTCGCCGCTTGCGCGCTCCATTCTGCGCCAGATACCGAGCGCTGCTTGTTGGCATCCGCGGAAATCAAGCTGGCGTCGACGGCAAAGCCTTCAGCACCGACAAGACCCTGTGCCAGGCAGCGCTCAACCACCGTCTCGAAGAGATGCCGCAGGATATCGCTCTGGCGGAAACGTCCATGGCGGTTCTTCGAGAAGCTGGAATGGTCCGGCACCTTGCCATCCAGTCCAAGCCGGCAAAACAAACGGTAAGCGAGATTGAGATGAACCTCCTCGCACAGCCGGCGCTCCGACCGGATGCCCATGCTGTAGCCAATGATCAGCATGCGCATCATCAGCTCCGGATCGATCGAGGGTCGACCCGTACTGCTATAATAGGGCTTCAACTGCGCGCGGACGCCATCGAGGTCCAGATGTTGATCGATCCGGCGCAGAAGATGGTCGGCTGGCACGTGCTCATCGAGACTGAAATCGTAAAAGAGCTGCGCCGGAGCCGCCTGCGTTCCCATCATCGCCTGATCCCCTGCCAAATCACTCAGAGGATTGAATCACGCGTCCCAAGTGCCTGCAACGACGAGTTTTTCAACAGTATCCGTCAATTGCGGTCATTCGGCGAAATTGAGTGAGCGACCGATTTTGGGGCCGGCACCCGGCGGATTACGTTCGTTCACCAGCGGCCATAAGGGCCGCTTTTGACCCCGCAGCAGACGATTTTTTGCTGCCGCCGCCGCGGTGCATGACCTCGGATGACCGGTCTACGGCATGGAAAGTTCGGGACGCTTGCGCTCCCTGCGACCAGGTTATACACTGAACTAGATGGTTCAGTATTCAAGTCCTCCCCTCGATCTCTCGTTTGCGGCGCTTTCCGATGCGACCCGCCGCGGAATCATCGATCAGCTTGGGCGAGGGGACGCGTCGATCACCAGTCTCGCGGATAAATTCCAGATGACGTTGACCGGCATGAAGAAGCACGTCCAGGTTCTCGAGCGGGCGGGGCTCGTCGTCACGCACAAGGTCGGACGGGTGAGAACCTGTAAGCTTGGGAAACGAGGCCTCAAGGCGGAGGCCGAGTGGATCGAGGCGCATCGCAAGCTCTTCGAAGCCCGCTTCGAAGTTTTGGATGAAATCATCAGCGAAATGAAACAGGAGGGAAGCGATGACTGAGCAAGTTGACAGTGCAGGTGGTGCGCAGAACCGCACGTCAGTCGAGCGCAGAGGGGATCGCGAACTCGTCGTAACCCGGACGTTCAACGCGCCGCCGAGCACGGTTTACAGGGCGTGGAGCCAGCCCGAGCTGTTCCAGCGCTGGTGGGTGCCAAAATCGCTATCCGGCGTTTCGCTCGTATCGTGCGATATGGACGTCCGTACCGGCGGCAAATATCGCCTGGAATTCGGCGCCGGCGGTTCGGACACCATGGTCTTCTATGGCACGTATCTCTTGGTGGTGCCGAACGAGCGCATCGTCTGGACCAACGACGAGGGCGAAGAGGGCGCGATCACGACCGTGACCTTCGAGGCCCAAGGCGGGAGGACACTACTGAATTTCCACGAAGTCTATCCGTCCAAGGAGGCGCTTGAGGAAGCACTACAGGGTTCGGCGGCCGCATTGCCGGAGCAGTTGGAGCAGCTCGACGAGTTGCTTTCCAGCACAGGCGAGTAGCGCGGGTCGGGGAAACTCGCCTGGAGGGAACGGGGGCGGCTCGGCACTTGGTATCCGTGGTTATCCAGGCGCTCGGGGAAGAGGAAAGTAGGATTGCTTTCGTCGAGCCGCGCCGAGGCTTCGAAAACCGGAGAGTTGCCCGATGAACTCAGGCTTTGGGTTCCCTTTAGAGGTTCATCGCGTTCAAGCCGCACGCAGCCCGTGCCGCAACCGCACTTACACGGAACGCCGGCTCAAGCTATTCTGAAGAACCGGGGATGGAGATTTTGGAGCATGGCGAAGCTGGTCTTTGGAATGAACCAATCGCTGGACGGCTACGTCGACCACCAGGAATTTGCACCTGGCCCCGCGCTCTTTCGCCACTGGATAGAACACGTGCGCGACCTGACCGGCAGCGTGTACGGTCGCCGCATGTACGAGATCATGCGCTATTGGGACGAAGACCGTCCTGAGTGGAGTGCGGAGGAACGCGCGTTCGCCGCGGCGTGGCGGCGCCAACCGAAGTGGGTCGTGTCGCGCTCGCTGAAGTCGGCCGGCCCCAACGCCACGCTGGTCGCGGATGACATCGAGACGGTGATCCGCGGGCTGAAGGCTCGGCTTCCGGGGGAGATTGCCGTTGCCGGACCGGGCCTGGCGGGAAGCCTGACCGACCTTGGTCTTGTGGACGAGTATCGCCTCTACATCCACCCCGTCGTTCTTGGCCGCGGCACGCCATTCTTCGCCGGCCCCCGACCGCCGCTCCGCCTTGTGGCCAATGATCCGGTTGGCGAGGACGTGATTAGGCTGACCTATGTTCCTGTCTGATTACGCAGCTCGCGCGGCGGAACGCACCGACGGGGGTCTAAGCTGCAATGAGCCGGCGTCGAGTGCCCGTTGGCGACGTTGAATTCCTCTGGAGACGAAGCTGCCGGGGCCGGGCCAAGGATCGGCCGGCATCGTCCCCGTGCTTGTCACGGGTTTCAGCGGCGCCGCGTCTGCGCGCGACACTTGCCCAAAATTTGCCAGCAAGCGCGGATTGTGAAATATGCCGACGGCGGCCGAAGAAATGACCGCTCGCTCATCGCATGAACGGCAATCCGCGCGGGACCAGAAGTGAAACTCATCGAACAGCACATCAGAGTGACGGCCGCCCTCATCGTGCGCGAAATGTCGACACGCTACGGCTCGAAGCCGGGCGGCTATCTCTGGGCCGTCTTCGATCCGGTCGCCCATGTCGCGATGATGACCTTGATCTTCCAGGCCTTCGCCCGCATGCCTGCGCTGGGCCTGAGCTTTCCGCTGTTCTTCGCAAGCGGCTATCTGCCCTTCACCTTCTACCAGCGCATGTCCTCCTTCATGGCCGGCACGATGAAGGCGAACAAGGCGCTGCTCTCCTATCCGGTCGTCTCGCCCTTCGACGCGATCCTGTCGCGTTTCATCCTGCAGCTGATGACGGATGCCCTGGTGTCGGTCCTCATCCTCCTGCTGATCATCGAACTCGGCGGCGTCAGCCAGCCGCTGGACTTCGCCGGCATGGTCGAGGCCGCCGGCGCCGCCGCGGTCCTGGGGTTAGGCGTTGGCACGGTCAATATCGTGATGTTCGCCCGCTCGGCACTTTACGAGCAGATCTTCGGCATCATCAACCGCCCGATCTTCATGATCTCCGGCGTCTTCTTCCTGCCCGAGACAATGCCGAGCCCTTTCCGTGATTACCTGCTCTACAATCCGCTGGTGCACATCATCATGTGGTTCCGGAGCGCAATCTATCCGGAATATCGCGCTGACAGTCTGGACAAAGGCTACGTGCTCGAGTTCGCCCTCGTCTGCTTCGTTGCCGGGCTGGCGCTGCTGACGGCGTCGATGCGGGAGATCAGAGAGGAGCGGCTTTAGGACTGGGGCCGTTCAGGCCACCATCTGCTCGGCGCGCATTCTGGCAAGAACGTCGAGTGCCTGCTCGATCTCGATCGGCGTCTTGGTGACCGGATCGAGATACTTCGCGTAAAGAATATAGGCGGCCGCAAAGATCTCATCGATCGAAAGCTTCCGGTTGCGACGGGGGTTGGGCTGGCGGTCGTCCGTCAATCCCCAACCGGAATAGAAGGGGCAGCCGACGGTCGTCACCCTGATTCCACGCAGCAGAGCCTCGAAGCCTGAAAGGGAGGTGATCGTGTAGACGTGATCAACGGTTTCGAGCGCGTCGGCAAGGCTGATGTCCTGCTTGAGGATCAATGCGATGTTGCGCACGAGCTCCGGATTGGACTTCGCCTCCGCCGTACCCTTCAGTACTTCCGGATGCGGCTTGTAGATCACTTGCGCGTCCGGATTCTCCTGGCGGGCTAGCCGCACCAGATCGTTGTTCGTCATCTTCGTCGCGCAGCCATAGGCGATCGACGCGTCGCGTTCGACTTGCCCAATGACGAGCACCCGCTTCCGCGCTTTCTCCCCATAAACGGCGGCGATGTCGAGCGAATGGCCGGAATTGTACTTGCTGAGGCGGCGTGCAAGCAGTTGCTGCCGCGCCGCCTCCGCCCTTCGCACCAACGGTTGGTCGTTCTCGAAATCGTAGGTCCTGAGGATATTTTCGAGATCGCTCGGGCTTTCGGCGTTGAAGTACATGTCCTGCGCATCGAAGGCCAGCGAAAGCGGCGGCACCCTGAGCGCCCCGAGCGCCACCGAGCGGAGAAAGCCATCCTCGACATAGTGAAACGAGATGCCATGGCGGGCACAGAACTCTTTGAGTTTCGGCGGCCCCTTATACTGCCAGGCGAGCACCTTGGTGCGGGGATCGCGGAGAATTCGGCGTTTCCAGTAGAGATCGAATTCGAGTGGCCAAGCGTTTACGCAGCCGAAGATCACCTCATTTTCGGGGAACCAGTCGCGCATATAGGATTTCCAGCGGCTGAAGCCGAAGAGGAAGAGGGGAGGCTTGGACACTGTGCGTGAACCCCTTATGAGCGTGGGCATTTATGTTTCCCATATCGTCGCCACGGGCCAAGTTTACAGAGCCTCTCTATAACGATTCAAATACTACGACAACGCATCAAGTCGCGTTGTCATATGACGCTCCATCCGTCATAACGGCCGGGCAACATGGAGAGGCCTATGGCGCGCAAAGCCACTTTTTTCGGTTTCGAGCCGTGGAAATCCTACATTCCCAAATGGTTCCCGGACAGAAAATGCCGGGTGATCACACGCAATCCGGAGCTGATGTTGCGGCGCGGCTGGCCTTTCCGGCTGCTCCTGTCGCCAAGACAAGAGGTTTACGTCTGGGGTTTCAAGCACCCGCCGTTCCTGAAGAAATTCTGCAAGTTGTTCGGTATTCCGTTCTACCATGTCGAGGATGGCTTCGTGCGGTCCGTCTCGCTTGGCGCGCACAAAGCGGCGCCCGCATCGCTGATCATCGATAGCCGCACGACGCATTATGACGCGAGAAATCCTTCGGACCTGGAGCGCACGCTGCAGACGCACGATTTTGCGGCAGACAAAGCGCTGATGGATCGAGTGGACCGGTGCACTAGGACGCTGCTTGATCTGCGTGTCAGCAAGTACAATCTCGGAAAGAGTGTCGTCATTGAGTCGATTCTTGGGTCAAAAACCAGGAAACGCGTTTTGGTCGTAGGTCAGGTCGAGACAGATGCAGCCATTGCTTTTGGCTGCGACACGCCGATGACGAATAATGATCTCGTCAGGCTGGCCGCGTTGGAAAACCCTGACGCACAGATTATCTATAAGCCGCACCCGGAAGTCCTGCATGGTACACGTGCGGGTGTCTCCGATCCCTCCGACGTCGCCGATATCTGCACAATTTTGAAGGAAGATGTGACGCCTGCAGACGCCCTCGACGGTGCCGATCATGTTTACACCATCACGTCGCTCATGGGTTTCGAGGCGCTGTTGCGCGGCATCCCCGTGACTTGCATCGGCCTGCCCTTCTATGCCGGCTGGGGCGCGACAGATGACCGGCAAACGAGTCCTCGGCGCACACGGCGTCTTTCGGCGCGCGAAATCTTCGCCGCTGCCTATCTGCTGCACTCGCGTTACTTCGATCCCGAAACGGGTGATCCAACGAATTTCGAAACGGTTGTTCGCCGATTGAGCGAGCTGCGCAATGTCACACCGCTGCAACAGCCGCAATAGAACATGCTTCATCGGGTGTTAAATCCATTAAGTGGCGCGGTTGCCTTTGGCGGGAGGAATGTCTAAGGACGGCCGGATCGTAAGGCACACGGTGCGTACACGGGTGCCTTGTTTTAGGCGCGATGCCGTGCTGATCAATTTTATGTCGATGGCGCATTCGTCGATCAATTAGGGAAGCTGCTTATGACCGAAACCAATGAAATCAAAGTGATTGCCGAGATCGGTTGCAACCATATGGGCAATATGGATACAGCTAAGGAACTGATCCGCGTCGCGGCCAAGATCTGCGGAGCGCATGTCGCCAAGTTCCAGAAGCGCCACAATCGCGAATTGCTGACGCCGGATGAATATGACCGGCCGCATCCGGTTCCAGCCAATTCCTATGGAAAGACCTACGGCGAACACCGTGAATTTCTGGAGTTCTCGGTAGGGCAGCACAAGGAATTGCAGGAAGAGTGCCGCGCGATGGGCATCGATTACTCGACCTCCGTGTGGGATCTCACTTCCGCCCAGGAAATCGCGGCGCTGAAGCCGAACCTCATCAAGCTGCCCTCGGCCACCAACCAGCACTATGTGCTTCAGGAATTCCTCTGCAAGAACTACGACGGCGAAATCCACGTCTCGACCGGCATGACGACGCATGACGAGACGGACCGGCTGGTGAAGTTCTACGAAGATCGCGGCCGCGCCAAGGATCTCGTCCTCTATGCCTGCACCTCGGGCTATCCGGTCGCCTTCCCCGACATCTGCGTGCTCGAGATCAATCGCCTGCAGGAGCGCTACGGCGACAAGGTGAAGTCGATCGGCTTCTCCGGCCATCACCTCGGCATTGCCGCTGACGTCGCCGCCATGACGGCCGGCCTGATCGGCCGCAAGATCTACGGCAAGGGTGAGTTCGAATATGTCGAACGCCACTTCACGCTCGACCGCACCTGGAAGGGCACCGATCACGCCGCCAGCCTCGAGCCCGACGGCCTGCGCCGCCTGTGCCGCGACCTGAAGAATGTCAGCAAGGCGATCGCCTACAAGGGCAAGGAAATGCTGGATGTCGAGCTCGTGCAGCGCGACAAGCTCAAGTGGCGTGAAGAAAAACACGGCGCCCAGATCCGGCAAGTCTCGTAAATGAAGGTCGTTGCCGTCATTCCTGCGCGGGGAGGCTCTGTCGGCCTTCCCGGCAAGAACATCAGGCCTCTGAACGGCGTGCCGCTGGTCGGGCGCGCCGTGCTTGCGGCCGCTGGGTCCGAATACGTCTCTGGCGTCTATGTCTCGTCCGATTCATCGGAAATCCTCCACGTGGCCGCAAGTTTCGGTGCGGTCGGCATTCAGCGACCAGTCGAGATCTCGGGTTCGACGGCAAGCTCGGAATCCGCGCTCATTCACGCCTTGCAGGAGATCGGGAGCATGTCCGGAAAAATGCCGGACGTGCTCGTCTTCCTTCAGTGCACCTCTCCCTTCACCACTTCGGAGCAGATTGACGCCGTCGTGTCGAAGCTCTTGCAGGAGGGGGCGGCCAGCGCTTTCAGCGCGATCGAGGATCACGGTTTCATCTGGGAGATCGCCGGCGACGGAACGGCGGCAGGCATTACCCACAACCATACGAAGCCTCGCCAGCGCCGGCAGGATATGACGCCGCGCTACCGGGAGACCGGGGCGATCTATGCGATGCGCGTTCCGGAGTTCCTCGATCGTGGGAACAGGTTCTGCGGCAAGACCGTGCTCGTGCCGGTCGAGATGCCGCCGATCGAAATCGATACAGCGGAGGACTGGACCGTCGCCGAGGCCTATGCCCGCTTGCACGATCCGCATCGCCTGTCGCCGAACAGCAAGATCAAGGCGCTGATCACCGATTTCGACGGTGTCCATACGGACGATTGCGTCATCGTCAATCAGGATGGCAGCGAGGCGGTGCGCTGCAGCCGCAGCGATGGCATGGGCATCGAAATGCTCAGGAATCGCGGGCTCAAGATGCTCATCCTTTCGCGCGAGCAGAACCCGGTCGTCAAGGTGCGTGCGGCCAAGCTCAAGATGGACGTGCTGCACCACATTTGCGACAAGCTGCCCGCGCTTGATGCGTGGCGCTCAGAGCATCGGCTGGATTGGGCCGAGATCGCCTATATCGGCAACGACATCAACGATCTCGACTGCATGAAGGTCTGCGGCATGAGCTTTGCTCCGTCCGACGCACATCCGGAGGCAAAGGCGATCTCGACTATGGTGCTCCGGAAGTCCGGCGGCAATGGCGCGCTCCGGGAGCTCAGCGACTACCTGATCTCCAACGATCTGATTGGCTAACCCGATGCGCGTGCTGGCGCTCGCCTCATACGATTCGTTTCTCAATATCGCTGGGCTGATCGCGCCGCATTTCGAGCGCGCGGGCTGCACTGTCGAGTTCGCTCTCGTTCAGGCGCGCCGCAAGAAACAGATCAGCGAAGATCAGGTGCAGCGCTATGGCCTTGCGTCCAAAGTCCGCTGGATCGATATCGAAGCTTTCTGCGGCTCGGGTGAGATTGCGGGCTACGATATCGTGCTTTCCTGTCTTGAGGGCCTCTCAACCCGCCGTTTGATGCACCACCTGATCCAGCTTGGCAGCCGCCGGCCTCTGGTCATTTCCGCCTATCCCGGCCTCGTCCTGCGCCATGCCTATGACGGCTTTTCCATGCGTACCGGCAGCGACCTGTTCTGGCTGAATTGCGAGGCGGATGCCGAGGCCTATCGTGCGATGTGCGGTGCCTTCGGCATCGACGCGAGCAATGCGCGGGTCTTCGGCGTCGGCGCGCTGCTGGAGCCCATGAACCGGCAGCCGGTGGCGGAAACCGGGCCTGTCGTTTTCTTTGAGCAGGCGGTGATCCCACGTTACCACGACGAGCGCGAATTCCTGGCCGAACAGTTGGTTCTCCTGGCAAAGCGTTTTCCAGAGATCAGCATCGCAATAAAGCCGCGTACCATGGGCAAGGATGCGACCCTGCATCGATCCTGGCACCCGATCGAGCCGCTGCTCAAGGCGGTGGCCGAGCGTCAGGGAGGATGGCCCGGCAATCTGAGCCTTACCTCCGAAAAGGCGTCAACGTTGCTCTCCAGGGCCTCGCACTGCCTGACCGTCTGCTCGACGGTGGCCGCCGAGGCGATCCATGCCGGCATTCCGACAGTGATCATCGGCGACTTCGGCGCGCATGATGACTACGGCTTGCATTATTTCTATGGCTCCGGTCTGATCAGGACTTTTGACGAGCTCGACTTTCCGGTTGAGACGAAGCCGAATGCAGGTTGGCGCGCTCGGTATATTGGTGACCCGAACCGGAAAGTGGAGACACTTGTTCGGGAGGCGCTCGCAATAGCGGGCGGACAGCGAGTGGCGATAGCAGCGAAGCAACTGAACGCTGAAATGTCTCCCGCACTTCGCGACCATCTCATGCGGAGATATGGGACGTCAGATGTCCTTGGCAGGAAACATCAGACGCCGCGGAAGGCGCCGCGGCGTTGGACTGCATTGTTCACGAAGCTTTTCACCGGGGCTTAAGATGATCACGCTGTCGTCGGGTTCTCATACCAAAGTCCACCAAAGTTCTCAGATAGGATGAGATCTTTGTCAGTTCATTTGAAGCCGCAGCAGACGCTAAATTTAGGCGAGCGGCTTGCGACCCAGATAGTAAACCTTCCAATTTTCACGCCAGCCGCCGAGCATATCGACGGGCACATGGTCGCGTTTTGACCCCCAATGGCCGCGGGCATCCTCCCTACGATGAAAAGCGTTGAAGTTGGCCTCTAGGCACTCAAGTTCATCGAACAACTCAACCAACCCCTGGTGGGTATAGCGCCAGTAGTCCCCCGGAACGGGGTGATACCGCCACGCAAACAATGTGCCAATGAACACGACGCCACCCGGTCTTAAGATTTTTTCGATATTTTGGGCGGCAAGCCAAGGTTTGGAGATGTGCTCGAAGGCATCGTTAGAATAGAGCAAATCAACGGAATTTGGCTCTAGGGGAATGCCTTTTGTCACGTCGCACACAATTGTCTTGACTTTGTCGCTATCAGCGAGATCGAGATTGGCATAGTCGGAATCTGGAAACATCTGGTGAGCGTTAGCACCAACGGAACCGCCAATTTCAACCACAACCCTCGGTGTAGCAATGCCGTATTTCTGCAAAAGCTTAAGGCAGAACTCCTGAGGGCTTTTAAAACTCTCAACATTAAAGAGAGCAGGATGTTTGACGTTGAATGCTACTGACATGCGGTGCTTTCTCCCGATTTTCGCGGCAAAAATGCTCCGCATGCATTCCGGAGTCAATGCGACCCGAGGCTAGGTCAACAACGAACTCCCAAAATTTGTCTTCATTTCGAAGCATCCATTGACCGTGAAATGCCCCTCGGATACTCAGTGTGCGCTAGGGAGGGTGGCCGAAATGGAGATTGTTGAACTTGAAACACCACGGCGGAATGTTTCCGAAGGTTGCTAAGCTATTTTCCAGCAGCGAAGTGATCGACCAGTTTGAGTTCATAAAGCGACTAGAAGACGGTCAATTCAAGGTCGTCTCGTTCGATGTCTTCGATACCTTAGTCGCCAGATTCATCAGTTCACCTGAAGACATCTTTTATCTTCTGGAAAAGCGCGCGAGGGACGACCTTGGTGTGCGCCTCCCAATTGCAGCAATGCGAGGGGACGCTATCCGGAAAATAAGAAATTTCGCCTCTCAGGAGGAGCCGACCAACAAGGAAGTTTCGAGTTCGGAAGTCTACAAATATATCGAATTGCATTACGCGGTTGATCGTCGGTTGTGCGAGGCACTGCACCACCTCGAGAGGCAGATCGAACTGGAACTGTCGACACCAAGGCCGGCCGGCCTCAAACTCTTCCAAGCTGCGGTGAAGAGCAGGGCCATGGTGATCATCACTTCAGACACCTATTACGATGAGGAGCACTTAAAGCTCGTCCTCGAAAAATGCGGTGTGGTGGGCTACCATCGGCTGTTCGTTTCTTCAGCTGGTCAGCGTACTAAGAGCGCAGGGACTATTTTCCCCGCAATCTTCGCTCAGTTGGCCACCCATATCCCCGCTCTACGCCCTCACGACATTTGCCATATTGGTGACAATGAAACCAACGATGTGGCGAATCCGAAGAGCGCCGGTTGGCAAGTCTATCATTTGCCGAACCCCATCGATCGACTCAAACATCACCCACTGTATGGGCGCAACGGCTTTGATCGACTGTCGAAGTTTCCGGCGCCGTTCCGCATGATTGTGGCGGCGCTTGCATACAAGATGTTTGAGGAACCGGAAGCTGACTTGCACGAGAAGTCTCTTTTTGGTGGGGACGCCTACAACATCGGCTTCATGGCTGCCGGAGTCCTCAATCTCGGCTTAGCCCACTGGGTGGCGCGTGAAGTCCGGATGAGGAAAAGCCTCGGGCCGATTAACATTGTGCATTTTTTAGCTCGCGACGGGTTCTTGCCTATCCGGTTTTTCAATGAGGTCTCCAGGCTTACTAGTCTGGACGTGAAATCAAATTATCTAGTTGCTAGCAGGCGGGTCCTCTACCCGGCACAGATTGACTCCGCCACAGACATTATCACGGCTGCGTTGAAACACCCGATCAAGCCTCATCAGCCGGTTGAAGCATTGTACAAGACCAGGATGTCATGGTCATCCACGGCAAAGGTCGTGCTAGCGGAATTCAACGACAGGCGCCTGTCCA
Source organism: Sinorhizobium fredii (assembly GCF_002944405.1). Taxonomy (NCBI): domain Bacteria; kingdom Pseudomonadati; phylum Pseudomonadota; class Alphaproteobacteria; order Hyphomicrobiales; family Rhizobiaceae; genus Ensifer; species Ensifer fredii. The sequence goes on along the minus strand of NZ_CP024310.1, from coordinate 1,397,210 downwards.
CGAAAGAGCGGCACAAAGAGAGTTATCTGAGTGCTGTTGCGGCACACGGCCAAGAGGTCGTCGATGAAGCTGAAGCTGCGAAACAGAGGCTGAGGCAAGTGTACGGACCAGACATTGATCGCGACGATGCGATCTTCTTTGATTTGGGATATCACGGCACAACGCAGAAGTTGTTTTCGAAGCTATTTGATCGCGATTACGACTTTCTGTATGTGCTCGCGGAGCCGTCGTTGCTTCAGGTCACAGAGGAGCGGGGAAGGTTTTCTTCCTTTTTGTCGGTCCCCACAGGGTCTTATGTCCGCAAGCCGGTCGTTACAGCCGTCGTTGAGGCGATGATCTGTGCCAGCGGTCCAAGTGCGGTTGGTGTGTCAATCGAGAATGGCAAAACAAAAGTTGAATATGAAACGCAGCCAGGATGGGGTGCGGCGGGCGTGCTTACGCTGAATGAAATCCATGAGGGCGCATTGGACTTCTTGGACTGGATGCTCGTCGGCTTTGGCAATAACTTGCGTTACTTCGCGCTGGAGCCGGCGCTGGCATATTTTTTCGTGAACCTGCTGCTGCGGAACGGCACGGCTGAAGACAGGCAAGTGTTTTCTTCCATTGTTTATGACAACAGTATCACCGGTGAAATCGATTCACTTGCATCAAAGCGGTATTGGTTGTCAAAGCAATAGAGGGCGCTTGAACATGAAGATAGGATTGTATTGCCCCGCAATGACAAGAATCCGGGGAGGGATCGAACGTCTTGCGGCAGACTTGGCATGGGCCTTCGAGGAGCAGAGTTGGAGCACCGTCATCTATACTCACAACCGCGGCGACGCCGCTGCGGTTACGCCGGTCTATGACCTCCCGGTCAGCGCGGAAGTTGTCCCGCTGAATTTCAGGGATCAGCCGGAGTTTGGTTCCGAATTGCGGCATGCTATCCAGACCGCGCGACCGGATGTGGTCTGCGTTATGGATGTCGTCCCGGCTTTCTGGCACTTCATAAGGGCTGTGAAGGACCTCAACATTCCACTCGTATTATCTGAACATTTTGCCCCATCGATCAGCGAGACGAATTTTCGCGACCCTCGGGTGAGAAGGGCTGCTTTCAGTTGTGCGGATCTCATTCACCTTTTAGTCCCTTCCCATGCTGACACTGTCGACTTCGAAGACCGCGATCGGACGCACGTCATCCCGAACCCAGTTGTTCCGCCGGCTCGTCGAGCGGATGCTGTTGGGCAGAACGTAACAAGGAAGCGCTTTATTAACGTCGCTCGTATCCACTTTGCTCAGAAGGCGCAGGATGTATTGGTGGAGGCGTTTAGCTCTATCGCGTCCGAAATACCGGAATGGGACTTGTTGTGCGTTGGAAACGCTCATAACGCCGACGAGGAGCGGAAGTTCAGGGAATTGGTTGACCGGTTCGGCCTGAAAGACAGAGTGGTGTGGAATGGTGGTCTTGAGCATGATCGCCTTTATGATGCTTTGTCAGAAAGCCAGGTTTTTGTGCTGCCTTCATGGTTCGAAGGCAGCCCAATCTCATTGGCGGAAGGCTTGGCGCATGGATTGCCTGCGATCGGCTTTGAGAAGTGTGAGGGAACGAATCAGCTTATTCGCGGCGGCGCAAATGGCTTGTTGGCGCCCGGCTTAGGCGACCCTAGATCCCTCTCGAGGGCAATGTTACAGCTCGCTAAATACCCGAGGCTGCGAGAGGCATACTCCGCCAAAGCTGAAGAGATTAAGCAGGAGCGCGCTAAGACTCGCCTTCTCGGTCGTTGGGTCGGTTTGATGCGGGAGGCTAAAGAGGTAACGTTGCCGCGGTTGTCCAAGTTGGGAAGCGGCGAGCTGCGTTACGACGATGCGGTCGCGGCCAGGCTTTCGGGCGAAAAAATTCTAGGTGATGTTCGGGCGATTTCGGTGCCGGGGAAGGCAAGATGATGAACGTACTTATTTACTGCAAGCCGTCTTTGGAGGGCAGAGCATTCCATAATTCTGCTCACTGGGTTTGGCTCGGCCACCAACTGGCCAAGGCATTTCTCAATGAAGGCCATGCCGTATCTATCTGCCTAAACTCCCACCAGATGGAGCGCTGGTACAAGCAAAACGAGTCACTCCTCGACCGTATCGAGAACAAATTTGTCGTAGACTTCCCAAGCAATATCACGGCGGGCCGATTTACCCTCGATCATTTCCTTGCCGCAAGCGGATCTGAAACGGATATCTCGGCTCCGTTGGATGTCTTCAAAACAGCTGTGGGTGATGCCAAGTTTGATTGCATCATTTCGGTTTGCGACCGGGGAATTTTGCCTCGGTCTGCTTTCCCTGAGGCGATGCATTTTTCGTTTGTCGAATCTCCTTTCACACGCGCCCCGTATCCTCGCCTGTGGGCGCTCGATGCGACAGGCATTGACCGTTCTGACGTTTTCCACACGGGAGTGGCAAGTCAGTTTCTTGAGGGCATTACACACCCGGAGATCGAAGCGGCTCGCAGGTTTGCCAAGGACATGTCGCACAAGCTGAAGCGCCGGCAACTGTCTGAGCTTTCGCTTGGCCGTCTTAGAAGCAAGAACGTCCTAGTTGCACTTCAGAAAGAAGGCGTGTCAGCGCTGGATACCTACACTCCTTATTCATCACAGCTGGATTTCCTTCTGGATGTGCTCGAAACCATTCCACGCGATGTTGGGGCTGTCGTAACCGAGCATCCGCAATACCCAGTTATCGAAAAGTCAGCCTTCAATTATCTTCGCGAAAACTATCCGAATCTCTTAGTCTACCCGAAGTGGATGGCGGTAGAAGGTATATCCCAGAATCTTCTGTCGATCGTAGACGCCGCTGTGGTGCAAACATCTACGGTCGGGATCCAGGCTTCGCTCATTTTTGGAAAGCCCGCGGTATGTGTTGCGCCGGAAAGTCGCGTGGGGCCGTTCGTACCGTGCCATGACATTGGGTCGTTGCGCAACATCGAGGACATTCCTGTTCTACGGGACGACTACCGTTATCGGATGCTAGCGTTTCAGTTGTTTCGTTACACATATACGGATCAGGCGGCCTTCGAGGACGGGCAGCTTGTGAGAGCAGTTGCTCAAGCCTTCAAGAAAAGGGACGCAAATTCCCTTTATGCCGAGGAGTTCGCGAGCCGAGAGCAATTTTTGAAAGTCGGTATTGCAAAGGTAGTAAACGCCGCTGCTAAGCCTCGCGCGTTCGATAAATTAATACATCTTCCAGGAGCGCCGATCGCGCTCATTGAAACGTACCAAGTTCATCAAGAGATGACCGCCGCACAGCTGCAAAAGGTGAAGCCTCCGCAGCCGCCCGTAAAGCGAAAGCCGGGACGTGATACCCTCAAGTGGAGAGTGCTTTACGCACTCGAAGCTGCGCTGCCGGCTGCGATAGTCCGTCCTTCGGAAAAGGTGCTCAAGAAGCTAAAGGTGATCTAGGGAACAGGTGAAGGAGGCAGAAACTGGCCGCCTCGGGACCCTGCCTCTGATGCCGTCACTGCCGTTCCTTCTGTATCGCTTTTAGTGCGGCAATACACAACGCGATCGGGGGGGAGACGGCTTGGCAGTAGGGACCATCATTTATAATGGCAGTGCCCTTCCCTCGCTCCCAGCTACATCCTCCAATGTTGGAGCAAGCTCTTGGGCGAGGCTGTATGCGTCATGAATATTCAGTGTATATCTGGGAATGATGCCTTCATCATTGTTCGACGGAACCAACCAAAGGAGGCGTTCCCGAGCCTCACCTGATTTCGGATCTTTGAAAGTTTCCACTTTCTTTTTCCATCCAACCACTTGAGCGATTTCGCCATCCAACCTCCGGCTCGGTCCTTCGAGCCTCTCAAGCTGGTCTATGATCTCGCGGATGTCCATGCTTATGCTATGCCCGATCCCGAATGTTGTAGTAGCTCATCACGCCGATCCCCCAGGCAAATAGCAGCCCGAGCGTTACCAGCAGTGCGTTGAGCAGTCGGCTCGGATATTGCGCCAGCTCCGAAAGCGTCGGCTCGATAAACAGCGCCAAATAGCGCTGTCGGTTGTTGGCCTCAATCCGTGCTTTCTCAAGAGACCCCAGCGCCGCCGTATAGGCGCGCTCGGCAAATTCGCGTTCGGTCTCCAGTTCCTCGAACTCCGCGATGCGGCCGGCGACATCAGGCGCGTCAGGGTCATTCGCGGCGGACCTTTTTTCGCCTGTGCCCAGCCGCTGGCGCTCAACGGCGATCTGCTGTTCCAGGCTTTCGATACGGGTTTTTAGTACGCGAATGCGCGGGGTGTCCTCGCTCATCTGGCTCTTAGCCGCGGCAAGGTCAGCATTGAGCTTCGTCAGTTCTTCCTCCAAGCCGCCGATCAGTTGCACAGCGAGCTTCGCGCCCTCTTCCGGACTGATTTCCTGCGATTTGTCGCGGTAGTCGCGCAGCCCCGCGCGTGCCTTGGCAAGACGTGCCTCACCCGCCAAGACCTCGTCCTGGGCGGCCCTCAGCACGTCGTTGCGCGCCGAAAGCGACAGGCTGTTCACGAGGCTGTCGCTCTGGTCCACGATGAACTGCGCGATCTGCCGCGCCTGTGTCGCGTCGAAAGCTTTGACCGTGACCTGCATGATGCCGGAAGCGTGGTCGAAATTGACGTTTACCATGTCTCGCCAATAGTCGAGCTTGTCTTCGATCGGCAGGTCGGAGCCGATGCCGTAGAAATAGTCGAGCCCTCGGGTGGCGTAGACGTCCTCGAGCTTGAACTTGCGATCGGCATCCGCGGCCATCCGCTCGCTCAGGATGTAGTCCATGAGGATATAGCTGTCCGAGACGGTGCTGCCGCCGGAAGCCTGGGTGAACATGCCGAGGATATCGGTCGAAACGCCGCCCTCAATGCTACGCACTGCGAAGGAAGTCGTGCTGTGATACTGGTCGGCCGCGATGAAGGCCATGTAAAGCGAAGCAAATGTAGCCGGCAGGGCAACGAGGCCGAGGAACGAGCCCGCGATGACAGTATGGCGCAGTGCGAACTTCTTGAGCCACTTAGGCCTTGAGGTGGCCTGTTCTTCCGGCGGGGCCCTGTCTTGCCGCTCGCGAAGCGGAATGACAGGGGCGCTCTCCCTGCCGAGCAGCCCCTCGAGCACGGCGATACCCTTGCTCTTCGCATCGCCTTTGGCGGCTGGGGAGGAGGCTGGCCTATCGGCAGCCTGTGCAGGGCCCGGCTTGTTTGCTGCCGCGTCTTTGCTGGCCGCCATTTAGTTTTCCCTCATGTTTCTGTCGTGTGCGCCGATCGCGTCCTCGACATCGTCATAATAAGTCAGCTTGCCTTTTTCCAGCACTACGCCGCAATCACAATAATCGCGAATCGTCTTGGAACTGTGGGAGACCATGATCACGTCGGAATCCTGGAGCTTGGTCTCGAAGACAGTCTGACATTTCTTCTTAAAATTTGAGTCACCAACGGCGGTGATTTCGTCGACGAGATAATAATCGAAGTTGATGCCCATGCTCAAGCCGAAGGCAAGCCGCGCCTTCATGCCGGAGGAATAGGTGCCGACCGGCGCCTTGTAGAAGGGGCCGAGCTCGGCGAAATCCTCGACATAGGCGATCAGTTCTTCGGTGTCGACGCCGTAGATGCGAGCGACGAAGCGCACATTCTGTTCGCCGGTAAGCGAGGTTTGAAAGCTTCCCTGGAAGCCAAGCGGCCAGGAGATCTTGCCGCGGCGGATGATTCGACCCTTGTCGAGCCGGATCGCGCCGGCGATGAGGCGGAGCAGCGTCGACTTGCCGGCGCCGTTGCGGCCGAGCAGGCCGACGCTTTTTCCCCGGTTGAGGGTAAGCGAGGCATCCTCAATGATCGGCTTCTTGATGCCTTTGGTGCGGGCATATTTCGTCGCCTGCTCGAACCGGATCATTCGTTTCTCAGCGTTTTTCGGGAGAGAGTGAAGACCAGCATTCCGGCACACAATGTCAGAAATGCGATTCCGTAAAGGTAATTCATATCAAGGCCGATTGCGCGATACTCCGGGTAAAAGCCCTTTCTGAAGCCCATGACGATGTGAACAAGTGGATTGATAAGCACAAGGTCGCGGTATGGCGCTGGAATCGAATCCGGCAGGAAGAACACGCCGGAGATCAGAAAAAGCGGCCGATTGACGATTCCGAAGACCTGTTCGTAGAGCGGGTACTTTAGAAAGAGCACGCAATTGATCATCGCGATGCCGAGGCCGAAGAGGCAGGCCATAGCGATGGCCTCCAAAATCGTTGGCCAATGCAGTTCGGTTTCCACCCGCATGGTCGCGACGATCGTTCCGAGCACGATGAACGCGACGAGCGAGGTGGTGCCGACCTGCAGGACGAAACGGGCGACGACGGTGTCGATCGGCGCCACATTGGGGTAGCTGAGCAGCGCCCTGTTGGCCCGCACCGCGCTATTCAAATAGCTGGTCATCGCCTGATAGAACTGAAAGGCGATGTAGCCGGTGGCGAAGAACAGCGCGAAGCTGGTGCCGAGCGCGGGCGCCCGGGCGATCGCCCGGAAGATCATCGTCATCAGCAGGATATGGGCCGCCGGGTCGAGCAGCGCCCAGATATAGCCGCCGGGCTTGGAGCCGAACCGCGTCGCCATCTCCCGCACGAGGAGGGCGCCGACGACGCGGATATGGGTGGAGAGATAGCTCACGGCTTCACCCGAAGGGATAGAGAATGCGGCCGATCAGCCGCAGCCGCCGGTCGGAGAGGCTGCGGAAGAAGCCGATGGGGTCGGCCTGGAAATCTTCGGCGTCGCGGTCGTTGCCGGCATGGCGGATCGCCGGCGCCATGATCGCGATGAGCAGATGGCGCCAGCCGAGCACGCCATAGGGGCCCCACGGCCGCCAGGCCGGGCGGGAAGGCTGTCTGAGATCGGGTTCGTCGAGTTGCCGCTTGATCGCGGCGACGGTCGCTTCGAATGATGTCTCATCTCCGGTGACGGGTTCGAAGTAGCGAGGATAGAGGAGATAGGCGCCGGCGAAAAGGGCCTCCAGCGAAAGCTTCCTGCCGCGGCGCGGATTGGATTGCCTGTCGTCCGTCAGCCCCCAGCCGGCATAGAAGGGCGAACCGGCCGTCGTCACTTCGATTCCGCGCATGAGCGCTTCGAAACCGGCCAGCGAGGTGATCGTATAGACATGATCGACCGTCCGCAGCGCTTCGGCCAGCGGCAAGCTCTCGGTGACCACTTCGCAGAGATGCGCGACTTCGGCGGGATCGGATCGGGCCGGACGAACGCGGCTCAATACGTCCGGATGCGGCTTGTAGAGGATCTGGGCCTCCGGCTGCTCCGACGCGGCAAGCCGCACCAGGTCGTTGTTGGTCATCGGGCTTGGGCAGCCGTAGCGGATCGAAGCATCGTCCTCAACCTGGCCGACGACCAGCACGCGCTTGCGCGTCTTTGGTCCATAAATCTCTTCCGCCGTCCGCTGCAGCCCGCCATTGTATTTGCTGATGCCGCTCCCCAGGAGCAGCGCGGCGCCGGCGCGCGCCCGCTCCATCAGCGCCGCATCCGCCTCGAAGTCATAGGTCGAAAGCAGCACTTCGAGATCGGACGGCCTGTGGCAATCGAAATAGGGTGCCCTGCTGTCGAGCGCTAGCGACAGGGGAGGCGTACGGCTGGCGCTCGGCCGCACTGACCGAAGGAAGCCGTCCTCGACGAAGCAAACAGGGATGTTCTGCTTTGTCGCGATTTCGGCCAGCGCCGGCGGCAAGGCGGCGCCCCAGACGAAGACCTCGCATGGCCCCTCCAGGAGAATGCGAGGCTTCCAAGTCCGGTCGAAATCCGAGTCGGACAGGTTCTTTGGCAGAAAATGAAAGCGCCGGTCGGGAAACGAGCGCTCCAGAAAGGGTCTCTTCCACTCGGTCACATGGACGGCAAAAGTCGCCAGCCGCTTCACAGAAGCGCCACCGGAAATTTCAGGGGCAGCCTTTCTGCTCACCACTCTCCACCGAGATCAAGTCGCGTCGCCCTGCACATAAAGCTCTCCTTTCTGGTTCGCAACACTATCCTGCCGAATTTGCAAGACAGTAGCGGAGGCGTGTTCGCATCGCCGAGGGCGGGCAATGGCGCGGCCTGCCGCCGCATCGGCAACCGACAACCGACCGTATAATCCCTGTCACCCCGGTAACAACTTCTGCATGCGGACTTTGAAAAATTAGGCCAACGTGATTTAAGGTGCGGAGCAACAAGCTGACCGAACACACTCGTTCTCGGCGCGTCCGCGCCTGGACCTCAACAAAAGGCCGCCTTGGCGGCCGGACCATGCCGACCTGGAGAGATTCGCCGGTGCCTGAACCTTTGACAGTATCGAGCGGCAGGAATGTCGACCCCGCCTCCGCCTTGCGAGAGTGCCGATCCGCCTTTGTCGGCGTCGGCATTGCCAGTGCGCTCGTCAATATCCTCTATCTCACCGGCTCGTTCTTCATGCTCGAGGTCTATGACCGGGTTCTGCCCAGTCGCAGCATTCCCTCGCTGATTGCGCTCTGTCTGCTCGCCCTGCTTCTCTATGCCTTCCAGGGCGCCTTCGAACTGATCCGCGGGCGGATGCTGGTGCGCATTGCCGGCGCGCTCGACGAGAGCTTGAGCGGCCGCATCTATCGGGCGGTGGTGAAGGCACCGTTGAAGCTGAAGATGCAGGGAGACGGGCTGCAGGCGCTGCGCGACTTCGATCAGGTTCGCTCGTTCCTCTCGGGCGCGGGGCCGGCGGCGCTGTTCGATCTTCCCTGGCTGCCCTTCTATGTCGCCATCTGCTTCCTGTTCCATCCGGTCATCGGCTTCGTGGCGATCGGCGGCGGGCTGATCCTGACGCTTCTCACCTATCTCACCAATCGCGGCACGCAAGCGCCTGCCAAGAAGGCATCCGAGGCGGGCGGCCTTCGCAGCGCCTTTGCCCAGGCCTCGCAGCGCAATGCCGAGGTCGTCCAGGCGATGGGCATGACCGGCCGGCTTGCCGAGCTCTGGGAACGCCGCAACGCCGAATACCGGGAGGAAAACCGCCGCGCATCCGATATCGGCAACGGCTATGGGGCGCTCTCCAAGGTCTTCCGCATGGCGCTGCAGTCGGGCGTGCTGGCTGCGGGCGCGGTGCTGGTGATCGAGGGCCAGGCTTCGCCCGGCATCATCATCGCCGGCTCGATCCTCACCGCCCGGGCGCTCGCCCCGGTCGAGCTCGCCATCGGCAACTGGCGCGGCCTCGTTCAGGCGCGGCAGAGCTGGCAGCGCCTGAAGGACCTGTTGAAGGCCTTGCCGGAGGCCGAAACCCCGCTGGCGCTGCCGAAGCCGCACGAGCGTCTGAGCGTCGAGGCGCTGGCGAGCGGGCCGCCGGCGGCGCAGCGGCTGATTTTCACCGATATCAATTTCACCGTGCGGGCCGGCAGCGCTCTTGGCGTCATCGGCCCGAGCGGATCGGGAAAGTCGTCCTTCGCGCGCGCCCTTATCGGCGTCTGGCCGGCCTATCGCGGCTCGGTGCGGCTGGATGGGGCGGCACTCGACCAATGGGACGGCGACGCGCTCGGACGGCATATCGGCTACCTGCCGCAGGACGTGGAGCTTTTCGCCGGAACCGTGGCGCAGAACATCTGCCGCTTCGCCGCGGATGCGACCTCCGAGGCCATTGTGGCGGCTGCCAAGGCGGCGCGCGTCCATGAGCTGATCCTCCGTCTTCCGAACGGCTTCGATACTGAGATCGGCGAGGGCGGCACGGCGCTCTCGGCCGGCCAGCGCCAGCGCATCGCGCTCGCCCGGGCGCTCTATGGCGATCCCTTCCTGGTGGTCCTCGACGAGCCGAATTCGAACCTCGATGCGGATGGCGAGCAGGCGCTGAGCGAGGCGATCATGAATGTGCGCCGGCGCGGCGGCATCGTCGTGGTAATTGCCCACCGGCCGAGCGCGCTTGCGAGCACCGACCTCGTCCTGATGATGAACGAGGGGCGGCAGCAGGCCTTCGGCCCGAAGGAGGAAGTGCTCGGCAAAGTGTTGAGGGGGCAGCAGACGGAACGTGCGTCACCGCTGAAGATCGTCGCGGAAGGCCAGGAGGCAAAGCAATGAGCGGAAGCACGCAACGGGCGCCCAATGCGCGCCGGTCGCTTTCTCGCCATATGATCGGGGTCTCGGTCCTCGCGCTTGCCCTCGTGGCCGGCGTCGGCGGCTGGGCGGCGACGACGGAGCTGTCGAGCGCGATCGTCGCCGGCGGCGTCGTGGTCGTGGACGACAATGTCAAGAAGGTCCAGCATCTGACCGGTGGCATCGTCGGCGAACTCAAGGTCAAGGAAGGCGACCGCGTTGAGGCCGGCCAGGTGCTGATCCGGCTCGACGGCACCACGGTGCGTGCGAACCTTGCGATCGTCGAAAGCACGCTGGCGCAGCTTTATGCGCGCCGCGCCCGCCTGCTGGCCGAGCGGATCGGCGCCGAGTCGTTCGAGATCGACAAGGACCTCGCGAACTTCGTCTCCAGCGCGGCGGCGGCAAAACTCGTCGATGGCGAGCAGAAGCTCTTCGCCAGCCGCCGCACGGCGCTGCTCGGCATGAAGGGGCAGCTGCAGTCGCGCAAGGCACAATTGGCCGACGAGATCGACGGCCTGACCGTGCAGCTGAAGGCGATCGAGGACGCCTTGACGCTGATCGCGGAGGAACTGACCGGCGTCGACTCGCTCTATGGCCGGGGCCTGGTGCCGATGCAACGGGTGACGACGCTGAAACGCCAGCGGGCGGAGCTCGAGGGCGACCGCGGACGGTATATCGCCTCGCGTGCTCAGGCACGCGGCAAATCCAGCGAGATCGACCTTCAGGTGCTGCAACTGGACGAGGACCGGCGCACGGAGATCTCCAAGGAGCTGACCGATGTCGAGGCGAAGATCGCCGAATATGAGGAGCGGCGCACGGCAGCGACCGACCAGTTGCGGCGGCTCGACATCACCGCGCCGCTACCGGGCCGCGTCTATCAGCTGGCCGTCCATACCGTGAACGGCGTTGTCAATCCCGGCGAGACGCTGATGCTCGTGGTGCCGGAGGCCGACGAACTCACCGTAGAGGCGCGGGTGGCAACCCACGACATCGATCAGATCCGTGTCGGCCAGCCCGTCGAGATCCGCTTCAGCGCCTTCAACCAGCGCACGACGCCGGAGGTCGAGGCCGAGGTGGTGACCGTCGCCCCGGACATGGTCAGCGACGAGCGGACCGGCGCCACCTACTATCCGCTGCGCATTCGCCCGAAGCCGGAGAGCCTTGCCAAGCTCAAGGGCCTCTCCCTCTATCCGGGCATGCCGGCCGAGGTGTTCATCAAGATCGCCGATCGCACGGTGATTTCCTATCTGGCGAAGCCGCTCACCGACCAGATGCGGCACGCATTCCGCGAGGATTGAGACGGTCGCGGGAAACGAACTGGCGCCTCCGGGCATCCCCGGGCGCGGGCTCGTCACGCGTGAGAGGGCGGCGTCAGGCGCGGGTCCGCGCGAAATCCCTCAATTTTTGCTGGTTAAGTGTTCGCGGGGCATTTTCGTGATTGGACTTCGCGGCCGGTTGGAGTCACGTTTATTAGGCGTATGAGGTGGAATGGGGGACCAACTAAGTCTGATTAGGAGGTCACAATGAAGCACCATGCAATCGAAGACCTGCAAAGTGTCGCCGAGGTCAAACAGGACCTTCCGCGCCGGACCCTGTCGCGTAGCGAGCGTCTGGAGCGCTGGGCGGAACTCCTGGAACGCAGCCCGCACAGACGGCTTTCGACGTTGCACGAGACCGAGTATCAGCCGGCGCATGTGCGCGCCACGATGCGCGGCGACGGCACGCCGATCTCCGTTGCATTCGAGGACCCGGTCCTGCGGACTGCCGGCCTGGACAATGACAGCTACGGCGAGGCGAAGCGGTTCTTCGAACTGAGTGACGAGCAATTGCACAAGGTCATCTGCTATTGCCATTTCGGCGCCACGGTCAGTGCGTCGACGGCGGCACGTCACATTCGCGCGATGCTTGTCGAAAACCAGCCAGGCCTGTTTGCCCGCTTGCGCCAGATTTTCTTCGGCTAAGGCAGGCGACGTTTGCCACGACGGCTTTGAATGGCGGTCGACGACGCCGGCCGGAGAGGGTGTGTTGTGTTGCGGCTTGTCCGCTGCAACGTCGCCTGGTGAACGTCTCAAAGGTACTGGCGATCCAAAGCGGGGGAGGCACTTCGCCGCTACGGCGCCTCTTGCATCTTCGAGCAAGGGACGCGGGAGCGGCGAAGTGTGCGCGACCCGGCCGCAAACTCCACTTTCACCCGCGCCCGTTCGCGGGCCGCTGGCCTGTACAGCCGCGTTCCCACATTGCCCGCATCAAAAATCGTGTCAAAAATCGGCGACCTTGCCCCAGGCCAAGCCGTTCAGCCGGTCGGGTCGATAAGGTTTCGGGTCGACGATCGGCGGCTCACCCGTCACGATATCCGCGACAAGGTGGCCCGCGCCGGGTCCGATGCCGAAGCCGTGGCCGCTGAAGCCGGCGGCGAGCACCAGGCCGGGGAGCGAGCCGATCTCGCCGATTGCCGGGACCCCGTCCGGGGTGCTGTCGATATAGCCGGCCCAGGCGGCGCTGACCGGCCGCTTCTCGAGCGCCGGCAGGAGCGCCCGGGCCCGCTTCAAAGTCAACCGGATCTGCGCCTGATCCGGGCGAGGATCGAGGATGCGGTTGAACTCCATCGGCGTCGGCCGGTCGAGCCGCCAGCGCGACAGCGTCTCATGACCGGATTTCCAGCCTTCGATGCCGCCGGGCGCGAGGCTGCGCCAGCGTCGCGCGAACATCGGTACGAAATGCCGGGCAAAGCGCATCTGCTGCGGGGTCGGATCGACCCGGGCGCGGCCGCTGATCGCCAGCGTATAGCCGCCGTCGCTACGGCGCGTCGCCGAGACTGCGGCGGTGTGCAGGGCTGGCGGCAGGTCCTCGGCACCGGGCGCCACGGAGAGGATCGAGGCGCGGATCGAGGCCTGCGGAAAGCGGATGCCGAGTTGACGGCAGAAGGAGGAAGCCCAGGCGCCGCCGGAAAGCACAACAATCGGCGTGCGGATCGTGCCGGCTTCGGTGACGACGCCGCTGACGCGTCCGCCCTCGAGCTCGATGCCGCGGGCAGCGCACATCTGGTGCAGGGTTCCGCCGAGCTTCATGACCGCGCGGGCGACAACCGGCGCGGCGCGCGAGGGATCGGCGGTGCCGTCGCTCGGCGAAAAGACGCCTCCCTTCCAGCGGCGGCCGGTCGCCGCACCCTTTTCACTCGCCTGCGTTTGATCGAGCATGTGGGTCGTCACTCCGACGCCGCGGGCAAAGTCGCCCCAGCGTGCCCAGCCGGCAAGCTCGCTTTCGTCATTGCTGAGATAGAGCAGGCCGCAGCGGCGAAAGCCGGTGTCTTCGCCGGTTTCCGCGGCGAAGCTCTCCCAGAGCGACAGGCTCTTGGTCGCCATCGGCAACTCGCGCGCGTCCCGGTTCTGCTGCCGGCACCAGCCCCAATTGCGGCTGGATTGCTCGGCGCCGACCAGGCCTTTTTCCAGGAGCGCGACCTTGAGGCCGCGCCGTGCCAGATGATAGGCGGCAAAAACCCCGACGATGCCGCCGCCAATGACGACGGCGTCGGCGCTCGCCGGCAGCGCTGGCGTGGTTTCGATATGAAGAAGCGGGGCAGGCATCAGCGGTCTCCGGTCGAACCGAACGGCATTCTAGCGCTTCGGCGATTGCAAGACTGCCGCACATCGGCGCTTCACAGCATATTCTTCCGTTCGCTCGACCCAGGGCCAATGCTTATTCTAGCGGAGATTGCCTAAACTTATCAGGGCAGGGTAGGCCTTTTCAGCTTGTCAGTCAGTACACGCCGCATAAGATGCTGGACAGTCCGAGTCGTATTGCGGCCCCCGGGCCAATTGGAGAGCGCCGATGAAACTCGACCGGATCGACATCAAGATCCTCTACGAACTGCAGAAGAACGGCCGCATCACCAATGTCGAGCTCGCCGAACTCGTCAATCTCTCGCCCAGCCCCTGCCTGATGCGGGTGAAGAAGCTGCAGGCGGAAGGCTATATCGTCGGCTATTCGGCGCAAATCAATATCGCCAAGCTCGGCCAGACCCTGACGGTCTTCACCGAGGTGACGCTGAAGAATCATCGCCAGATCGACTTCGCCCGCTTTCTCGCCGCCGTCGAGAAGGTCGACTCCGTCGTGGAGTGTCACCTAGTGTCCGGCGGTTACGACTACCTCCTGAAGTTCGTCACCGGCGGGATCGTCGAATACCAGACGATCATGGAACGGCTGATCGACATGGATGTCGGCATCGACAAGTATTTCAGCTATGTCGTCTTGAAGTCGCCGATCGTCAAATCGCACATGCCGCTGACCAGCCTGTTTCAGGTATAGGTGGCGCCTCTCGATCCATGTGTTCGCCCCTGACTCTAACCCTCTCCCGTTTTGACGGGGAGAGGGGACCGGAACCCGCGGCTTACCAGGCATGGCAGCGGCAGCCCTCGTCAAGGCGGGACTGGCAGCCGCGGCTCGTCCGCCCGCCGTGCGCGCAGGCGGATCAGGCCAATCGCATTGCCACCAGATATTTTTTTACCCCGCCTTGCTGAGCGCCCGCGCCAGCTCCGGCCGCCGATCGAGACCGTCGAGCCAGCCGGTGTCGAGTTTCGGCACGGAGGCGAAGAGCAGCTTGGAATAGGGGTGCTTCGCGCCGGTCGCGAGCTCGGCCGAGGCGAGCTGCTCGACCTTCTCGCCCGCATACATGACGACCACCTCGTCGCAGATCGCCTGCACCGTCGAAAGGTCGTGGCTGATGAAGACGTAGGAGAGGCCGAGCTCGCGCTGCAGTTCCTTGAGCAGGTCGATGACCGCGGCAGCGACGACCGTATCGAGGGCGGAGGTGATTTCGTCGCAAAGGATCAGCTTCGGCTCGGCGGCGAGCGCCCGGGCGAAATTGACGCGCTGCTTCTGGCCGCCGGAAAGCTCGGAGGGGCGGCGATGGCGCAGGTTGCGCGGCAGACGCACCATGTCGAGCAGTTCATCGATGCGGGCGCTGCGGGCGCTGCGACCCATGCCGTGGTAGAAGGCGAGCGGCCGGTCGAGGATATCCTCGACTGACTTTGCTGGGTTGAGTGCGGTGTCGGCATATTGGAAGACGATCTGCATCTCGCGCAGCTGTTCGCGTGAGCGCTCGCGGGCGCTGCGGCCAAGTTCGCGCCCCTCGAACTGGATGCTGCCCGAGACCGCGGGCAGGATGCCGGCAATCGCACGGGCAAGGGTCGACTTGCCGCAGCCGGATTCGCCGATGATGCCGAGATTGCGGCCCTTCTCGACCTTCAGCGAGACCTGCTTGACGGCGCGCACAAGCGGCAATCCGTCCGCCTGTCGCGGCCCGTAGCCCGCGACCAGCGTGTCGATCTGCAAAAGCGGGGCCGGGGTAGATGCGGCGGGACCGGGGGCGGCGCGCGGCTGAGGTTCGAAGGCGTCGAGCAACTCGCGCGTATAGGGGTGCTTGGCGTCGCTGAGGATCTCTTGCGTTGTGCCGACCTCCTGCACTTCGCCGCCCTTTAAGACGACGATGCGATCAGCTATCTGGGCGACGACGGCAAGGTCGTGCGAGACATAGACGCCGGCAATGCCGCCGGCCTTCATGACCGACTTGAAGGCGCGCAGCACTTCGATCTGGGTCGTTACGTCGAGCGCAGTGGTCGGCTCGTCGAAGATCACCAGCTTCGGGTCGCCGATCAGCGCCATGGCGGCGGAAAGGCGTTGCAACTGTCCGCCGGAAACTTGATGCGGATAGCGGCTCCCGATCGTCTCCGGCTCCGGCAGCGACAGGGAACGGAAGAGCGCGACGGCCTTGGCACGCGCCTCGTCGGGCGACATCAACTGATGGATGCGGGTGATCTCGATTACCTGGTCCATGATCGTAGCGGCCGGGTTGAAGGCGGCGGCGGCCGATTGCGGCACATAGGCAACCTCGGTACCGCGGATGCGGGCGCGCTCCGTTTCGCTGAGCCGGACCATGTCCTTGCCGGCGACGGAAACGCTGCCGCCGGAAATGCGACAGCCGGGACGGGCGTAGCCCATCAGCGTCAGCGCGATCGTCGTCTTGCCCGAGCCGCTTTCGCCGATCAGCGCGACGATCTCACCGTCGGCGATGTCGATGCTGACGCCCTTGATGATCTCGACCTTGCGCCCGGAATCGGTGGTCGCTTCGACCTTCAGGTCACGGATTTCCACGAGATTAGCCATCATTCACTCCGATCACGGATCTTCTGCGGCAGGTTGTCGATGAGGAGGTTGACGCTGATCGTCAGGGTGGCGATGGCGAGCGACGGGAACATGACCGCCGGCGCGCCGAAGGGAAGGCCCCCGATGTTCTCCCGGACGAGAGCGCCCCAGTCGGCATAGGGCGGCTGGACGCCAAGGCCGAGGAAGGAGAGACCAGAGAGCAGCAGGACGATGAAGACGAAGCGGAGGCCGAGATCGGCAAGCACCGGCCCGACAATGTTAGGCAGGATCTCGGAGCGGATCAGATACCAGGTGCTTTCGCCGCGGATCCGGGCGACGGTGATGAAATCCATCGCATTGATGTTGACGGCGAGGGCCCGGGCGAAGCGATAGGCGCCGGGGATGTAGATTACAGACAACGTCAGGATCAGCACCGGAATGGAGGAACCGACGGCGGCGACGACGACGAGGCCGAAGAGCTTGCTCGGGATCGAGTTGAGCGCGTCGAGAAAGCGGCTCAAGACTGTGTCGAGCCAGCCGCCGGCGACCGCGGCGATCATGCCGAGCACCACGCCGGAGAAGCAAGCGATCGTCACCGCGGCAAGCGAGATGCCGACCGTGTAGCGGGCGCCCATCAGGATTCGCGAGAGCATGTCGCGACCGAGATAGTCGGAGCCGAGCCAGAAGTCATGGCTCATCGGGCCGAAGTAGTCGAGATCGACGATCTCGCCGACAGGATAGGGGATGATCATCGGCGCGACGACCGCGACGAGCGCCCAGGCGATGATGATCGAAAAGCCGATAACGCCGACGAGGTTGAAACGATAGCCAAGCCGGCTTCCGGACTTCCGGATAGCGCTGGTCGATGTGCTCGAAGTGGTCATTGTCATCGAAGCCTCGGATTGGAAAGGATGGCGATGAGGTCGGCCGTGGTGGTCAGCAGCAGGTAGCCGAGACAGAAGATCATCGCGCAACTTTGGATGAGCGGCAGGTCGCGGGTCGCTACGGCATCAACCATCAGCTTGGCAACACCGGGATAGTTGAAGATCGTCTCGACAATAATAACGCCGCCGAGCAGGTATGAGAGCGAAAGCGCAACCGCATTGACAATCGGGCCCAGAGCGTTGGGCAGCGCGTGGCGAAAAACCATGCGCGGTCGCGAGGCGCCCTTGAGCAACGCCATCTCGACATAGGGCGTGTTGAGCGTCTCGATCACTGCTGCCCGTGTCATGCGGATCATCTGAGCCGAGACACCGAAGGTCAGCGTTATGACCGGCATTGCATAGATGCGCAGGAGATCGGCGAATGAGGTGACTTCATTGGCAACCGAGAGCGCCGGCAGCCACTTCAGATAGACGGCGAAGACCAGCACTGCGGAGGTCGCTATCATGAATTCCGGCACCGAGATCACGCCGATGGTTAGCACGGTAACGGCGCGGTCATAGAGCGAGCCGCGCAGCATCGCCGCTGTTATGCCGAGCGTCAGCGCGATCGGCACGGAGAAGAGCGCGGTGACGCCCGCGAGCTTCAGTGTGTTGACGAAGCGCCCGCCGATCAAATCGGCGACAGGCATCTCGTTTGCATAGGAGGTACCAAGGTCGCCCTGCACGAGACCGACGATCCAGCGCAGGAAACGGAGGATTGCCGGCTCGTCGAGATGCATGGCCTTACGCAGACCCTCGACGGCTTCCGGCGTGGCGGCTTGGCCGAGCAGAATCGACGCGGTATCGCCCGGCAGGAGCGTTGTCGCGAAGAACACGGCGAAGGAGACAATCATCAGGGTGATGAAGGCGATGAGCAATCTACTCAGCGCAAGGGATAGGACCCGGTTGTTCACGCGCGCTCCCTTTCGGCTTTCAAGATAGGTTTCAAACCATACTGTCCGGGGCCGCAGCATCGAAGCTGCAGCCCCCTAGGCCAGTTGCCCAATCAGGCCTCAAACCAGACATGCTCGGCCATGCGATAACCCATCATACCGCCTAGCGGGTTGGTTTCCATGCCTTTGAGCTTGTCTGTGATGGCGTCGATACCAGTCAGGTAGGCCGGAATGATGGTACCGGCCTCCTCGGCGACCATGACCTGCATCTCGTGGTAAATCGCCTTGCGCTTCTCCTGGTCAAGCGAACCGCGCGCCTCGATCAGCATCTTGTCGAATTTTTCCGATTTATACTGGCTCTCGTTCCAGGGAGCACTGGAGGCGTAGAGCAGCGAGAACAGGATGTCGGGCGTCGGCCTGTAATTGATGTTGCCGAAATGGATCGGCGCCTTGAGCCAGTAATTGTCCCAGTAACCGTCCGAGGGCACGCGCTGGACATCGAGCTTCAGGCCGATCTCGGCAGCGGCCGCCTGGATGACCATCGCCATGTCCACCGAACCGGTAGCCGCGTCGGAAGCGACCACCGGGATGGTCTGGCCGAAAACGCCGGCCTTCTCAAAATGGAATTTCGCCTTTTCAGGATCGTACGCCTTTGGCTTAATATCGTCGTTGCGGTAGACGTTGCCCGGAAAGACGGGCTGATCGTTGCCGATTTCGCCGCGCCCGCGCAGGGCCGCCCTCAGGATCTGCTCGCGATTGACCAGGTGCTTCATACCGGCCACGAAGTCCTTGTTTTGACCCGGGGCCGCGTCGAGGCGCATGTTGAGGTTGGTGTAGCTGTTGGCACTCGACTTGGAGAGAACGAAACCTGGCTGGCTTGCGACAAGGCGCTCCGAACGGGGGTTGATGGCGGCGGCGACATGGATGTCCCCGGACAGAAGCGCATTGACGCGGGAGCTATCGTCGCTGATCGCCAAGAACTCAAAGGAGTCAACATATGGCCCCTTTGACTTCCAGTAGTTCTCGTTCCTCCGCATGACCGAGCGCACGCCCGGCTCGAAGTTTTCGAGAACGAAGGGTCCGGTGCCGTTCCCCTTGGAGAAGTCGGCGGTGCCGTCGGCGACGATCATGAAATGATGCAGCGCCAGGATTGTCGGCAGATCTGCGTTGGCATCGGCGAGCGTGATTTCGACGGTGAGATCGTCGACTGCCTTGAAGCCGGTCATCTGCTTCGCAATAGCATTGACCTTGGAACCGACATCGGGATCCAGATGGCGCTTGAGCGAGAAGATTACGTCTGCGGATGTCAGCGACTTCCCATCGTGAAACGTAACGCCCTTCTGCAATTTCACGGTCCACACCTTGGCATCGGCGCTTTCGATGCTTTCTGCCAGCTCCATCTGGGTGGCGCCGGATTTGTCGAGGCTCGAGAGGCGGTTATAAACCGCGGAGCATCGCGAATAGTCCGTTGAATTCGAAGCTTTGGCCGGATCGAGCGTGTCTGCGGTCGAAGACGTGAAGCCCGCGACCTTGAGGTGCCCTCCTTTGACCGGAGTTGCGGCCACCGCGTCAGAGGCGCGGCCAAGCACCAGGCCGCCGGCGGACATGGCGGCGCCGCCGGCCAGCAGCATCTGCAGGAGCTCGCGGCGGGTGGCGCCGCGGCGAATGGCGTTTTCGACGACTGCGTCGTCTTTTCCGGTCCAGTTGGTAATTTTGTCAGTCATGTCGTTCCCCATTCGCTTGGTGGTTGGTCGGATCGCCCCGTCTTCTTTTGCATACGGGGTTCAGGTGGAATGCTTCGCCCGCCTTTCAGGTGGCCTTGGCTTTCTCCACGGCGTCGGCAAGGCCGGCCATGGAGGTGAAATGAAAGTCGGGCTTGGTGAACTCGGCCGGCTCGATTGTGCCGCCATAGCCCTTCTGGGCATGGCGCCGCTCGATCCAGCAATTGGTCAGCCCGAGTTTCCGCGAGATGCCGATGTCGTGATACTGGCTTTGGGCGACGTGCAGGATGTCGTCCTTCGAATTGCCCTCCGCCGCGACGAAGGCGAAGACTTTTTCGAAGAAGGCCGGATCCGGCTTTTCGGTGCCCGTATCGTCGGCGGTGAAGGCGGCATAGAACGGATTGCCGAGCTCGCGGGAAAAATGCTCGAAAGCCCAGCGCCGGGCGTTGGTCATGGCGATCAGGCGGTAGCGCTTAGCAAGGCGGGCAAGCGACTCAGCGCTGTCGGCAAAACCGTTCCAGCCCTTGGCGGAATCACGCAGCCTTTCGCCATATTTTGCTTCGGCGGGAAGACCGAGCTCCGGAGCAATGGCGAGATAGACGCGGACCAGATCGTCGGGGAAGAGGTCGGCATCGGCAGAGTAACGCCCTGCCCGGTAAAGCTCCAGCGCCTCTTCGCCGTCGACCGTGACGCCCGCTTCCTTACCGATGTCGGCCAGGCAATCCTTGATGCCGCCTTCGAAATCAATCAGCGTGCCGACGACGTCGAAGGTGAGATACTTGAAATCGGCGAAGGTCTTTGCCAAGGCTCTTTCCTCTATTTGGCGCGGGCGAAGTTTGCTCGCGCTGGGCTGCATCAGAAGAAAATGCTGTTTTCAACGGGCCGGAAAGACTTGCTTTCCCGGGCATTCCTGCGCCCTTAGCCCATCCAGTCTCGCAGCATCGGCTCGCCGGAGTCTCTGAATGGAAGAAGGATGCCGGCACAAAATTGCGAATATGGGCATAAACCGGTATTTCACCTTTCCGACCGCCGATCCGCTGTTCTCTGAGCGGAAGTCGGGGGTCAGGTGAGGGCCGCGCGAATTTCGGGGTCCTCCAAGGTCTGGTCGAGCGTCAGCCGCGTGCGCTCGACGATTGCGTCGATTTCCGCGTCGGTGCAGCAGAGCGGCGGCGCGTAGCCGAGAACGCCGTTGCCGAAGGCGCGAATGACGAGGCCGTTGTCCCAGGCGCGGTCGAAGATGCGGCGCGCCGGATCCGCGGCCGCCGGCAGCGGGGCCTTCTTCTCCTTGTTGGCCACCAGCTCGACGGCGGCCAGCATGCCACGGCCGCGCACATCGCCGACGAGCGGATGGTCCTTGAGGCCTTTGAGCCCCGCCATCAGCCGTGCGCCGGCTTTCCGGCCGTTGTCCAGCAACCCGTTCTCGTAGAGCCTCAGCACTTCAAGTCCTACCGCGGCGCTGACCGGATGGGCCGAATAGGTATAGCCGTGACCGACGGCGACGGCACCGGCACCATCCGCGATCGTCTGGTAGATATGATCGCCCATGAAAACCGCGCCCATCGGCACGTAGCCGGAGGTCAGGCCCTTCGCCACGGTTATGAAATCGGGAACGATCCCGTCCTCCTCGCAGGCAAAGAGCGGACCGGTGCGGCCGAATCCGGTAATGACCTCGTCGGCGACGAAGAGGATGCCCAGCTCGCGGCAGAGTTCACGCATCGCCTTCATCCAGCCGTTCGGCGGTACCAGCACTCCGCCGGAGCCCTGAATCGGCTCGGCATAGAAGGCGGCGACCCGCTCGGGACCGATCTCCTCGACCTTGCGCCTGAGTGCCGCAAGCGACGCATCTATGATCGCCTGCGGATCGTCGCCCACCGGGTTGCGGTAGGCATAGTGCGACGGAATCTTGTGCTGCCAGTCGAACGGGATGCCGAAGCCCGCATGGAACAGAGGCAGTGCCGTGAGGCCCGCACCAACGGTTGAGGAGCCGTGATAGCCCTGCTCGATGGAGATGAACTGGTCGCGCTGCGGTTGGCCCCGGGCGATCCAGTAATAGCGGATGAAGCGGATCGTGCTGTCGACGGCGTCCGATCCGCCAAGCGTGAAATAGACATGGTTGAGGTCGCCCGGCGCTCGCTCCGCCAGTTCCGCCGCAAGCCGGATCGCCGGTTCGGAGCCGAGGCCGAAATAGCCGGTAGCATAGGGCAGCTCGCGCATCTGCCGGGCCGCCGCCTCGACGATCGATTCATGGCCGTAGCCGGCATTGACGCACCAAAGCCCCGCAAAACCGTCGATCATCGTATGCCCCGAGGCGTCGGTCACGGTCGCGCCCTTGGCGGACCGAAGGACGCGCACGCCGATCCGCTCGTGGCTGCGATAGGAGGCGACCGGGTGGACCAGATGGGCGCGATCGAGTTCGATTAGGGAATTGCTGTACATCGAGTCCTCCAGATCAGCCGAGCGCCTGATTGGCGAGGGCGAAGGTGAAAGCCGCGCGGTCTGCGGCGCGGTCAACGGTGGGTCTGTCCATGGCAAAAGCGCCACCAACATTGCTAAGCCCCTGGTCTGACAGCCAGGGGGAGAGGCCGGTTTCGGCGGTGGTATCGATCCTGACGAATTGGCCGGCCCGCCTTGCGATGAAATGGGTTATCAGCGCCTTGGCGTCGTCGACATTTGCAGCGACGACGGGCCCGATGACATCGCCGCGACCGAAGGCGCGCAGGGCGGCAAAGCCGACGACACGGCCGTTGCGGCGGATGACCACGAACTCGCCCACCTTGACGATATACGCGATCAGATCCCGGCGATCGGCACCGAAGGCGATGCGATCGAGGGCGGCGATCTCCGCAATGTCTTCCGCGGTCGCCGGCTCGGTTTCAGCGGGGGCGGCAAGCTCTCTGGCGATGCCCTGGTGCTGCAGCACGGTACCGGTTTCGCGGAAGCCGAGCTTTTCATAAAGAGGCAGGCCGTCCGCCGTCGCCACCAGCCGGAGCCGGCGGTCGCCGGCGATCCGCAGGGCCGCATCCATCAGTCCGCCACCAAGGCCGCGGCCGCGCATCGCCTCGTCGACGATCACCATGTTGATCGTGGCGCAGCCGTTCCCATAGGTGGTCACCAATGTCGTCCCGACAACCCGGCCGGCCTCGAGAGCAACGACGCCCTCGCTCAGCGCCAGTGCCATCTGCCAGTCCTCCAGCCGATGCGGCCAGCCGGCCTGGCGGGAGAGGCGCGCGGCGCTCTCCAGATGCTCGGGGCCGAACGGGGCAAGTTCGATCTGACTTAACTGCATGGACTGGTCCTTGGTTTCCTGCAGCAAGTGTTAAGGAAGTGCGACCGGCAGATCGTCCGAAGGCGCCGGTCGGGGCGGTATCTTATATCTTTGCTCCGCCGGGTCGCCGCATCTTATGCCGACAGGGCAGCGGCAAAGGGTCTCGAGCGTGGGAACAAGGCTGAGCGCTGCGGGCAGTGCACACAACCATGTGCCAAAGCCGCCCGCGGATACGGTACAATCTGCTTCAATAGGCGCCCAAATCGCGCAAGCCGGCGCACGGGACACGCCTATGATCCATTTCGGATAAACCCCGTCACGTCATTGAAGAGGAGAATGCGCATGGCGAACTTCCGTCCGAAATACATCACCTTCGACTGTTACGGCACTCTGACCAACTTCCAGATGGCGGAAGCGGCGCGCGACCTTTACGGTGAGCAGCTCGATGAACCGCGCATGGCCGAGTTCATCAAGAATTTTGCCGCCTATCGTCTCGACGAGATCATGGGCGACTGGAAGCCCTATGCGGAAGTGGTGCACAATTCGCTGGAACGCACCTGCAAGCGCAACGGCATAAAATTCCGCGATGAGGCCGCCCGTGTGGTCTATGAGCGAGTGCCGACCTGGGGTCCGCATGCGGACGTGCCGGCCGGCCTCGCCAAGGTCGCCAAAGAGATCCCGCTGGTGATCCTGTCGAACGCTATGAATTCGCAGATCATGTCGAATGTCGAGAAACTCGGTGCTCCCTTTCACGCAGTCTACACAGCCGAGCAGGCACAGGCCTACAAGCCGCGCTTCAAGGCTTTCGAATATATGTTCGACATGCTGGGCTGCGGCCCGGAGGACATTCTCCACTGCTCGTCCTCGTTCCGCTACGACCTGATGTCCGCGCACGATCTCGGCATCAAGAACAAGGTCTGGGTCAACCGAGGCCACGAGCCGGCAAATCCCTTCTATGGATATACGGAAATCAAGGATATTTCCGGCCTGCCCGGCGTCGTCGGGCTCTGACAGGAGATGGCCATGCAGCTCAAGTCCTACTGGCACGACACGGCTCGCACCTTTCAAGGGGGCAGCCGCGCACCGGTCGAGGGCCACTATGACGTCGCCGTCATCGGCGGCGGATTCACGGGGCTCGGAGCTGCACGTCAGCTTGCATTGGCCGGCGCGAAAGTGATCGTGCTGGAGGCGGGGGCGGTCGGATCGGGCGCCTCCGGCCGCAATGGCGGCCATCTCAACAACGGCATTGCCCACAGCTTCGTCGCCGCCAAGGCGGAACTCGGACCCGAGCGGGCGGCGGCGCTCTACCGCGCCTACGACGCTTCCGTCGACACGATCGAGCGCATCGTGGCGGAGGAGGGTATCGACTGCAGCTTCCGGCGCGCCGGCAAGCTGAAGCTTGCCTCGAAGCCGGTGCATTTCGAGGCGATCGCCCGGAACTTCGAGGTGGTGAACCGCGAGGTCGACCCGGACACGGCGCTTCTGACGAAAGGCGATTTGAAGGACGAGGTCGGCTCGGACTGCTTTCACGGTGCAATGCTCTCGAAGAAGAGCGCGATGATGCATATGGGCCGCTTCGTCGTCGGTCTTGCCGATACGGCGGTCCGCCACGGCGCGACAGTCGTCGAGAACGCCCCGGTAACGGGCCGGCGCCAGTCGGGCGGCAAGCAGGAACTGGCGACGTCGCGCGGCAGCGTGACGGCCGATACGGTGCTGTTGGCGACCGGCGCCTATACGACGGGCGCCTTCGGCTATTTCCGCCGCCGCATCGTGCCGGTCGGCAGCTTCATCATCGCAACCAGGCCGCTGACCGAGGCCGAGATTGCCGCGACGATGCCCGGCAACCGCACCTGCGTCACCTCGCTCAATATCGGCAACTATTTCCGGCTGTCGCCCGACAACCGGCTGATCTTCGGCGGCCGTGCGCGGTTTTCGGCAACGTCGGATCAGCGCTCCGACGAAAAGAGCGGTGCGATCCTGCGTGCGAGCCTGGCCGAAATCTTCCCGCATCTCGCCAAGGTCGAGATCGACTACTGTTGGGGCGGCCTGGTCGACATGACCAAGGACCGTTTTCCGCGGGCGGGATTTGCCGACGGGCTCTGGTACGCCATGGGCTATTCCGGCCACGGGGCACAGATGTCGACCCATATGGGCATGCTGATCGCCGACGCCATTCTCGGCAAGGCCGATCGCAACCCGGTCAAGGACCTCGCCTGGCCGGCGGTGCCCGGACATTTCGGCAAGCCGTGGTTCCTGCCGCTGGTCGGCATGTACTACAAGATGCTCGACAGGGTTCAGTAGCTGGGGGAGCCGACAACGGTGCGGCGAGCCAGCGCTCGCGGATCGATGTCGCTCCCTAGCAACCGGCTCATGTGCACGTTCGCGGGTTCCCGCCTTGGCGGGAACCCGCGACTTTCGCCGGCGGATGGCTTCAGACAAACAGATCCGAATTCAGGCTGCCTCTAGCTGTCGCCATCTGGACCAGGATGTCGGCAAGGGCGTCGTGCGTGGCATCGACGTCCGCCGGCACCTGGAGGTCGTCCGAATGGTCCGCTAGCCGAGACGGGAGAGAATCGCCGTGAGCGAAGTTCGCAACCATCTCCTCGAACAAGTCGGCGATTTCATCGGCTTTGCCGACAGTCTCCAGGGACGGTTGAAAATGCAACTGGTCTCCATTGAGCGCGAGAGCAAGATGATCGCCATTCTTGGCCACCGGGGCGCTTGCCTCATCACTGGCGGAACCGGTCAAGCGGTCGCTCTGCACCGCGTCCCAATCACCGCTGTCTTTGAGGAAATCCGCAAGCCAAGCGTTCGAAGTAGGCGTTCCGTCGCCCTCCGATGCATCGGAAGGGACTGGAGTGTGGACCGGTGTCGACATCGGCGCCGAACCTTCTGCTGCGGCATTCGCACTCAGCGTTCCTGAGGTCATGGCCGGATCGATAAGATCCTTCTTGACGTTTTTCGTGCCGATGGTGGCCGTCTGGGTCGACGTGGCAATGTTGGCGCCCGAGAAGGTAACGGTATAGGTGCCGGGCTTCAGCGCGAGGTCATAGCCGCCGGCGGCGCTCGTCGTGGTCTTGAAAAGCTGCCCCGCTGAATTCTTGGCCGTCACCGTGATGCCGCCGAGACCCTCGCCGGGATCGTAGAAGCGATCGCCGTCGCGATCGTCGAAAGCCACGCCCGTCAGGAAGAGGTCGGAACCGGTCTTTGCGAAATTCTCCGTCACGAACGCACTGCTGCGGCCGCCATAGTCACCGACCTCGACGCCGAGGCCGACCTCGCGGAAATTCGGATTGAGAAGGTTGGCGCGGTGACCCGACGAGTTCATTAAGTTGGTGTGCAGGAGCTTGACTTCATCCTGATAGCCGGTGGGGGCACGGGTCGTTGCCCAGGCGATATTCTCACCGGTGGCCCAGGACCCCTGCAAGACATAGCCCGCCGCCTTGATACGCTGTGTCGAACTGGATCCCCCAGAACCGGTATGCGAGAAAACGTCGGCAGCGAGCATCCACTGGCTGTGCCCTTCGGCGGCTTCGCTGAGGTCGTTGTCGAAGGCCAGCGGCTGTACGCCCGCTTTCGCCCTCTCGGCATTGATCAGCTCTAGCAGGTACTGTTCATTCGCGCTGTGCTGCGGCAATCGGTAAGTCTCCCTGGGAGTCGTTCCTTGTTGGTTGAGTACATCGCCCCAACGCTCCATAGGAACGAACTGTGTCCAAGGTGCGGAATAAGATTGGCTAACTTGGGGATTCGCACATGTATCTTCGCCGCCCCTTCGCGCGATGTCGCAAATGGCAAAATCGCGCGCTCGGTTACTGCGGAGCTATTATCGCGGAGACACGAGACGACGCTAAGGCGCAGGACGGACGAGGATCCTCAGCGTTCGGAGGAATTGTTTCGCGCGCTGTCCACTGCCGAGGTGATGATCGCCTGGCGGGAACCGCCTCGTGTTCGAAGCGGTTCCCGCCCGAGCGACACGGTTTGCGAGTATCCCGAAGTTACGCCAGCCCGCCGATGTGGAAGCTCTTCATTTCGAGATATTCCTCAATGCCGCATTGCGCGCCCTCGCGGCCGAGGCCGGATTGCTTGACGCCGCCGAAGGGCGCGACTTCGGTGGAGATGGCGCCGGTGTTGAGACCGATCATGCCGAATTCCAGCGCTTCACCGACACGCCAGGAGCGCTTCAGGCTTTCCGTGTAGAAATAGGCGGCAAGTCCGAAGGGCGTGCCGTTGGCAATAGCGATCGCCTCCTCCTCGGTCTCGAAGCGGAAGAGGGGCGCGACCGGGCCGAAGGTCTCTTCGCTGGCGAGCAGCATCTCGGTGGTCGCTCCTGTGAGCACGATCGGGGCCGTGTATTGCTTGCCCTCCGGCACAGATTTGCTGCGAGCCGCGAGCTTTGCGCCTCTGGCCAACGCATCCTCGACATGGCGCTCGATCTTCTCGATCGCCGCCGCGTTGATCATCGGGCCGATGGCGACGCCCGGCTCGGTTCCCGGTCCGACCTTCATCGCGTCGACGCGGGCGGCGAGCTTCTCGGCGAAGGCGTCATAGACGCCCGATTGCACCAGGATGCGGTTGGCGCAGACGCAGGTTTGGCCGCCGTTGCGGAATTTTGAGGCGATCGCGCCTTCGACCGCAAGGTCCAGATCGGCGTCGTCGAAGACGATGAAAGGGGCGTTGCCGCCAAGCTCGAGGGAGAGCCGCTTGACGCTGTCGGCGGCGCCGCGCATCAGAAGCGAACCGACGCGCGTCGAGCCGGTGAAGGAGATCTTGCGGACCGTCTCGTTCGCCATGAACTCGTTGCCGATCTTGGTCGGCATGCCGGTGACGATGTTGATCACGCCGGCCGGAATGCCGGCGCGCTCGGCCAGCACACCGAGCGCAAGCGCCGAGAACGGCGTGAATTCCGAGGGCTTGATGACGACGGTGCAGCCGGCGGCGAGCGCCGGGGCGACCTTGCGGGTGATCATCGCGTTCGGGAAGTTCCAGGGCGTGACGATGGCGCAGACGCCGACTGCTTCCTTCAAGACGACGATGCGCCGGTCCGTCGTTGGCGAGGGGATGGTATGGCCGCCGATGCGGCGGGCCTCCTCGGCGAACCATTTGACGAAGGCGGCGCCATAGCGGATCTCGCCACGCGCTTCGTCGAGCGGCTTTCCCTGCTCCAGGGTGAGGAGCAGCGCCAGATCCTCGAGATTTTCGATCATCAGCGCGTGCCAGCGTTCGAGCAGCGCGGCCCGCTCGGCATGCGTCTTCTTTTTCCACGCTCCGAAGGCGGCAGCGGCAGCCTCGATTGCAGCCCGCGTCTCATCCGTCCCCATGTCCGGAACCGTGCCGAGGACGTCCTGAGACGCGGGGTCGATGACCTCGACGACCTCACCGAAGGCTGCGTCGACCCATGCGCCGTCGATCAGGCCGGCCTGGCGGAAAAGCTCCTTGTCGTTCAACTTCAGCATGTCGTTCCCCTGTGATTAGTCGAGCGCGGCAAGAACCGCGGCTGTGATGGTTTCCGTTCTGTCCTTGCCGGGCACCGTGCCGATCCCGGCGGAGGTGGCGGAGGCGATCGCCGCCATGACTGCCTCCGCCGCGGCCGCCTCGCCGACATGATCGAGCATCATCGCCGCCGACCAGATCGCCGCGATCGGGTTGGCGATGCCGAGATGGGCGATATCCGGCGCCGATCCGTGCACCGGCTCGAACATCGAAGGGGCGCTGCGATCGGGATTGATGTTGGCTGAGGCGGCAAAGCCGAGGCCGCCCTGAATGGCGGCGCCAAGGTCGGTGAGGATGTCTCCGAAGAGATTGGAGGCGACGACGACGTCGAGGCTTTCCGGCGCCATGACCATGCGCGCGGCCATCGCGTCGATGTGGTAGCTGGTGACCGTCACGTCCGGATATTCCGTGGCCAGACGCTCGGTGATCTCGTCCCAGAAGACCATCGAATATTTCTGCGCGTTGGACTTCGTCACCGAGGCGAGCTTGCCGCGGCGGGCACGGGCCTGTTCGAAGCCGAAACGGAGGATGCGTTCGACACCGGTTCGGGTGAAGATCGATGTCTCGACCGCGACCTCGTCCGTCGTGCCCTGATGCACGCGGCCGCCGGCACCGGAATATTCACCCTCGGTGTTCTCGCGGATGCAGAGGATGTCGAAGCTGCGGGCCTTCAAGGGGCCCTCGACGCCGGGCAGCAGCCGGTGCGGACGGATATTGGCGTATTGCACGAAGGCCTTGCGGATCGGCAGCAGCAGGCCGTGCAGAGACACGGAATCCGGAACCTCCGCGGGCCAGCCGACCGCGCCGAGCAGGATGGCGTCGAAACCGCGCAGCGTCTCGATGCCGTCGGCCGGCATCATCGCCCCGGTTTCCTTGTAATAGGCGCAGGACCAGGGAAAGGCCGTGGCCTTCAGCTCGAAGCCCGACCGGGCGGAGACCTTCTCCAGTACCTCCCAGGCGGCCGCCGCCACGTCCTTGCCGATGCCGTCCCCGGGGATCAATGCGATTGAATAGCTCTTCATCGTAGTTCCCTCAGAGATTGATCAGCACGCTCTTGCTGCGGCGGTTGGCGAGATAGGCTTCGCGGCCGAGATCCTTGCCGATGCCGGAGCTCTTGTAGCCACCGGTCGGCAGGATGTGGTCGCGCGAGCGGCCGTATCGGTTGACCCAGACGGTGCCCGCCTCGAGCCGGCGGGTCACGCGGACAGCGCGCGACAGGTCGCGGGTGAAGACGCCGGCGGCAAGCCCGTAGGTCGGGTGGTCGGCGAGCGCCAGGGCCTCTTCTTCCTCGTCGAAGGTCTGCAGCGTCAGCACCGGACCGAAGATCTCCTCGGTCACGGCGGGAGAGGACTGGTCGACCCCGGCGATCAGCGTCGGCGCATAGAAGTAGCCCTCCCGCTCAAGTTGCCGGCCGCCGAGCAGGCATTCGCCGCCGGTCGCCGCGGCTCTCCGCACGATCGCATCGATCCGGCCGATCTGGCGCTCGGAGATAATCGGCGAATATTGGCTTGCCGCGTCCCAGGTCGGTCCGGGCTGGATCGCCGACATGTGCCCGACGATCGCCGCGGTCAGCCGCTCGGCGATCTTCCGGTCGGCGATCAGCCGCGAACCGGCGACGCAGGCCTGGCCGGCATTGGCGGTGATGTTGCGGGCGATCGCCTGCGCCGCGCGGTCGAGATCCGCATCGGCGAAGACGAGCTGCGGGCTTTTTCCGCCGAGCTCGAGCGTCATCGGCTTGATGCCGGTGCGCGCGATGTTTTCCATGATCGCCGCTCCGGCCGCCGTCGAGCCGGTGAAGCTCACCTTGGCAATGCCGGGATGCCCGGTAATGGCATTGCCGGTCGTCGGCCCGTCGCCGAGCACGACATTGACGAGACCGGCCGGAAGGCCGGCGCGCACCGAAAGCTCGGCGAGATAGAGCGTCGAGAAGGGCGTCATCTCGGACGGCTTCAAGACGACCGCATTGCCGGCGGCGAGCGCCGGCCCGAGCTTCCAGCCGGCCATCGACACCGGGAAGTTCCAGGGTGTGATTGCGCCGACGACGCCATAGGGCTCGGTCATGATCATGCCGAGATTGTCGTCGTCCGTCGGCACCAGATCGCCGCCTTCCTTGTCGGCGAATTCGGCGAAGAAGCGGATCTGCTCGGCGGTGACGGCGATATCGCCGTCGACGAGATGACCGACGGGACGGGTAGAGGCGACCGCCTCGAGGCGCGCCAGCGTCGCCGCTTCCGCCTCGATGAGGTCGGCCCAGCGCGAAAGAGCGCGGGTCCTTTCGCGCGGACGCAGGCCCGACCAGCCGCTTTCCTTGAGTGCCCGCGTCGCGCTCGCGACCGCCTGATCGACCATGTCTTCCCCGGCGACGGGGCACTCGGCATAGGCCACTCCATCGGAAGGACGATGCATGGCGAGCCCGCCGGCCGCGGGCACGTAGCGACCGCCAATGAAATGGCCTTTGGGGAGTTCGAGCGTATCGGGGTTGAAACTGAGGGTCATGGCTGCTCCTTGCCTTCCGAGCAAGATTAGCGGCGCTTTACCGGCAGTTTCAGTCGACTGCGCCAATAGCGATGATCGAATGCGCTGTTTGACGGGGGCGTTTCAGCGCAATCTTCGGCCGTTCAATTGGCCCGAGGCAAGCGAGGAACGGCTTTGCGAACGCGGGGAAGGACGGATGTCACTGGTTGCCGTGATGGCCTGCATCGGGGTGCGTGGCTGAAAGGACGGAGAACAGGGAGGCGGTCTGCATCGCCACGTTCCGATCCGCCCGGCGGGGAACAACAGAAGATCAGGTGTGAGGTCAACGGCCGTCGTTTCGCCTTTTCAGCTCGTCGGAAGATATCCTACATGGGGAGCATCCAGGGGGTGAGCGGGTTAGGCAGCTGGCGCATGCCCTTTGTCAGCTCGGCGACAAGTCGTCGCCCGAAATCAGCAGGCAGGGTAAAGACGTCGGAGATGGCGAAGACGGCGAGGGCGCAGAAAAGACGGCGGTCGAAACCAAGGGTCTAGTAGGATTCCTCGGCAAGATGCTGGATTCGGTTAAGGTCGAGGACGGCCACGGTCGGCGCTGAGCCAGTAGCCGTCCCGCTGGACCTCGTAGACCGGGAGATCCTGAAGCGCTGCCACTAGCCGACGGTCAAATAGATTTTTCGAACGGTTTCGATCGTCCGCCAGACGCCCTTGAAGCCGGGCTTCATCACGAAGCTGTCGCCGGCGCGATAGGTGACGGGAGCCGCACCGCCTTCTTCCGTCAGTTCGACGACGCCTTCGATGATATGGCAGAACTCGAATGTTTCACCCTTGATCGAGCGGGTCTCGCCCGGCGTTGCTTCCCAGACGCCGGTATTGATCTTGCCGTCGCGGGCGACGTCCTGTGCCCAAGTCTTGAAGGACGGATTGCCGGAAATCAGTCGTTCGGGGGTCGGCGTCGACCGCTTCGGCTCGAACTGCGGATTGGTGTCGATTTTCTTCAGAAGAGACATGGCTTTCCTTTCGGCGTTGCTGTGGGTTCAATAGCCGCGGTCGCGGTCGACGAGGCCGACGAGCTCGAGGCCGGCCTCGTGGCGCCGGATATTGGCGACGACGGTTTTTGCCGCGGTTTCCGGCTGGGTGACGCTGGCGATATGCGGAGTGATGATCACCTTCGGATGGCGCCAGAGCGGGTGCTCCGCCGACAGCGGCTCCGGATCGGTGACGTCGAGCACTGCGCCGGCGAGCTGGCCGCTCTCAAGTGCTGCAACAAGCGCATCGGTATCGAGCTGTGGCCCGCGCCCGGCATGAACGAGACCGGCGCCCAGCGGGAGTTTAGAAAACAGCGACGCGTCGAGGATGCCGTGTGTCTCGGCGGTGAGCGGCAGCAGGCAGATCAGGATGTCCTGCTTGGCGAGAAAGTCGGCAAGACCGCTTTCGCCGTGGTAGCAG
Source organism: Sinorhizobium fredii (assembly GCF_002944405.1). Taxonomy (NCBI): domain Bacteria; kingdom Pseudomonadati; phylum Pseudomonadota; class Alphaproteobacteria; order Hyphomicrobiales; family Rhizobiaceae; genus Ensifer; species Ensifer fredii. Next base: position 1,364,816 of record NZ_CP024310.1, on the reverse strand, counting down.
GTGACGCCCGGGACCTCGTGCGGCGAGCGGCTCCAGCCGGCAAGCGGGAAGCCGAAGGGACCGAGCCGGTCCAGCGCCGCCCGGCCGAGATTGCCGAGGCCCATGACGCCGACCCGGCGCTCCGCCGCCTGGCGGACGGGACGCCCGCGCCATTCGCCGGCACGTTGCTGGTTGAGATAACCGGGAAGGTCGCGATGCAGCGCGAGGACGGCGAGTGTCACATATTCCTGCATCATCCGGGTGATGCCGTCTTCGATCATCCGGACGAGCTTGACCCTTTTCTTCAGGCGGTCGAGCGCGAACTGGTCGACGCCGGCGCCGATCGAGAACAGCACTTCGAGATTGACATAGCGTTCGAGGTCCGGCGGTGCGGTCCAAGTCAGCAGGTAGCGGACCGCAGCAGGATCGACGCTGCCGGCATCCGTGAAGAAAGAAAGCGAGGGTAGCTCGCGGGCGAATTCAGTCGCGAAGATCTTCGCCCGTACGGCATCCGAGTTGAATAGAAAGGCCATGGTCGTCCCCGTTTCTTTTCATGCATCATTGCCGTGTTGCCCCGGTAGAATGCTCCGAAGCAGGCAGGGTCGACGGCATTTGGCACCGATTTGATGGGTGGCTTCGACTTGCCGGTTGACCGGGTTCACGCGCCTAGCCTTCGGCCAAGCGCCTCGATCATTGTTCGGCAGGCCGCGAGTTCGCCGATCTCGATATATTCGTCCGCCTTGTGGGCTCGTGCGATGTCACCCGGACCGCAGATGATCGCGTCGATACCGGCCGCTTGATAAAGGCCCGCTTCCGTGCCGTAGCTGACGGCGGCAAGCGGCTCCTTACCGGTGAGATCGTGCAGCAGCGCGGCAAGCGGCGCATCTTCCCTGAGCGACAACGCCGGATAGGAGCTCAAGCTTTCCCAGCGGGCCTTGAAGCCGCGGCCGGCCAGGCTTTGGAGCTTCGCCTCAATGCCTGAGAGGAGCCCGGCGGGATCGACCCCCGCCACGGCGCGGGCTTCCAGTTCGATCGTACAGCGGTCGGGAATGATGTTCACCGCCTGCCCGCCGGCAATGGTGCCGACCTGGAGCGACGAATAGGGCGGCTCGAAATTGCCGTCGAACGGACCTGCCATCAAAGCCGCGGCGGAACGGACCGCCTCGCCAACGATCTCCGCCATGGCGTGGATGGCGTTGAGGCCGAGGTCCGGCCGTGAGGAATGGCCGGCCCGGCCGACGATCTCGATGCGCGCGGCGGCCTTGCCCTTGTGAGCGCGGATGGCACGCAGGCCGCTCGGCTCGCCGACGATACAGCCTTCGGGCTTGGCGCAGAGATCCGGAAGCCGGGAAATCAGGTGCGGGACGCCGCGGCAGCCGGCTTCCTCGTCATAGGAGAAGGCGAGGTGGAGCGGCTGGGAGAGCGGCAGGGAGGCGATCGCCGGCAGAGCCGCGAGGGCGCAGGCGAGAAACCCCTTCATGTCGCTGGTTCCACGGCCATAGAGCCGTTCACCCTCGTGCCTGAGCGTGAAGGGATCGCTCTTCCATGTCGGCTCGGCAGCCGGCACCACGTCCATGTGTCCCGACAGGATGATGCCCGGCCGGTCGACGGGGCCGAGGCTGGCGAAGAGGTTGGAGCGATCGCCTTCCGGACCCGGCAGCACGCTCACCTTGGCGCCGAGCTCTGCAAGGTAGCTGCGGATCCAGTCGACTATCTCGTGGTTCGCCGTTCCGACCACCGACGGAAAGGATATCAGCCGGGCGAGGATTTCTTCTGTCTTCATTCTTGCCTCACAGCATGCCGGGTTGGCCGGGGTCGAGGTGGCGTCGCATCAGGATAGGTCCAGAGCGGGCAAATGCCTGCCGAATGATTTGCGGCTTCGGTGGAAAGTGCTGAACTGGGAAAGATCTGAAGCGTTTTGTGTTGCGGGCAAGCGGCTACAACTGAAGCGGGACATTCGGCTTCCGCGGCCCGAGTACGAACCGTAGCGCGGATGGCGTGCTGGTGCCTCCAAGGGGCAAGAAAATGGAAAGAGCCGATTCGATAAAGTTGGATTCCTTCGAATTGAGTATCGGTGACATCGCCGATGCCGATCTCGACGCGCTCCATGCCCTGTCCATGTCCGTCGGCTGGCCGCATCGAGCCGAGGATTGGCAGCTCGCGCGCGAGCTCGGTCACGGGATCGTGGCACGCGATGCGATCGGGCGCGTGCTCGGCTCGGCCATGTGGTTCGATCATGCACCCGATTTCACCACCTTCGGCTTGGTCATCACCTTGCCGCGCTTGCAGATGCTCGGCGCCGGTACCTGGTTGATGAATCATCTGCTGGCCCAAACCGGCTCGCGGGCGATCGGCCTCAACGCGACCCGCTCCGCTCGGCGGCTCTATAAGTCGCTCGGTTTTGCTCCGGAACGAACCGTCTATCAGTGCCAGGGCGATGCGATTGCAACGCCGCAGGGCACTCTTCCATCGGGAGCGGCGCTGCGTTCGCTTACGCGGGACGATCTTGACGAGATCGCGGCTCTCGACCGCGCCGCCTATAGCGCCGACCGCACCTCAGTTTTGGCCCGCCTCGTCGAGCTCTCGAAAGGCATGGCGCTTGTTCGTGGCGATCGCATCGCCGCCTACTCGCTGTGCCGGCGCTTCGGGCGCGGCCACTTGATCGGCCCGGTGGTGGCGGCAAGCGACGATGATGCTATTGCGGTGACGAGGCCGCATGTGGCCGACCACGCCGGGGCCTTTCTGCGCATCGACACCCGGCAGAAGAGCGGTTCGTTCGCAGAGTTCGTCGCGCAATCCGGCCTTCCGGTCTACGACACCGTTACCAGCATGTCGCTCCGGCGGCCTTGGCTGATCGACGACGCGGGCGGCGAGAAGCCGATAATCTATGGCTTGGCCAGCCACGCCCTGGGATAGGGGACGGCCTTACCGCCGCCCAACCCAAGAAACGGGTTGAATTCGCAGCCTGGCCGCACGATTTTCATGGAAACTCCAGAATCGTGGGAGGCTGTGGCTATGGGCCAGACAGCGCACCAATATCTGATCTTCGAAACGGCCGCCGGCTTCTGCGGCATTGCCTGGAGCGTGCGAGGCATCACACGCTTTCAACTGCCGACCAAAAGCGCGGAGGCGACCGAGCGGCTTCTGCTCAGGCGTCTGCCCGAGGCGGTACCACACGAGCCCACGCCGGCAGTCGTGGAAGCCGTTGCCGAGGTGAAACGCTATTTCGAGGGCAAGGAGACGGATTTTTCCGGGCTCGCGCTCGATCTCGAAGAAGAGGACTCTCTGTTCAAGCAGATCTATGCAGCGACGCGAAAAATTCCCTGGGGGCGCACGACGACCTATGGCGCGCTCGCCAAGGAGGTCGGTGCCGGCCCGGAAGCGGCGCGCGATGTCGGCCAGGCGATGGCGAAAAACCCGGTCGCGCTGATCATACCGTGCCACCGCGTGCTGGCGGCCGGCGGCAAGGTCGGCGGTTTTTCGGCACCGGGCGGCGCCACCACGAAGCTGCGCATGCTCGAATTGGAAGGCGTCCACATCGGCCGGCCGGAGCCGGCACAGCAATCCCTGGGATTTTGAACAAGGGTTGCGATGGAACCCAGGCCGAAGGAGGGAGCAATGCAGACGTTAGAGGCGCGGTTGGGTTCCGCTCGCCAGAGCGATCGGGCGTGGTCCGTCGAGCGAAGGAAGATTCTCGACTGGCTGGTGATGGAGACGCGCGAAGAACGCTTCATCGACAACATCTTCGTGGAGCTCTGCCGGAGATTGTCGGAGGCCGGGTTGCCGCTTGCCCGTGCGACCCTGCATTTCAGGATTCATCATCCGCAATGGATCGGCGCCCGCATCCTGTGGCGGAAAGGGTTGTCGGAGGCGGAGATCGACACCTATGAATATGGCGTCGAAGACAGCACGCAATATCTGAACAGCCCCTTGCACGCGTTCAACGAGGGAGCCGACGAGGTGCGCCGGCACCTGGACGACCCGACAGCCGACGGTCCGAACTACCCGCTCTACGAAGAGCTCAGGACCGAAGGTCTCACCGATTACATGATCTGGCCGCTCTACCACACACTGGGCAAGCGCCACGCGATCACCTTTGCCAGCGACAGGCCGGGCGGCTTCGATGCCGAGGATATCGCCTTCCTGTCGGACATCCTGCCGGCGCTGGCGCTCGTCAGCGAGATCCGGTTGAAAAACCGTATGGCTCGCACGCTCCTCGAAACCTATGTCGGCCCGCATGCCAGCGAGCAGATTCTGGCGGGGGCGACGACGCGCGGCAGCGGCGTGACGGTCGGCGCGGCAATCCTGATCTGCGACCTGCGCGACTTCACGAGATTGTCGGATCTCTGGCCGCGCGACGACGTCATCGAGCTCCTGAACGACTATTTTGACGCGATGTCCGAGCCGATCGAACGGCATGGCGGAGAAATACTGAAATTCATGGGCGACGGGCTGCTGGCGATCTTTCCGCTCACCGATCCTTGCGCCTGCAGCCAGCTTCTCGCCGCCATTGACGAAGCGCAGGCGGCGCTTTCCAGGCTTAACGAGGCCAATCTAAAAAAGGGCCACGATCCGCTCGGCTACGGCATCGGCGTCCATGTCGGCGACGTGATGTACGGCAATATCGGTTCGCGCAAGCGCCTCGATTTCACAGTCATCGGTCCGGCCGTCAACATCGCCTCTCGGCTCGAGAGCCTGACCAAGGAGCTCAAGCGCCCCGTTCTGCTTTCAAGAGCCTTTGTCGAAAGGGCAGGATGCGCCGGAGAACTTGAAAGTCTCGGCTCCTATGCCTTGAGAGGACTGGACGAACCGGTCGATGTGTTTGCCCTCTTGGGTGCCAAGTAGGTCTGGAACACTATCCTGGAAATGACTCGCGTTCCCCGCGGCTTGAGCGTTAACTGAATCGCTCTCACGCAGGAGGTGAGCCATGACCATGTATCTCACGCGCTTCAGCTACACGCCCGAAACATGGGCGCGCATGATTCAAAACCCCGAGGATCGCCGCGAGGCAGCTCGGACCTATATCGAGGCCGTCGGCGGCAAGCTTCACGGTTTCTGGTACGCGTTTGGCGAGCATGACGGTTGGACGCTTTGGGAGGCGCCGGACAGTGTCTCAATGGCCGCTGTCGCGATTGCGATCGGCGCGGGAGGAGCGCTGAGCTCCATTGAGACCACCGTACTTCTCAGCGTCGATGAGACCATTGATGCTTTGGCAAAGGCAAAGCAGGTGCGGTATCGCCCACCGGCAACGTAGCTGTCCCTGCTGTTCCACATTGAGCGAGATGCTTGAGCTGTCGGTCAGCTTGGTTCGTGCAGGACCACGCGATTTCGGCCGGCCTGCTTGGCAAGATAAAGTGCAGCATCGGCCTGGTTCTGAAGCTGTTCCGGTGAAACGATCGTCTCATCCGGCGGCTGGGTCGCCACTCCGATGCTCAAGGTGACGCAAGGCGAAACGCGGGAATCCGGGTTCGGAAGGGAGGCGGCTTCGACACTCTTGCGAATCCGTTCGGCGAGAAGGACCGCCTCGCTCTCGTCGACGCCCGGAAGCACGATCAGGAATTCCTCGCCGCCGTAACGGGCGACATGATCGCGATCGCTTTGCACGCTGCTTTCAATAATACCCGCAACCTTCACGAGGCAACGATCGCCCTCCGCATGGCCGAGGCGATCGTTGAGCTTCTTGAATTCGTCGATATCGCACATCAGCATGGAGCAGCCGCGGCTATCCAGGCCTGCGCTCCAGAACCGGTTGAGCGTTTCCATCATCCAGCGCCGGTTGGCGATCCCCGTCAGCGGATCGGTTCTGGCGAGACGTTCCAGCCGGGCATTCGCATCGGCCAGTTCTGCCACACGGCTGCGGTCTCTGAGCTCGAGGAGAAACCCCTTCTGCGCCAGGATCGTCATGGTGCGCCGCGCAACGACAGTGGCGACGATGCCGCTGGCAAAAAACAACGTCGCAGCCACGGCGCTTCCGGTCTCCAGGCTGGGGTTCAGCAACTGGAAAACCAGGTAGAGGCTCAGCGCCAGGGCGGCGACGGTAACGGTCCAAGCCAACGGAACGCTGAAGATGATAATGGCGGTGATCGCCACGAAGAGCATGATGGTCAGGTGGCGTTCGTAAAACTCGCCACCCGCGCCGACGCCCACCAGCGCGACCGAGAGGAGGATGAAAAACAGGCCCGCGATGATCGAGCCTCCCTGGATCGAGGTCGCTCGCGGTTTTCGCCAGACGAAGGCTGTGCCGAGAGCGGCTGGCGGCAGGATGCAGGCGGGCGCGAGCATCGACAGGACGATCGCCTTCGGGAGGAGGATGGCGTTGAGGCCCAGGGTCAGGACATCCAACAGGGCCACCCAAATCATCCAGGCACGAATAACCTTGGCGGTTCGCGGCTAGGAGCGCTCCTGGAACAGGCGACGAAGCTCGCCCTTGAGGCGGATGTCACGCGTTCGGCCCGCGAGAAGGCGGGCAACCTCGGCCATGACCGCAGGATCCTGTGCCTGAAGCTGCATCTGTGCGGACGGATCAAGCCTACGCGCCGAGACTGCACTATCCTCAATGTCCATGCCTGCCCATGTAGGGGAGCGTCTCCCCCAGGCAAGTAAAGGCAAAGCGGGCTATTTGAATATGTTCCGTCGTTTCGCGGTGACCCGGCCGCCGACGCAAATGATACGTTCCATACAGCGCCGCGCGTCCTATCAGGCGCTCAAAGGTCGCTGCAGTACTTGGAATTGCCGCATGTCTTTGTCCTTAAATCGAGATCGATTGAACGAGACATGCAGTAGTCGAACAGGTCTGCGTCAACGGGAGAGACGCATGGTTGCATCCGTGCCGCAGGAGGCGGTCGGGCGTGTTCTGATCGCGGAACGCAATCCGCTCGTCATTGCTGCCCTCCGTGGATTGTTTTCCGAGAATGCCCGCTTTTTCATCGCCGACACCGCGAGCACATCGGCCGAGCTTTACGAGAAGCTTGCCATCGCCGAAGTGGATTGCGTGCTGCTTTCCTGGCAGCTCGACGATGCCGAGGCACCCGAGGTTCTCGCCGATCTCGGCCGGCTCGGACTCGATCCGAGGATCGTTCTATTCGCCGATACTCGTGATCCGGCCGTCGTCAACGAGACGATCAGGCTGGGTGTGAACGGGCTTTGCTATCAGTTCGAGGATCCGGAAATCCTGTTCGCGACGCTCACCGCCGTGATGAAGGGCCGGATCTGCATTCCCTATACGGTGCTCTCCAAAATCTCCAACACGCCCTTTCAGCAGCTCACCTCTCGCGAGAGCGAATTGCTCGGCATGCTGGCCAATGGCTGGACCAATATCCAGATCGCCGCGCGAACCGGCATCTCCGAGAATACCGTGAAATACCACCTCAAAAACCTTTACGACAAGCTCGAGGTGCGCAATCGCGCCATGGCCGTAGCACTCTACACAAAAGAACGCCGGCGCAACCCGGAGTAACTACCTGCGGGTAGTCTGCGGGTAGTCTTCGCCTACCCATCTCCTCGAAGTGACCACCCGCAAGGACCGCGCTCGCGCTGCCCGTCCGGCATTCTTTTCTGCCTGAGCGAGTGTTGTGCAGACTTTCCCTGAAAGGCAGCTTCGGTTCCGAGGAAACGCCGTCCGCGGACGCAGCCATTGGAGGAACGATGTCAGGCTACAATCATCTCTTCATCCCAGGCCCCACCAACATTCCCGAGCAGGTCCGCCAGGCGATGAACCTGCCGATGGAGGACATGCGGTCCCCTCGCTATCCGGAGCTCACGCTGCCGCTCTTCGCCGACATCAAGAGAGTGTTCAAGAACCAGAGCGGCCGCGTTTTCATCTATCCATCGTCCGGCACCGGCGCCTGGGAAGCGGCGATGACCAACGTGCTCTCCCCCGGCGACAGGGTGCTGATGAGCCGTTTCGGCCAGTTCTCGCATCTCTGGGTCGACATGGCCGAACGCCTCGGTTTCGAGGTTGATTGCCTCGACCGGGAGTGGGGCACGGGCGTGCCGGTCGAGCTCTATGCCGACCGGCTCGCCGCCGACAAGGCCCACACGATCAAAGCCGTCTTCGTGACCCATAACGAAACCGCGACCGGCGTCACCTCGGATGTCGCCGCCGTGCGCGCCGCGCTCGACGCCTGCGGCCACCCGGCGCTGCTCTTCGTCGATGGCGTCTCGTCGATCGGCTCGATCGACTTTCGCCAGGACGAATGGGGCGTCGACTGCGCCGTGTCCGGTTCGCAGAAGGGGTTCATGATGCCTGCTGGCCTCGGTTTCCTCTCTGTCAGCCAGAAGGCGCTCGAGGCCGCCAGGACCGCGCGTCACATGCGCTGCTACTTCTCCTTCGAGGACATGATCAAGACCAACGACACCGGCTACTTTCCGTATACGCCGCCGACACAGCTGCTGCACGGCCTCAGAGCGGCGCTCGACCTGATCTTCGAAGAAGGCCTGGAGACTATCTTCGCCCGCCATCATCATCTCGCCAATGGCGTCCGCGCCGCGGTCTCCGCCTGGGGGCTCAAGCTCTGCGCAACCGAACCGAAATGGCATTCCGACACCGTTTCGGCAATCCGTCTGCCGGAAGGAATCGATGGTGTCGAGGTCATCCGCCACGCCTACCAAACCTATAACACCTCGCTCGGCAGCGGGCTCGGCAAGGTGGCAGGCAAGGTCTTCCGCATCGGCCATCTCGGCTCGCTGAACGAGGTCATGGTTCTGGGCGCGCTTTCCGCCGCCGAACTGACGCTGCTCGACTGCGGCCTGAAGATCGAGCCGGGTGCGGGTGTGGGTGCGGCGATCAGCCAGTTCCGTTCCGCCGCGACCGCGTCGTCCGCCAAGGCAGCCTGAAAACCGGGAGGAGAGGAAATCATGAGCCACACGATAAACCATCTCCGCCGGTTGCGGCTGCAGCGCAGCGAACTCGCCGTTCCGGGCTCGAACCCCGAAATGATCGGGAAGGCCGCAAATTCCGGCGCCGACTACATCTTCCTCGACATCGAGGATGCCGTCGCCCCGCCGGACAAGGAGCGGGCCCGCGCCAATATCGTCGCAGCGCTGAACGAGATCGACTGGCGCGGCCGTGGCAAGACCATCTCGGTGCGCATCAACGGGCTGGACACGCACTACATGTACCGCGACGTCGTCGACCTCATGGAGCAGGCCGGCGACAGGATCGACACGCTGCTGGTGCCGAAGGTCGGCGTGCCCGCCGACCTCTACATGGTCGAGGCGATGGTCAACCAGATCGAGATCGCCAAGGGCTACAAGACCCGTGTCGGTCTCGAGGCCCTGATCGAGACGGCTCTCGGCATGGCCAATGTCGAGGCCATCGCCTCCTTTGGCGGCCGGCTGGAAGCCCTACATTTCGGCGTTGCCGACTATGCCGCCAGCCTCAAGGCCCGCACGGTCAATATCGGCGGTCTCAATCCCGACTACCCGGGAGACCAGTGGCACTTCGGCCTGTCGCGGATGACCGTTGCTTGCCGCGCCTATGGCCTGCGCGCCATCGACGGTCCCTTCGGCGATTTCTCCGATCCGGAAGGCTACAAGGCCGCGGCCCGCCGTGCCGCTGCGCTTGGCATCGAGGGCAAGTGGGCCATCCATCCAAGCCAGATCGCGCTTGCCAACGAGATCTTTTCCCCTCCCGAGAAGGAGGTCGAGCGCGCCCGCCGCATCATCGATGCGCTGAAGGTCGCCGAGAGCGAGGGCAAAGGTGCAGCCTCGCTCGACGGAAAGATGATCGATGCCGCTTCCGAGCGCATGGCGCGCAACGTGCTCGCCACCCATGAAGCCATCACGGCCGGCCGCTGAGAGGAGGAAGCCATGGATATCCACGAATACCAGGCCAAGGAACTTCTCTCCCGCTATCATATCCACATTCCGCGGGGCGGGCTGGCCTACAGTCCCGAACAGGCTGCCTATCGCGCAAGCGAGATCGGCGGCGACCGCTGGGTCGTCAAGGCGCAAATCCATTCCGGGGCGCGCGGCAAGGCCGGCGGTATCAAGCTCTGCTCGTCCGACCACGAGATCGTCGCGGCTGCCGATGCCATGCTCGGTGCCAAGCTGGTGACGCACCAGACCGGAGCGCAGGGCAAGCTGGTCAGCCGCCTCTACGTCGAGGAGGCGATGGATATCGAGCGCGAGATCTATCTCGGCTTCGTCCTCGACCGGAAATCCGAGCGCATCATGATCGTCGCCTCGTCCTCGGGCGGCATGGAGATCGAGGAGATCGCCGAGGCGGAGCCCGATTCCATCATCCGCGCCACCGTCGATCCGGGCGTCGGCATGCAGGATTTCCAGGCCCGCGAGATTGCCTTCGGGCTCGGCATCGACAATGCCCTGATCGGCCGCGCCACGCAGACGCTCATGGGCTGCTATCGCGCCTTCGTCGACTATGACGCCGCGATGCTTGAGATCAATCCGCTGGTCGTGACCCGCCGCGGTGATCTCGTGGCGCTCGACGCCAAGATGAGCTTCGACGAGAACGCGCTGTTCCGCCGGCCGCATATCGCCGAAATGCGCGACAAGAGCCAGGAAGATCCGCGCGAGACCTACGCGTCCGACCGCGGCCTCTCCTATGTCGGTCTCGACGGCAATATCGGCTGCATCATCAACGGCGCGGGGCTGGCCATGGCGACCATGGACATGATCAAGATTGCCGGCGGCGAGCCCGCGAATTTTCTCGACATCGGCGGCGGCGCCTCGCCCGACCGCGTTGCGAAATCCTTCCGCGCCGTGCTGCACGACAAGAACGTTGAAACGATCCTCGTCAACATCTTCGCCGGCATCAACCGCTGCGATTGGGTGGCGGAGGGCGTGATCAAGGCGCTGAAGGAAGTCGGTGTCCCGGTTCCGCTCGTCGTGCGCCTTTCCGGCACCAACATGGAAGAGGGCCGGCGCATCCTCGCCGAGTCCGGCGAGGACATCATCGTCGCGGAAACGCTGGCCGAGGCTGCCGAGAAGGCGGTCGCCGCCTGGCGTTCCTACACCGCCAACAAAGCTGCTTGAGGGAGGCCTACGCCATGTCCATTCTCCTCGACAAGAACACGCGCGTCATCGTGCAGGGCTTCACCGGTAAAATCGGCAGCTTCCATGCCGAAGACATGAAGCGTTACGGCACCAACGTGGTCGGCGGCGTCACGCCCGGCAAGGGCGGGCAGACGCATCTCGGCATGCCGGTCTTCAACACGGTGAAAGGCGCCGTCCAGGAAACCGGCGCCGATGCCTCGATCGTCTTCGTGCCGCCGCCCTTTGCCGCCGACTCGATCATGGAGGCGGCGGATGCCGGCATCCGGCTCTGCGTCTGCATCACCGACGGCATTCCCTCCCAGGACATGATCAGGGTCAAGCGATACATGAGGCGCTATCGCTTTGAGGATCGCATGACCCTGATCGGGCCGAACTGCGCCGGCATGATCACGCCTGGCGAGGCGATGATGGGGATCATGCCGGGCTCGATCTACCTGCCCGGCCGCATCGGCATTGTCGGCCGCTCGGGGACGCTCGGCTACGAGGCGGCGAGCCAGATGAAGGCCCTCGGCATCGGTGTGTCGACATCGGTCGGCATTGGCGGCGACCCGGTCAACGGCTCGTCCTTCAAGGACATGCTGGAGTTGTTCGAACAGGATTCGGAAACGGACGCCGTGCTGATGATCGGCGAGATCGGCGGCCCGCAGGAGGCGGAGGCCGCTCTGTGGGCGCGCGACCAGATGAAGAAGCCGCTGATCGCCTATATCGCAGGGCTTTCGGCGCCGAAAGGCCGGCGCATGGGTCATGCGGGCGCGATCATCTCCGCCTTCGGGGAATCGGCGCAGGAAAAGGTCGAGATCCTGAAGGGGGCGGGTGTCACGATCGTGCCGACTCCGTCCTCCTTCGGCGAGAGCGTCGCCGACGTGTTGTCGGCGATGAACAAGGCAGCCTGAGCGGCAAGGCCGCCCGTTGAGTGCGGGCGTGCTCGCCCCAGACAACAACAAGAAGACACGATCCGCCCGGCGGATCGCACGAGTGGGAACAGGCTGCTCGGAAGAAGGCGGGCAGCCCCGGTTAACTAGGAGGAGCAACCAATGCAAGGATCAAGACCTCAGGTCGATCCGGCCGTCTTCTGGCCGTCGATCACCATCATTTTGGGATTTGTCGGTTGGGGGACGGTGTTCCCCGACAGCCTGTCCTCGGTCTCGAAAGTGGTCCTCAACACGGTCATCGACGATTTCGGGTGGGGCTTCGTCGTCTCGTCAGCGGGCTTCCTGATTTTCGCGCTTTTTCTTGCCGTCAGCCGCCTGGGCAAGATCCGGCTCGGACAGGACGACGAGCGGCCGGAATTCCGCACCGCATCCTGGATCTGCATGATGTTCAGCGTCGGCATGGGCATCGGCCTGATGTTCTGGGGCGTTGCAGAACCGATCTTTCATTTTTCAAGCCCGCCGCACGGGCAGGCGGAGCCGAAGAGCCTCGAGGCGGCGCTTCTCGCCATGAAGTACTCCTATTTCCACTGGGCGCTTCACCCCTGGGCCATCTATGCCGTGGTCGGCCTGACGATCGCCTATTTCACGTTCCGCAAGGGCAAGTCGAACCTGATTTCGTCTGCCTTCACGCCGCTTCTCGGCAAGGCCGCAAGCGGGCCGATCGGCAAGGCAATCGACGTGCTAGCGATCATCGCGACGCTGTTCGGCACGGCCACTTCGCTCGGCCTCGGTGCCCAGCAGATCAACAGCGGCATGGACTTCCTATGGGGGACCGGGACTTCCAACGCGATCGCGCTGTCCATCATCGGCGTCATGTCGGTGCTGTTCATCCTCTCGGCGGTGTCGGGTGTGGGCAAGGGCATCCAGTTCCTCTCCAACATGAATATGATCATCGCGATGCTGCTGTTGATATTCCTGCTCTGCATCGGTCCGACGATCTTCATCTTCAACACCTTCACGGAATCGCTCGGCTTCTATCTGAGTGACCTCGTAACCATGTCGTTCCGCACCGCGGCCTTCAGCGACGGCAAGTGGCTCGGCAGCTGGACGATCTTCTATTGGGCATGGTGGGTTTCCTGGGCGCCCTTCGTCGGCGTGTTCATCGCCCGCATCTCGCGTGGCCGCACGATCCGCGAATTCGTGATCGGCGTTCTGCTGATCCCGAGCGGCGTCACCTTCGTCTGGTTCACGATCATGGGTGGAACCGCGCTGCATTCCGAGCTCTTCGGCGCCGGCGGCATCGTCGACGCGGTCTACAACCAGGGTGCCGCAGTCTCGCTCTTTGCTTTGCTGGCGCAATATCCCTTTGCCTGGCTGACGTCCCTGGTCGCCATTTTCCTGGTTGCGATCTTCTTCATCTCCGGCGCCGATGCAGGCGCGGTGGTGATGGGAATGCTCTCGTCGAACGGCACGCTCGAGCCGCCCCCGAGTGTCGTCGTGCTTTGGGGCGTGCTGGCGGGCGCCTCGGCCTCGGTCCTGCTCATGATGGGCGGATTGCAGGGTTTGCAGACGGCCTCGATCATCGCGGCGGCCCCGTTCCTGATCGTCATGGTCGGGCTCTGCATCTCGCTGTGGCACTCGCTCCTCGACGAACTGGAAGAGGGGCGGTCGCCGCGGAGGGTGCCGACTGCCGCTACCGCTGGCGAAGCCGCCGCACTTGCGCCTGAAGCCGCACAATAACGATGCTGATAATCTTAAGAGCGGCCGATCTTCTGATCGGCCGCTCTTAAGAAAAGCATGCGTTCGATCGTATCCAGCGTCTCATGTCGCAATTCGATGGCAATACGTTCGGAATTCGTGCTGCGTGGATTTTTGAATTGTCCAACATTGTCGCCTGAGCAATCGCCCGATCCGGGAGCGAGACTTGCACGTTCGGCCGCAGCGTCAGTTTCGGCGATCACCAATGACGGGGAGCGATTACCTGCTGCCCAGAATGAACAGAGGTAGAAATGATTTCCGATTCAGACCTTGTCGCGCATCGCCTCGACGCAATGAAACGCACCGAAGGCGGCGCTCCTTCGCTGCCGACGAATCCGTTCTTCGGGGTCGGTCCGATAACCGATGCGACAAAGGATGAGGTCGACAGCCGGCTGCGGCGCTATGAGTTCGACAAATGGATAGAGAGCACCTACCGGAAATACGATGACACCGGCAAGGATATCGGCGCGTTTACGACCGCCGAGCTTTCCCGCAGCATGCATCGCGGTTACCCGGCGGACAAAATTCTGCTCGATATGATGCGGGCGATCCATCGCTATTTTGAATTCCCCAAGTCGAACAGGATTGCAGTCGGTTTGGGCGGCGGCCACAGCGGCTATACCGTGTGCGTGCAGCACCTGCTCAACGCAAATGACGCGGGCCAGCGGGTGTATGTCGACACCCCGCGCCCCGAGAGCGACCGCGCCGGTGCAGCGGGCTTCTTCCGGCAATCCTGGGCAACCCAGCTCATAGAGATGCATCGCTTCGCGGAAAAGGGCGACGAAAACAGGATTCACTTTGCGAAGCGCGAGGGGGAGATCCCCTCGGCAAGCGCGCTCGCAGAACTCGGCGTTTCGATCTTCATTGGCGTGGGACACGAAACGACCGGTGCCAATTCATACACCAACGAGGAGATCACCGAGCTCCTGGCCTGGTTGGACGGCGACCCTGAAAACCGTCATGCCGTCTTCGACGCGACCTCCATGCTGGGGGCGATGCCTTGGGAGCCCGATGTCGTTCGGGCGGTAATGGCCAAATGCTGCCTGTTCATGCCGTTCCAGAAAGCAATCGGCGGCGTGTCTGGCTACTTCGTCGCATCCTTCACACCGGCGGCTCTGGCATTGATCGAGCGCAACCAGAGCAATCCGTCCTGGGCAATCCCGAGGCAGCTCAAGATTGCGCCGCCGATCAATCCCCGGCAGCCGTTCAGCAGCAAGCGGTCGGTCGATTCCGGTCCGTTCTACGATGCCGAGGAAGACAGGATGCTCGGCGGCGTCATCAACACCTATAGCGCCCTGGCATTCGCCGAGACCACCTTCGGGCTCTTGCAGACCGAACGGCGCGTCGGGTCCGTCAGCGAATTGAACAGGCGCTCGGCAAAGAACCGCAAGCTCGTCAACGAATGGGTGGACCGCAACCCGCTGTTCAGTCTCGTCGTGGAGGAAGAGGATCGCCGCGGCGCGGCGGTAACGCTGCTGAAGGTCAATGACGGCAGCATCTCCTCGTCGGACCTGCATCAGCGCATCATCGCGCGGTCGAAGCAGATCCTGGGTTATGAGGGAATTAGCCATCCGAACGGTGTTCACGAAAAGGGCCTGGATGCCGCGCGTTATGTGAACGCGTTCCCCGGCACGCCGGGGGATTATCGCGCCTGGATCGGCGGCATTCGGGACGCTGCCGACGTCACCGCTCTGCTCGACAATCTCAAATACGCCTATCTCAGGGCCAAGATCGTCGTCATCGAAGAAGAGCTCGAGAAGAGAGGCAGCCGCGTTGACTACGCCGAATCTGCCGGCGCCGGTGCCGCATCGGTGCGCGAGGGCACTTTCAAGGTGTTGATCGCGGATGCGATCGGCCTCCGCTTCGATGCTGAGGGCCGTCTCGATCACAGCGAACTGGCCGCATACATCCACGAAAAAGGCGGCGTGTTCCACGAAAAATCCGCGAACGGTTCAAGCACGGCCGACGACGGCAAGATTCACTTCTACTACCGACCCCACCTCAGCACCGCCGACGAGATCCTCGCTGAAGCGGGCGAGGGGCAGTACGATGCGGTGATCGCCGCCGCAACATTCATCCCCCAGGCTGCGAAGTTCCGCCTTGGCGGCGTCCGTATCGGCACGGGCACCGGAAACATGGGTTCCGCTTCCTGGGGCGGTCCGAACGGCGAAGGCGGCGAGGCCCCGCTGATGAACACGCCGGGCATCAATAGCCGGGCTACCGCGCAGATGGCCATGAAGGCGCTTCTCAAGGTTCTGCCCGATCTGCCGGTGGAAGAATTGCATGCCCGCGTCGTTGGCGACGACTTCGATACGGGCAAGAACCTGGCCGAATATCCGACCGAGAAGCTTGAGGGAAAGAGGATCGCGATCCTCGGCTACGGCAACATAGGCAGGGAACTCGCACGTCTTGCCAAGGCGTTCCACATGGATGTGGTCGTCTACGCCCGGCCTGCGCATCGCGACAACATCATCGCGGAAGGCTATGAATACGCCGCTACTCCGGCGGAGGCCGCGCGTGGCTCGGACGTCTTGTCGGTCCATCTCGGCCTCGGAAAACAGGATCCGGCCACCGGGACATTCTCCAATGCCGGGATCGTCGATCGCGAAGTCCTGTCCGCTCTGAACGACAGGGCCGTTCTGCTCAACTACGATCGCGGCGAGCTCGTGAACGTGACAGACCTGGACGACGCCCTGACATCCGGCAAGGTCAGGCATGCGGCGATCGATGCCGACATCTTCAAGTCGTCGGACGGCCCGAGCGGCCCGATGAAACCCTATCTCTCGCTTCTCCCGAAGCATGCCGATAAGCTTGAACTCCTTCCGCACGCGGCAGCGGACACCGACCATCCGACGCGCGTCGCCGGCGCGAAGCAAGCCGTCGACCAGATCATCGACTCGATACGATTGCTCTCGGTCACGAACCTCAAGGGTGACCTGCCCGATGGCTATGTATCGCAAGGTGCAAGCAGCCCCTCTGGCATTGGGCTTGTTACGCGCTCCGTCCTTGACCGAGTTGCGAACGACAAGGGTCTTCTCGTCCAGTTGCGGGAGGCCAGCGAAAAGATAGCCGCGATCCTCGGATCGCTCGAAACAGTGTCCGACGAGGCTCACAAAGCGCGGATCGTCGAGCGCTACCGGTCACTGCTTGCGCAGAACGCGTTGAAGCAGATTCAACTTCTAAGGTCTGCCGGTCTGCTGGCCCCTGCTGCCAAGGAGTAGGATTACCGGGTTCAGGTTTATAGAGACGGCCTTCGCTCATAAGGAGCGAAGGACAGGCGAGAAGGTGCCCTTGCTGCGGTCTCACTTGAGGCGCATGCTGCGTAGTATCAGCGGCTATTAGCAAGGGCGCCACTGGCTGGGAGATCATCGCGCTTTCGCCCCATCCTAGGAGGCCGCGCCATGTATCCGTTCCGCGACTTTGACTGCGTTATCCGACCAAGCGAGATCAGTATGCTGCAAGGCGTGTTCGAAACCGAACTTGCCCGGACAAGGCTGAGGAGTGACACCGAGGAGGCCGAAACGCTCGCAAGGAGGCTGGTCGCGCTCTATCAGGAAGGCGTCAGAGACCCGAATCTCTTGGCTGAAAGGCTGAGAGACCGATAGCAGAGAGCGCCTTTGGCCAGCGCAAACAGGGCGCTAAAGCTCGGGGCGCCGCTCATCGGGATAGAGCAGGGCAGTGCCTGCCCGAGGACTGAGGAACAAACTCGCGCGCGGCCCCGTTTCGGAAATTCAAACGAGAGGCTTCGAGGCCAACCGCAATGGCACCCCGCTCATTCTGGAAAGGCTATCTGAAACTGTCACTCGTCACCTGTCCGGTGGCAATGACGCCGGCGACGACCGAGAACGAGAAGGTCCGCTTCCACACGCTCAACCGGAAGACCAACAATCGCGTCGTCAGCCAGTATGTCGATGCGGTGAGCGGAAAAGCTGTCGACGAAGATGACGAAGTCAAAGGCTATGAACGTGGCGAGGACGATTTCGTGCTTCTGGAGGACGAGGAACTCGAAGCGGTCGGGCTGGAAAGCACGCGCACCATCGACATCGACATGTTCGTGGAGGCCGACAGCATTCGCTGGATATGGTACGACAAGCCGCACTATCTCGTTCCCGACGATCCCGTCGGTGAGGAGGCCTTTTCAGTCATCCGCGACGCGATGGCCTCAACCGGGACGGTCGGGATTTCGCGGCTTGTCATGTATCGCCGCGAGCGCGCCGTTATGCTCGAACCGAGAGGGAAGGGGATCGTTCTTTGGACGCTGCGCTATGGCGACGAGGTGCGGAAACCCGAGGAGTACTTCCGCAACATTGATGACAGCGATAACGATCCCGAACTGATGCGCCTCGTGACGAAGCTGATCGAAGAACGCAGCAAGCCCTGGGATTCCGCTATGGTGAGCGATCCCGTTCAGGCGCGACTCCTGGACATCATTTCCGCCAAAAAGAAGGGCCGGAAGCGGCCGGCCAAGGCAAAGGCTGAGGAAGAGGAGCGACCCAGCAACGTGGTCAATATCATGGACGCGCTTCGCAAGAGCCTCAGTTCGGAAAAGAAGAAAAAGACGAAGAGTTAACTCCAAGCATCAAGGTGTCAGTCCGGCATCGAGACGCGATACTTGAAGCGATCGCGGATATGCGCGTTGAAGAAGCGGCCCTTCGAAAAGGCCCGCTTGAAGGCCGCATAAGTTTCGGGAGGCACGTCCTCATAGTCATAACGCTTTTCGGTGGTCAGGAGCCAGACCGAGAGCGTTCGCGTCTCGGCGTCGTAGTCTGTCCTTTTTATCAGATGCGACGGCATTGCCTCACCGCTTCCTGAAAGGGTCCGTTCTGAGTACAGCCTTACGCGGCCCTCCTTCGCCCGGCCTTCGCCTCCTTGAGCGGAACGGCGGCCGCGCGAAAATCCGCCCATGGGTCGGCGTGCAGCGACGCCAGCCGCGTCGGCGTGTTCTCCACCGTGAAATAGGCCGGTCCGATGCTGGGAGCCAATTCGTCCCAGGAGAGGGGCATCGAGACGGCGGCGCCCGGCCGCGCTCGCGTCGAATAGGGGGCCACCGCGGTCGCGCCGCGCTGGTTTCTCAGATAGTCGACCAGGATCTTGCCGCGGCGCTTGGATTTGCTGATGGTCGAAACGAACCGGTCGGGACTGTCGGAGGCCATCGCATCGGCAACCAACTTGGTGAAGGCCTTGACGGCCGGCCACTCCGCCTTGGGCTTCAACGGCGCCACCACGTGAAGCCCCTTGCCGCCGGATGTCTTGACGAAGGGAACAAGGCCGGCCGCCTTCAGGCGGCCTGCGGTCTCGAGCGCAGCTTCGATCACCGCTTCGAACGGCACGTCCTCGCCGGGATCGAGATCCATTATGATCGTGTCCGGTCTTTACCAATCGGCGACCGTCGAGCCCCAAGGATGGATTTCGAGAACCGCGGACTGGACTAGCCCCATCAGGCCATCGAGATCCCTGATGCTCAACAGCTGTTCGTCGGGCGGGTCCTTCGGATCGTTGACGAGCACGATATTGGGGTTCAGCCCCTTCCAGGCATGCTTCTGGAAGAACGTCTCCCCGGTGATCCCATTGGGGCATCTGACCAAAGCGAGCGGGCGCCCGACGATATGGGGGCCGACAAAGCGCCAGACTTCGGAGTAATAATCGGCGAGCCCCTCTTTGGTGACACCCTCGTCCGGCCAGTAGAACCGGTCGGGGTGGGTGAGTTTCACGGTCCGACGCGGAGCCTTGGGCGCAACTGCCGCGGACTTCGGCGTTTCGCGCACGATGTCGCGGGCGGGTTTATCCTCTCGCAATCCCCTGAACGAAGCGTGGCGGAGAAGGCCGTCGGCGGTCCAGGCCCTGAACTCGACCTCGGCAACGAGCTCCGGCCTGACATATCGGACCTGGCGCGCATCTTCCGCCGCAAGCCGCGCCGCGAACGGGCTCTCGGGCGTCCGCAAACGGTCCAACCTCTTGAAGAGCTCCTCCGCAACGGCGACGGTGAACCCTGTTCCAACGCGGCCCACATGATGGAGCTTGCCGCCTTGATAGACGCCGAGCACGAGTGAGCCGATCGCCTTGCGCGACGTGGTCGACGGCACGTAGCCGGCGACGACGAACTCCTGACGCGCCGAGCACTTGGATTTCACCCAGCTTTTGTTCCGTCCCGCACGATAGGGCGCATCGCGCTGCTTCGAGACGATGCCTTCGAGGCTCAGCCTGCAGGCATGACGCAGCACCAGGCTGCCTTCCTCCTCGAAATGGCTGCTGAAGCGGATGAGGCCATCGCCTTCGCTGATCAGCTGGCCGAGCAGCTCCTTGCGTTTGACCAGGGGCAGAGCGCGCAAGTCGTAGCCGTCGAGATAGAGCAGGTCGAAGACATAGAAGCGGAAACGATCGCTGCGACCCTCGCTCAAGTCGGCCTGCAATCCGGAAAAGTCGGAGGCCCCGGAGCCCGTTTCGACAACGACCTCGCCGTCGATCAAGGCCGTTCCGACCGGTAGCGCCTGCAATGCCGACACCAGCGCCTTGCCGAACCTTTTCGTCCAGTCCAGCCCGCCACGGGTGAGAAGCTTGGTGCGCCCGGCTTCGATCCGCGCCTGCAACCGGTAGCCATCGAACTTGATTTCGTGGAGCCAGCGTTCGCCGGCCGGCGCGGAGGCGACGAGGGTCGCCAATGAGGGCTCGACGAAGTCCGGCAAAGGAGCGCGCTTGGCGCCCTTGAACTTCGCGGGATCTGGGACGTTCGAAGCCGCTTCCGGCTCCTGCCCTGGTGAAGCGGCGGTTTTCCTGCCGCGAGCCCGCTTGCGTATCCGGCCGGTCTTCGACGACCAGCCCGGCTCTTCGCCGGCAACATCCTTGATCTCGCGGCCGGTCAGAACCGACTCCGGCCGCTCCTCGAGAATATCGGGGTCTTGCTCCGATCGCGCCGCCTCGTCGTCGCCTTTGATCAGCAGCCAGTTTTCCCGTTTCTCGCGCGGCTTGCCGGCCATCCGAACCAGATGCCAGCGGCCGCCGAGCTTTTCGCCGCTGAGCTCGAAGTCGAGATGGCCTTTCGCGTAGCCCCGCCGGGCATCGCCGATCGGCGTCCACGTGCCGCGATCCCACAGGATGACGGTACCGCCGCCATATTCGCCTTTCGGGATCGTGCCTTCGAAATCTCCGTATTCGAGAGGGTGGTCCTCGACGTGAACGGCAAGGCGCTTCTCGCCGGGAACGAGGCTCGGACCCTTAGTGACGGCCCAGCTCTTCAAAACCCCGTCCATCTCCAGCCGGAAGTCGTAATGCAGCCGCGTGGCGTCGTGCTTCTGGACAACGAAACTGTTGCCGGATCGACGCGCTTTGCCCCCCTTCGGTTCGGGTGTCGAGGCGAAGTCGCGCTTTTCCCGATAGGTTTCGAGGCCCATGGGTCAGCCCGCCTTGCGACGCGGCGAAGCTTCCTTCGTCTTCGCGCCACGGGTCGCCTTCTTTTTGGTTTGAGTGGCCGCCTTTGTCTTCTTGGCCGGAACGCCGGCGCTCTGCCGCAATGCCTCCATCAGGTCCACGACCTTTCCGCGCTTCGGCTCCTTGCGCGGCTCGATCTTCTTGCCCTCGAGTTTCGCCTTGACCAGCTCGGCAAGGGCCGCCTCATAGCGATCATCGAATTTGGCTGGGTCGAACTTTCCGCGTTTGGTCTTGATGATGTGCTCGGCAAGCTTCAGCATCTCGCCCTCGATCTTCAGATCCGGCACGTCGTCGAACGCTTCTTGGGCCGAGCGGACCTCGTAGTCGAAGTTCAAGGTCGTTGCGATCAGTCCGTCCTCATAGGCGCGGATCAGAAGCGTGCGCACCCGCCGGAACAGCACTGCACTGGCGATGGCCGCGACGTTCTTCTTGCGCATGCCCTCGCGGATCAGAGCGAACGCGTCTTCGGCATGGCTCTTGGTCGGAGCAAGGTAATAGGGCTTGTCGAAATAGACGTTGTCGATATCGCCGCAGGCGATAAAGGCCGAGATCGACAGGGTCTTGTCGCTCTCCGGAACGGCCGCCGCGATCTCCTCGGGCTCCAGCACGACGTAGTCGCCGGATCCGACTTCATAGCCCTTGACCTGATCGTCCTTTTCGACCGGCTTTCCGGTCTCGCTGTCGACGAATTGCCGGTGAACGCGATGCCCGGTGGCACGGTTGATGGTGTGAAAGGCAATTCGTTCCGAGGTCGAGGCCGCTGTGTAGAGCGCGACCGGGCAGCTGACCTCGGCGACCTTCAGATAGCCCTTCCAATTTGCTCTCGGCGCCACGATGCGGCCTCACTCTGGGAACGGAGCACTGGGGTGGTTGCGCGCAACATGCTCGACGGTCGGGAACGTGGAGGCGTGGCGGTTTGTTCCCCTCGGAGGCGGGCGCGTCAGTCGATCACTCCCCGCCGGTGGCGGAAAATTGCAATGACAGGGCCGTTCGTTGTAAACAATCCGCTCCGCTTGATCTGGAGGAGGCACAGCATGGACCGGTTCACCGGAGGTTGCCTGTGCGGCAACGTTCGTCTTGTGGCGTCGGGACTCCCATACCGGGTCGGCCTTTGCCACTGTCTCGACTGCCGCAAGCATCACGGGGCGCTTTTTCACGCTTCCGCGATATTCCCCGAAAGCGCGGTGACGGTCGATGGCGAAACGCGCGCCTATGCCGGGCGGTTTTTCTGCCCCCGCTGCGGCTCGTCGCTTTTCGGCCGCAGCGCGGACGAAATCGAAGTGAACCTGGGATCCCTGGACGCCCCCGACCAACTGATGCCGACCTATGAAAGCTGGATCGTTCGCCGTGAGGCCTGGCTGCCGCCGTTTCCGCTCACGAGACAATACGAGCGCGATCGAGAGGGCTCGGGTCGGTTCGAGGAGTAGGTCGAGCGAACCGCGCGAAGCGCGTCACTCCGGAAGCCCGGCCTTGCGGAAACCGTCAACGAAATGCTCGAGCGTCGCGTCGTCGCGGAACGGCTCGGTCGTGGCCCAATGGCGGATCGTGAAATGTGGGTTGCCGACGAGGAAAAGCTCGACCTCGGCGCGCGCCTCGTCCAGCCGGCCGAGTTGGGCAAGGCTTGCCGCCAGGAAACGGCGCGAGCCCGTGCGATAGGTCTCGTCCCGGCTGAGTGTCACGACAGCCGCTTCGTATTCGCCGCCCGCATATTGCGCCTGGCCGAGCGTCAGATAGTACCAGCTTGCCGGAAACGGGTTCAGCCGGAAGGCCTTTCTGATGTGCTCCAGGCCCTCCGCGACCCGGCCGGCCAGGACCGCAATGTCGGATAAGGTCGCCCAGATGTCGGCGTCGTTCGGATCGAGCTCGATCGCCTTGGCGAATTCCGCATCCGCCTCCCTGAAGCTGCGCTCATAGGCAAGCAAGTTGGCCAACACCCAGCGGCAGCCGGCATCGTTGGGATCGATCGCTACGGCCTTGCGCGCCAGTTCCAAGGAAACGCTGCGGCTTGGTTCGATCGGTTCGCCCCAATGCACCCACCCCATCCAATGATTCATGGCAAGCCAGCGATAGGCCTCGGCATATCGCGGATCGAGCGAGACCGCGCGGGTCAGCATCAGATGCGCCTCCCGCGCCGTCTGCGGCGAATCGTCGATCAGCTTGCGCGCCCGCACGCAGAGATCGTATGCCTCGAGATTCTTGGGCCGATTGCGCTGCGGCGGTGCCCGCAGCCGGCCGAGCAGCGCCTCGACGATCTTGCCGGTGACCTCGTCCTGAACGGCAAAGATATCCTCGAGGCTGCGATCGAAGCGTTCCGCCCAGAGATGAGCGCCACTCAGCGCATCGACCAGCTGGGCGTTGATGCGCACGCGCCCCTTGGCGCGTCTTGCGCTGCCCTCGAGCAGGTATCGGACGCCGAGGTCCTCGGCGATCTCGCGCACGTCTGTCGCCTGTCCTTTGTAGGCAAAGACCGAGTTGCGGGCGATGACGAACAGGCCGGAGATCCTGGATAAATCGGTGATCAGATCTTCGGTCAACCCGTCCGCGAAGGCTTCCTGCTCGGGATCGTTGCTGAAATTCACGAAGGGGAGCACGGCAATCGACGGCCTGTCGGGCAGTGGCAAAGGCTTTCGCATGGCGCCACCGAGCTGTTCGGTCGCCCCCGTGAAGCGGTAGCCGACGCGCGGAACCGTGGAGATCCATTCACCGCCGTCGGGGGCTGGACCGAGCAGCTTCCGGAGCTGCGCAATCTGGACGGTGAGGTTGCCTTCCTCGACGGCCGTGTCGGGCCACGCCGCGTCCATCAACTCGGCTTTGCTCAGGATTTCGCCGGACCGTCCGACGAGAGCCGCAAGCAGCTTCAGCCCGCGGTAGCCGACCGCAACGGGGTCATCGTTCCGAAGCAGCGTTCCCGCAGCCGGATCAAGCACGAACGGACCAAAGGCAAAGCGCGATCCCTGCATAGGGCAAGTCTATAGTCCGTTTGGAAGTTTTTGAGAACTTTTTGGGAGCGCTTAATTACGGCGCTCCTCGTCTCCCGCAGAATTCATCCTCTTTCAGGTCGGATCCCCGACCCGCAAACCATAAGGAGGATTGGTATGAACGAGACTCCGACCCCTGCTTCGGCCCCGCCCCATCGGCATTACAGCCTCGCGACTCTGCGGAGCATCATCGCGACCTGGGGCGCGCGGATAGGCTTTCGCCGGGAACTCGAGCAGAAGTTGAAGGACGATCCGCATTTGATCGCCGATATCGGCCTGACCCAACGGCAGTTCGAGGCAGAGATCGCCAAGCCCTTCTGGCAAGGGCCGATGCCGCCTCTATGAGGCGACTGCTGCAATGACAGAGGATCGCCAGTTTCCGCGTGCCGCAGTTGTTTGCCGGCACCTGCAAAGCACGGCATCGCCGCGAGAGGATCGGCTCCCCTGGGCGGCGATGGCGGGCATCATCGCGACCGTCTCGGTGTTTGCCGTGGCGCAGGGGCTGACCTATCCGCTGCTCAGCTTCATCCTCGAGCGGCAGGGGATGGCGCCGGACCTGATCGGCTTGTCGGCGGCGATGACGCCGCTGGGTTTCATTGTATCCGCACCCCTCGTTCCGGCGCTGGCGCGGCGCGTGGGCGGGGCGCGGCTTGCGATCCTGTGTTCGCTGCTGGCGGCGCTCACGCTGGCCGCGATCGCCTGGATGCAGGGCGTTTGGGCCTGGATGCCGCTGCGCTTCCTGCTCGGCTTCTTCGCCAATCCGCTCTACGTCATCAGCGAGACCTGGCTGATGTCGATCACGCCGGCGCCACGCCGGGGCCGCATCCTGGGCCTCTATTCATCGATTGTTTCGGGGGGCTTCGCCATCGGCCCGCTCTCGCTCGGCCTCACCGGTACCGAGGGTTGGCCGCCTTTCCTGATCGGCATCGTGGCCCTTCTACTCTGCGGCCTGATCGTGCTTGGGGTCGTGCCACGTCTGCCGAAGATGCCGCACGAAGGCGAGGCAATATCGGTCGGCGGCTTCTTCGCACGGGCGCCGCTCCTATTGTTCGCGGTCTTCACGGCCGCCGCATTCGAGCAGACCCTGCTCTCTTTGTTGGCGGTCTATGGCGCCGCGCTCGGTAGCGCCGAGGCCCGTATCGCTTCGCTCATCGCCTGTTTCATCGCTGGCAATGCCGTGCTGCAGATTTTGTTCGGGCGCATGACCGAACGGCTCGGCTCGAGGCGGACCCTGTTGCTCTGTGCCCTGGCTGCGCTGGCCGGCTGCCTGCTGCTGCCGTCGATCTTCGACGCATGGCTCGTCTGGCCGCTCGTTTTCGTCTGGGGCGGAGTCTCCTTCGGGATTTATACCGTATCGCTCATCCGGCTCGGCGAGCGGTTCACCGGTCAGGCGCTGATCGCCGGTAACGCGGCCTTCGCCTTCGTATGGGGTATCGGCGGCATCGTCGGCTCGCCCGCGACGGGATTGACGATGCAACTGATCGGACATCACGGGCTGCCAACGTCCCTCGGCCTCCTGTGCTGCGTTCTGGCAGTGCTTCTGATGGCAGAGAGAAGGCGGCTCTGATCGAGGCATCTACAGCATCACTGCCGAACATTGCCATGGTGAGGCAGCGCCCCTCGGAGGAGGGAGGAGGGGCGCTGCCAACAAGGTCGACTCGGGGGCAGTGGGAGGGAAAGAGTCGACCCCCATTGCGTCAACGTCGCTTGGTAAAGCGACGGGCTCTAACGTCCCGCGCCCGCGCAAGGTTCCGAACGTTGGCGAATGTTCTCGCTTCGAGCAGGCTCAGTAAGCCAGCGCGCAGCCGTCCTTGCGCGGATCCGAGCCGGCCTGCAGCACGCCGCTGGCCGCATCGATCATGATCGCCTGGCCGCCGCCAAGCGGCATCTCGGCCATTTTGATATCATGGCCCAATGCCACGAGGCCTTTCAGCACATCCTCGCGGATGCCGCGCTCGGCCTCGAAGCGCCCCATCTGGGGGAAGCCGCGGGCGCAGTCGATGGCTTCCTGCACATTCATGCCGAAGTCGATGATATTGGTGAGCACGTGGGTTTGGCCGACCGGTTGGAAGCCGCCGCCCATGACGCCGAAGCAGAGCCACGGTTTGCCGTCCTTCATGGCCATCGCCGGGATAATCGTGTGCAGCGGGCGCTTCCGCGGTGCCACGCAATTGGGGTGCGCGGGATCGACAAGGAAGCCCGTGCCGCGGTTGTGCAGCAGCACGCCGGTTTTCGGGCTGGAAAGGCCGGTGCCATAGGGCCAGAACAGCGAGTTGATAAAGGAGCAGGCGTTGCCCTTTCCGTCGACCACGCTGATATAGACGGTATCCCGATATGTCGTGGTGCCGAGCGGGCCCCCAGCCGGCATGGCTCTCCTCAGGTCGATGCGGCCGCGCAGGCCGTCGGCGAAGTTGGCCGAAAGCAGCTTCTGCACGGGGACATCGGCAAAGGCCGGGTCGGCGACATACATGTCGCGCGCCTCAAAGGCCAGTCTTGTGGCCTCGGCCTCGATATGGAAGCGCTCGACGCCGACCGGATCGTATTTGCCCAGGTCGAAGCCGCTCAGGATGTTGAGCATTAGCAAAGTCGTGATGCCGACGCCGTTCGGCGGGATTTCCAGGATCTCGATGCCGCGATAGCTGGTCGAAATAGGCTCGACCCAAAAAGCCTCCTGCGAGGCGAAATCCTCCAGCGAATGCGTGCCGCCGAGGCTGCGGAGATAGGCCACCATGTCCTCGGCGACCCAGCCGGTGTAAAAGCCGTCGCGGCCCTTGGCGGCGATCTCCCGGAGGACTTTCGCATGCTCTGGCTGCCTGAACACCTCACCGGCCGTAGGAGCGCGGCCACCCTTCAACCACATGCGCGCACTATTGGCATCCGCCTTCAGCTTGTCTTCGTTACGGGCCCAATCGGTGGCGACGCGCTCGGTCACCGCAAAACCTTCCTCGGCATGGCGGATGGCGGGCTGCAGCAACGCGCCGAGCGGCATGGAGCCGAGGCGCTGGTTCAGCTTGGCCCAGGAATCAATGGCGCCCGGGACGGTCACCGCATGCACCGACGTTAGAGCGATCTTCTTCACTCCCTGCCTCAAGAGATGCTCGGCGGTGAGGCCCCCCGGCGCGCACCCCGAGCCGTTCAGACCGTAGACCTTGCCGCGCGTCTTGGTGTCGGTGCCCGGCGGATCGGTAGACGCGGGAGCGAAGAGCACGAAATTGTCGCCGCCGATGCCTGTCGAGCCCGGCTCGACCACGCATTGGACGGCACAGGCGGCGATCGCGGCGTCGGCCGCATTACCGCCGCGGCGCAGGATTTCGATGGCGGCGAGCGTCGAAAGAGCATGCGACGTGGCCGCGGCGCCATGCCTGCCCATGACGACTGAACGGCCGGGAAATTGCAGGTCACGCATGGGAATGGAACTCCGCGAGGATCGAGAAGACAGTCCGGAGCTTATGACGGGGCCGTTTCGATGGAAACAGGCGCGGATCATCGAGACGCCCATGCGAGCCGCGATATATTTCAATATTCAAAGATCAAGCCACATTTGCCCATGACGGGCGAGAGGTGCCGCGAGGATGAGTTGAATACAACCAATGATAGGAAACCTCTTGATCTCAAGCTGATTTCGAAGCATTGTGCATTGCACAAGATCGGCGGCGGGCGAGGCGCAGCTTAGTCGCACTGCGAGCGCTCATATCATACGACGCGAGCCTGAGAGGAGTGGAGCCGGTGGGTTTTCGAGACATGCCTCTTTATAAGAAGCTCGTTGCCCTCGGGATTGTCGCTCTGGCGTTTGTCGGTGTATTCGATGCGCTCATCAATTTGCCCGTCGTTTCGGGCTGCACGTTTTATGGTGAATGCCGCCTCGGCGACATGGCCGAGCCGCCCACCGACCTGGGCGTCGATCCGCCAGTCCAATGAAAGAGCCCCCGACACCAGCACTGATCGTCTATGATGGCGATTGCATCTTCTGCCAAAGCTATGTTCGCTTCATGCGATTGCGCGAAACCATTGGTGCCGTCGAACTGCTCGACGCCCGCTCCGCTGATCCGCGGGTGGCTCGCTTCCAGAAGCAGGGTTTCGACCTCAATGAAGGAATGCTGTTCGTCTTCCAGGATCGCATTTACCACGGCGACGAAGCGGTCAATCTCCTGGCAATCCTTAGTTCGTCTTCGTCCCTCTTCGGCCGCCTTAACCGGGCGCTTCTTTCCAATAGAACGGCCGCGAGGTTGATCTACCCGCTCCTCAAGGCGGGGCGCCGTGCTACGCTGCGACTGCGCGGGCGCCCGCTCATTCCGGCCGACCTTGACCCTCCACCGGATGGAAATAGCGGCTGGTGAGGGGGAACTTCCTCAGGCGCTAAACCCGGCAGGCTAATGGTCTGGCTCGCATTGTCGCCCTGCTCCGTCCCGGTGGCCGCGCGGACGCCTGAGCCGCGCGTCCGCCTGGCAGAAAACTGCAGGTCCCGAGCCTAGTGGGTGCAGACCTTAGGCCGGGAGAAGTCCACCAGCTTGAAGATCAGCAGCTTGCGTTCGAGGATGTTGGGCATTTCATCTGCCAACGTCGCTGCCGTCGCGCGACTAACGGTTTCTCCATCCTTGACGTAGGTCACCCACGCCTCGGGATTCCAGCGGAGCTGCTTCTTAATCTCGTGCAGGACGTGATACTTTCCGGCCTGCGCTTGCCTGACCAAGTGCGGCTCGGAAGAATCGACGATCTTCATCACCTCGTTCTGGTAGTTGAAAAGATACGGCGGCGTCGGGAACAGCAGGTGGTTGGTTTGACCGGCTTCGGTATGCAGATTGCTGAACATGTTGATCGAGCTTTCGGTCTTTAGCCCCACATAGGGCGAAAGGCACGAAAGGAAAAACAAGCCCGGGATGACGTAGACCCATGCCGGCGGGCGCGGGGCGGAAACGTTGTCGCAAGGCAGATTCTGCAGCGCCACATAGGCCAGGACGATCATCGCGACGCCGCCGACCACGGACCACACGAGGATCCATACGGAGTGGACCACCATGTCGAAGCTGCGCTCCGGATAGGTCCGGGCGAGAAGCAGGACGACTGCAATCGCAAAAAACATGAGCACCGCCGCCGGGAAGAGCGTGCCAATCCGTCCGAACTGCGCGCGAAGGCCATTGGCGGCGGCAAGCGAGATGCCGTAGAGCGATCGGCTGGCGGGAACTGGAATGCTCAGCACGTAAAGCGCGAATACAAGGCTCGAAAAATCCATGTACCACGAATAGGCGGAGATCGGGATCACGTAGTGGAAGACAAGCGCCAGGATGAAGCCGATCGCGAAATAGCGCTTCCAGTAGAGTGCGACGATGGCAATCGCCTCGATAACAAAGGTCGCATAGATCGCCAGGTACCTGCCAAACAGATTGTCTTCGAGACCGAACGGGCGAGCAAGCGGAACGTAGAGCCCCACGGCACAACTGACGGAAGGATCGAGGAAGTCCGTGTTGATCTTATGAAAGATTCCGTAGAAGTACATGATCGCGAGCAGGGCGCGGGCGACGACACGGATCTGACCATAGAGCGTCATGCGGTCGATGGCGGCGATGCTGCCGGCTTTGACGTAGAGAGCCGCTGCGCTGAGCAGGATTCCCAAGTTCATCACGGCCGTGATCGTCTTGTTGTTTGAGGCAACCGGCAAGCGGAGGCCGTATAACAGCAGCGAGACCGCGACCAGCCCCAGCAGGATGCCGGTGCGGCGCGGATAGAGCAGAAGCAAGATGCTGAGCAGGACGATGGACCAGCTCAAAACCGTGTAGGCCAGCCCTTTGTAACCGATCAGTGAATAGACATCGCCCGCGATGCTGAAGAGCGCTGCCATCGCCCAAAACGGCGTAAATGCAGTAAGACCGTCATAGGTATAGGCGGGATTTCCGACAGTTGAGATTTTGCTTGGACGAAAGTTCCAGAAAGGTATTGCGCTCGCCGTCATCGTTAGAACCCACTTGAAGTGATTGTTTCTCGCGCCGGAGAAGAAGGCATGCTCCTCCGGGCAGCCTTTTGTGCACCGACAATTTCACACGACCTCGAATGCACCGGGAGCAATTTGCCGCATCACGACATCTTGCCGGTGTCCTGTCCAACGCGCCCCGACCATTGGCGGGGTCCATTCGCACGCGATGATTAGCTTAAGCAACTCTCAATTGTAAACAACAATTCGGTCAGCAACCGGCGGTGAGCGTTTGCGGACGACCCTTCCAAGACGGTTCCTTGGAGAGTTGGTTCCCACGGAAGCGGCACGCTGCATGACCCACGGTTACGAAGCAACTCTACTACGGCCCATGTTGCGCAGCAATATTTCATTGTGCATGGCAGCAACAACAGACCGTTTCTGTTGCGCTGCGGCAAGCATCTGGGTTAGTTTCAAACCTGTCGTCGACTGCAACCTGCATGAGGGTGAGGATTTGGAAGCCAGCGCATTCGATCCCCCTGACGGTTCGCTCCGCGAGAAAGTAGGTCGGGGTGCCGTCGCGACGGCCCTTGCCCAAGCGGTCAAGGTCGCGACGCAGATCCTTTCCGTAATCGTCCTTTCGCGCCTCCTGTCACCTCAGGATTTTGGCGTGGTTGCGATGTGCGCGCCGGTATTGGCGTTCATCGCACTGTTTCAGGACCTTGGGCTCACGCAGGCGACCGTGCAGAAACGCTCCATAACACACGAAGAGGTGAATTCTCTCTTCTGGATCAACGTTGCGGTCAGCGTGGCGCTTGCCTGTTTGATGGTGGGCATGGCACCGCTCATCGGAGCTTTTTACGATGAGCCCCGAGTGGGGCCTCTTGTCGCCGCGATGTCGTTGCAGATACTCGCCTATGGCTTCGGGGCCCAACACCTTGCACTGCTCAACCGGCGCATGGCCTTCGATCGCCTGGCGGTGGTGGAGATCGCTAGCGCCATGGGTGGCTTTTTCGCCGCCGTCGGCTGGACTTTCGTCGATCGATCCTATTGGGCGCTTTACGCCGGCACGCTGACGAGTGCCGTCTTGCCGACGCTCTGTTACTGGGCGAATTCGGGGTGGCGGCCAGGTTTCACACTCAAAACCGAAGGCGTAGGCGCGTTGCTGACCTTCGGTGCCGGCATAACTGGATTCAACTTCGCGAACTTCTTTGCCCGCAATCTGGACAACATTCTCATCGGCCGATACTGGGGCGAGACGCAATTGGGGCTTTACGACCGAGCCTATAAGCTGCTGCTTTTTCCGCTCAGCCAACTGGCCAATCCGCTGTCGAAAGTCATGGTGCCGGCGCTCTCCCGCCTGGCGAACGAGCCCGATCGGTATCGCAGCGCCTATCTTCGGGTGCTGCCCTTGATGCTCATTGTGGCGCTCCCCGGCGTCGGCGCCGCCATTGCCACGGCCGATGTGCTTATTCCTTTTGTCTTGGGAGAGCAGTGGCGGGAGAGCGCAGTCATTTTCATGGCGCTCGGCTTTGCCGGCTTGCTGCAGCCGGTCAACAATCCTGCAGGTTGGCTGTTCATCAGCCAGGGCCGGTCGGGTGATTTCATGCGGTGGGGAATCGTGACAGCGGTAACGTCGGCTTTGGCCTTCGTCATCGGTCTGCCCTACGGAGCCTTAGGGGTCGCCGTTGTCTATTCGCTCAGCGAGTATGTTCGAACACCGCTTCTGTGGATCTATGTCGGGAGAAAGGGGCCGTTGGGTTTGAAGGATGTGCTTTGTGCTGCCGGCCCCTTTGTGCTCGGTTCGCATTGCGCATTGCTGGTCCTTTGGTTTTCCCGACCGGTCTTGCCGAACCAGCCTATTCTCGCCATTGCGGCCGTTGCCGCCCTGTCATACGCCGTTACAATCGTGATCGCGATGCTTTTCCCGTTCGGCAGACAAACCTTGCGGGAGGCCATCAAGCTCGTGCCGGGACGCGTGATCGGATCGCGGGGCGGGGAGGCCTAAGAGCGCCTTCTGCGCATCGGAGGCCTTCTGCAATCATCAATCATCAGGCCGGCTTTCGCACCCTGCCCTTCAGCGCCTGGTAACCCCGTTCTCCAAGCATCGCACGGGCCGCTGCCTTCAGCATTGCCTGCCGACCCTCCAACGATTTCGCCTGTTTTAGCCCTGCCAGCAGCCACGCGGAATTCGAAGAGATCATCTGTTGCGACTCCATACAAAGCACCGGCTTTCCCGAGAGCTTGGCTATATTCACCGCCTGATCGTGCTCGCTTTCGATGAAAAGCACGGCATCCGAACGCCGGTAGAACTCGGCCTTGAAGCGGCCGTGCGCGGCGAGCCGTTGGCGCTCTTCCTTGCTGGGAAGGTCGAGCATGATGAGTTCTCCATACTCGATTCCCTGCGCCGCCAGCCAGGCCTCCGTCTGGGCCCGGTATTTTTCCAGCCGACTGGTCACCAGATAGGCGATCTTTCGCGTCGGGACATACAGTGGACGTGCTTGCGCCAGGAATTGGAGGTAGGCGGGGCCGTCATCGTTTTCTTCGTTGGTGGGATCGAAACACAGGACCCCGTCAATATCGACGCAGCTCTGGCCGAGAAACTTGTGGTGCATCACGTTCCACTGGAAAAGCCGAGGCTGTGGTACGACCTCGAGCACGAGATCGGCCTCGTCGTAGCGCTCATAGGTGCCGTATACGGCAGCGAAGACAAGCTGGTCGCGGGCAACGCCCGCGGCGGCTGCCTTTACCCGCGCCTCCCGCATGGCGCCACCGCCATTGATGCTGTCATCGATAACCAGTATCCGGCGCATCTCAGGTATGGTGCGCTGCAGAGCGGCGGAGCGCTTGGTGATCCCGCAGGAGAAGGTCTTGCCGGCGACAAAGCTGTCGAGATCGGTCATCTGGATGTTCGCGGTCAGACTGACGAGGTTGGCAGCCAGGAGGCCGCTTCTGGGGATTCCGACGACGAGATCGATATCACGTGGCAGTCGGTGGAGGTTTTTGGCAATGGTGGAATTCATATCTGCAATTGATCTGTAGTACATAACTTCACCCCCAAGTAGTATTGATGGACACTATGCAGCGTCGAAATTTGCAAACGGGTTCACGCAATGCTGGCTGCCTGAAAAGGTAACGGCATCTTCCGGTCCGCTGCGCCAGGCGTAGTCGGTGAGGAGATGAAAGTCGGCGAGCAGCCAGCGCTCGAACCGCTCCAAACGCTTTGCGTCATCATCGGGCAGCAGTGGTCGAACCGCGTCTCCCAGACCCAGTCCTTCGAATAGCGTCGAAGCATCCGCCAGCTTTTCCGTCGGGAAATCCCATGGATTTCGCTTGTGGAATTCCAGGGTGAAGGCGCGCAGATGCTCATCCGACATGTTCAGCTCTCCGAGATACCGTTTCAGAGATGCCCGGACCAAATCCTCGCCGGAAAAGGACCGGGCCGCCGTGTAGGCAAGGGCGGTTGAAGCGACACACCCGCCGGCCAGACCGAGAACCGCGCGCCGTGAAAGCGTGATCATGCTTTTTCTCCATCATGTTAGGCGACTAGCCGCCCGCAACGAGAGGGCCGCGGCCGTCAAGCTGGGATTGGCGCAGGAACAGCTTGGGTAGGTGCTGGTGCCGACGATCAGCAGATTGCGAATTTGGTGGTGGATCAAATCACCGTCGACCACCGAGTCCTTGGGGTCTTTCCCCATGCGAAGCGTGCCTTGAACATGCGATTCCGTCCGCCGGATGCCGCGATCCAGGACTTTTTCGACCGGCAGCGGCCGAAGAAGCTCCGGCAGTTGCTCCTTGGCTCTCGTCATGCCTTTGACCGCGTATTCGGCCGCTCCCTTGTAGCTTATGAAAGCGTCGCCGTTTTCATCGAGGCTGACGAAATTGTCCGCCTCCAGCAGGTCCTCGGTGACGATTACGAGGGGAAGTGTTTGCCGCAATCGCCCCTTCTCGGGACGAAGACCGTGCTGCCAGCGGTTCTCGAAATAGACCAGAGCCGCGCCGTGCTCCGATCTGTGGGCTCCGTCATACAGGCCGAAATTCAGACCAGTGGTGATGGTGCTTCCATCGAAATTGTCGACGCCGTCGAGATAGGCTTCAAGGTTCCAGCCGTAGGATTCATGCAGACCCCGCCCGACCAAATCGCCGCCGAGACCCGATCGCAGCATGATAGCCGGGCTCTGGATACCGTTGGCGCCGAGCACGAAAAGGTCGCCCGTGACCGTATGCTCCCTGCCATCGTGCCGGAACGTCGCGGCGCGCATACTTCCGGCCGCGTGCTCCAATCGCCGCACTTCCGATTCCAGGCAGACGGATACCTGCGGATGTTCGAAGACATGCATGAGACCGTTATTGGCAGTGAATTTCGCATCGGCCGGGCAGAGCCAGCAGTGCAGCGATGCGCAGCAGGACGCACGCTGTTCTGTCGCTACCCGCGCCCGTGCTGTCGGCATGACGAAGTGCCGATCCGGTTGCGCCGCTTTCATCATCCGATCCGGCGTCGACATCCGATGCGGCGGTTGAGGGAAGGGCCTCGATCGCGGCATGAGCGACGCCATATCCGGATCGCCCGATATGGACATGATCGACTCGGCCTGACAGTAGAAAGGCTCGAGATCATCGTAGCTGATCGGCCAATCCTGTCCGACCCCATAGAGGCTTCTCAGCCTGAAATCATTCGGATGCAGCCGTGGCGTCTGGGCGAACCAGCAGTTGGTGCCGCCGCCCAGCCCGATCGTGTAGTTCCACGGCTTTGTTGAATTGCTCCTGTAGGTCTGCTCATCCTTGAGATCGGTATTCGCACCATGTTCCAACTGCCACGCATGCGAGTTGTGGCGACCCCATTCAAGGAGAAGAATGCGCGCGCTGCGGCGATGCGTGAAACCATGGAGGAAGAAGGCGGATCCGAAGCCGGAACCGATCACGACCACGTCGAAATGCTCTCCGGCGATCTCTTCGGCGCGAACACCCAGCACCATCGGTTAACCTCGTAAGACGGGGAGGAGCAACCGCATTGGCCTGCGGGGCCCGAATTGCAGGGTCAGCAAATTCACTCCGGTCACGTTCTCACCAGTGCTGCGGTAGTAGGCAGATGCTTCGATGCGAATTTCGGATGGCAGCAGTCGGAGTTCCCCGACGGCCGCTATTGCCTGTGAAATGCGGCACAGGCGATTACCGGCTGCAGACCGCAGCTACAGTTTTTGCAATGACACGCAGATGCCGAAGAAACGACCCGCACTTTGAATATTCGCGCTGTGGGCACTTACCTCGAAACTGCGCTTCACCAAAGCGGGCGGACGGCCTGCGGGGAACGACCTTAGCCCGTTGAAAACTCCGGCTGCCCGACCAAGCACATGCCTTCATTGCACAACCTCAAGAGGAGATGATCTCTGCAATACACCCTAACAGAATATTATTGCATTGCAACATGTGCATGAAAGTTTTCTGCCGGAGCAGCTTTACAGGGAATTCCAAAGGGTTGGGGAAGGATTGTAGGCGGAGCGGCCTCGTTGTGCAGCGCCAGACGAAACACAGTCATAGCCCGTTTGGCGATAGGCTGGATCAGTTGCGAGGCCGAAGAGCGGTCGGCTTGGCGCAGCGAGAGAACGCCGAGCGGCAACCCATCCAGTAAGCGCCAGATCGATTTACCGCGCCGCCCAGTTGGCACCGCGGCGGAAGATCGTCCGCATCTGCGGAACCTCGAATTCCTTCGATACGTGGCCGAGCGAGGAATAGAAGACCCGGCCCTTACCGTGCTTGCGCTTCCAGACTACCGGCATCACCACGCCCTCGATCCACCACGCATGCTCGCCGGAAAAGGTGGTCGTCGCCAGCACCTCGTTCGAGGGATCGACATGCATGTAATATTGCTCTGAGGTGTAAGGGAAATCGGAGATCCCTTCCATCAGGGGGTCGTCGGGGCGGCTGATGTTCACGCGGTAGTCGATGATGTTTCCGGGATGGGCCACCCATTGGCCACCGATGATGAACTGGTACTCAACGCATTCGCGGAACGCATCGCCGGCGCCGCCGTGATAGCCGGCAATGCCGACGCCACCTTGCACGGCAGCGGCGAGGTTTTTCGCCTCCTCCTTCTCGATCTTCGACATGGTCATGATCGGCACGATCAGCGACACGTCGTGAATGGAGGGATCGGCAAAGGTCTCGGTCGTGTGTTCCAGATAGACCCGGAAGCCGTCCTCCTGCAGCATGTCGCGAATGACATGGGCGCATTCCTTTGGCTCGTGCCCGCTCCAGCCGCCCCAGACGATCAGTGCCTCGCGCATGTCTCATCCTCCTTGATCTCGTTTGCGGACCGCCGGAACAAAAGCCCGAACCCTGTAGTTTGTCGACCCGAAGGGATGCACAAGGGAGAATTTTCTGATGAAAGCCATGCTCCTCAAGAGTGCTGTTGCGTTGAGTCTTGGAATTGGAGCCGTAACTCTTCCTGCTGCAGCAGAAGACACGTCGAGAAATAGCGCAGTGACCGGCGCCGCTGGCGGAGCCGCCGCGGGCGCAGTCGTTGGAGGTCCGGTCGGAGCCGCGGTTGGCGGCGTCGCGGGCGCGATCGCGGGAGCGGTCATCGACCCGCCTCCGCCGAAAGTGATTGCCTATGTCGAAGCGCAGCCGCTTCCGACGCAGCCAGTCGTCATCCAGGAACAGATCGTCGTCGGCAAGCCCTTGCCCGAGACGGTTGTCCTTACTCCGATACCCGAAGATACGCGCTATGCCTATGCGGTCGTGAATGAGCAACGGGTCATCGCCGACCCGAAAAGCCGCACGGTGGTACAGGTCATACAATAAACTTGAATTCCCCCGGTGAGCTTCCGAGCTCGCCGGGTGAACGCCGAAGCGTTCATCGGCCGCTTACCGAATTCGAGTGGCCTTGACGCCCTGGGTGCCTCTGTCGGTCCACTCCACTGCCGCAACCGCTGAACCGAAAAGAAGGGCAGGTATCGCCAGCGCGCTGAAGAATTTCAGCATCTGAAGGCGACGTGTCCGCTTTCCGTCCCAGTCGTAAACCATCCTCTGTCCTCCTCCACCCAAGAATATTAGCTGAAGATAAAACCAAAGAAAAACCTAGAGGTCGAGTCCCTTTGCCTGTGCAACTCTTGACAGAATTTTACGCCCGCACATGTTACGGGAAGCGGATCGCCATTCTCGCACGCGCCTTTGCTGCTTCGTCCTCACGGTTGCGCGGGGGTTGGGAAGTCTCCAGCGTTTCGAGCAGTTCGCTGGCGCAGGCCGCGATCGAGCTTACGGCGCGCTCGAACGCCGCTTCATTGCGCTTAGACGGCTTGGTCGTTCCGCTCAATTTTCGCACGAACTGCAGTGCGGCATCGCGTATCTCCTCGTCCGTCGCCGGCGGATTGAAATTGAAGAGAGGTTTGATGTTTCGGCACATGGCTTGCTCCCGGTCATCCTCGTCTCCTCCGCTTCAAGTCACATCGGATGGCGACTTGAGCGGCAGGCGCTGACACGCAGCATCGCGCATCTTTTCAAAAACTGATGCCTTTGGGTAGCGCGCAAGTTGCTTTTCATCTCCAAAAGCCTGAGCGAGCCGGTTCTCCGCGGCATAGGGCATGCGCCACGGGCATGGTAGCCATGCCTTGCAGGCCAGGGGTTCCGCGACCATATCTCATCAGACCACTTCCACGACTTCCATATGAAAGATGCGCGCGCTGTTTGCCACCGCGAATTGTCGCGCGCCAAGGAGACGTCATGCAAGTTCTGAAAACTGTCGAAGAGATGAATGTCAGAGAACTGGCGGACCTGATGTCGGCGGTAGCCGACGCGCTCGAAGCAGCCGCCGACGAGGCCGAGGAGGACGGCGACGCGCGCGCGGTTGCGAACTCGATGTCGCTCGCATGCAGCCTTCGCGGCTGTTCCTCCGGCCTTGAGGCGTGCGACCTGAAGGCCGCCGAACTGCTCCTGGAGCAGGGGATCACATTCGTGCACCTGTTGAACAGCCGGAAGATCGATCCGGCCACCCTGCAGTAGGGGCGGGTTTCTTTCTTATCGCGGAGCCAGACCTTTGTCAGGCATCTCCGCGACCGTGCGCGAGAAGCTGGCCGCCAAAATTCAGGGGATTCTCACGCACGGCGGAACCTGAGACGGAGCCCTCGCATTCTTCGTACAGACAAACGATGGAGGGTCAGGTGAAAGGCTTATTGGCGGGACTTTGCGGGTTCGCCCTGTCACTCGCACTCTTCCTTAGCGGGGCGGCGGTCGCAACTTTCATCCTTAACGGGAACCCGGCACGTGAGCCGCAGCTCGATATGAATCAGTCGGAAATATGGACCGAGCAGCCGCGTGCAGTGAACCCGGCGGCTCAGCAATTCGAGCGGCTCCCCGCCCGCGCCGCGGCAATTGATGTCTCTCCCAAGGAGCCCTTGGAGACCGAAAAAGGCAAAGAGCCGGTAGTGACCCTGCCTTCAGAACGCATCGCGACCACAAAAGGCAAAGAGGCAGTGGAGGACTTCCCGGAACACGTGGTAACCACGCAGGGCAATGAGGCTGCAGAAGACCTTCCTTCGGAACCCGAGGTGATCGCAAGGGTCAATGGGGACGAAAAGGAACTTCCTTCTCTGGATTCAATGGCCACCGGCTCAGTTCAAACGATACCCAGCGAGGAACAGCCGGTGTCGGCAGCCGGGCCGACGGCGCACGTCGAATGGTGTGCGAACCGCTATCGGTCCTACCGTGCCCGCGACAACAGCTATACATCCTTTAGTGGCGGCCGGCGGACTTGCATCTCTCCCTATATGAATGCGGCCGGAACGCCGTTGGAAGTCGCCTTGCCGCCACCCACTCCTGAGGAAAGCGTCGACGCTCCTTCAGCCGAGATGGACCTCTCGGCCGATGCGACGAACCTGTCGTTCGAACATGTCGACTATTGCTTCAGTCGATACCGATCGTACCGTCCGGAAGACAACACCTACCAGCCCTATGACGGCGGGCCGCGCCGTCAGTGCCGATAAGCCGAGATGTTGCGGAGAAGGAAAGCGGAATAGCCGTATCGCGGGAGCGCCACGTCTCCCGCGATACGGACGGCCAGCTCTACATCGCGTTGACCATAGTGCAGAGTTGCGCGATGGTCATCGCGCCGCCTGTGGCCTGAGTGCCCGCCGCCGACCCGGACGAGGTCGATCCGGTAGAGGTGCTTGCAGTGGTTTCGCCCGAAACCTGGGGTGTAGTTCCGGCCGCCGACCCACTTGCGCTGCCTGATGCGCTTCCGGCTCCCGTCGCCGATGCGGTTTGCATCGTATTGCAATCCTGCTTGATCTGGCTC
Source organism: Sinorhizobium fredii (assembly GCF_002944405.1). Lineage (NCBI taxonomy): Bacteria > Pseudomonadati > Pseudomonadota > Alphaproteobacteria > Hyphomicrobiales > Rhizobiaceae > Ensifer > Ensifer fredii. The sequence continues at coordinate 1,325,594 of NZ_CP024310.1, read as the reverse complement.
TGCTGCTCGGCCGTCAGCTTCGACCAGTTGGCCTTGATTTCATCCTGGCTGCGCAAGCTCGTCCCTGACGCATCGGAGAAGAGGGCGTTGCGTACCGGATCCGGCCATTTCGACGTGGTGCTCCTTTCCGCTTCGTTCATCTGCATGACCCCCGGGGCTCCCGAGCTGCTCCCGGAAGGAGAGGCGGAGGTCGTCCCTGATGCGGAGCCCGCCGTGCCACCACCCGATGTTGACCCTGAACTGCTTTGAGCGACAGCGGCGGATGCCATTGCAAGCGAGATAGCCGCGGCAAAAAAATAATTGTATTTCATCTGCGTTGTCCTTCTTATTAGCGCGCACAACGCGCAGCGCACCGAACCGGCCGGTGACGGGAAGGTTCCACGCTCTTTCGATTCGCTTCCGCCGCGAACCGGACCTGCGAGGATCCGCTTTTCTTCCGGCACCTTCCAAAACAACTTTACATCTACCGCTTCCTTTGGTTTGTGAGGCGGAGTCTTTCGTCTCGACCGTTTGGAGGAGCAGAATGAAGTTGTTGCGTTACGGCCCCGAAGGGGCGGAAAAGCCGGGCGTTCTGGACAGTGCTGGCCGAATTCGCGACCTCTCGGCGGTGATCGCCGACGTCGCCGGCCCGGCAATCGCCGATCTCGGCTGGGCTCGCGGTCTCGACCTCGAGGGCCTTCCGCTCGTAGAGGGCACGCCCCGGCTCGGCCCCTGCGTCGCCGGTAGCGGCAAGTTCATCTGCATCGGCCTCAATTACGCGGACCATGCGGCAGAATCCGGCCTCGAGGTTCCACCGGAGCCCGTGGTTTTCATGAAGGCCACCTCGGCGATCGTCGGTCCGAACGACAAAGTCATCATCCCGCGCGGTTCGGTGGCGACCGATTGGGAAGTCGAACTTGGCGTGGTGATCGGCAAGAGGGCCAAATATGTGGGCCGAGACGAAGCGATGGACCATGTCGCCGGCTATTGCGTCATCAACGACGTCTCGGAACGGGATTTCCAGATCAAGCGCTCCGGCCAGTGGACCAAGGGCAAGTCCTGCGACACCTTCGGTCCGACCGGTCCCTGGCTCGTCACCCGCGACGAGATCGCCGATCCGCAAAACCTGGCGATGTGGCTGAAGATCAATGGCGAGACGAAGCAGAACGGCTCGACCGAGACGATGGTCTACGGCGTCGCGTATCTGGTCAGCTACCTTTCGCAGTTCATGACGCTCCATCCGGGCGACATCATCTCGACCGGTACGCCGCCCGGTGTCGGCATGGGTTTCAAGCCGCCGCAATATCTGAAGGGCGGCGACGTCATCGAACTCGGCATCGAAGGCCTCGGCGCGCAGAAGCAGATGGTGGTTGCGGACGACTGATTTCGCGGGTGGCGCCCCTTGAGGGCGCCGCCGGGTCTAAGCCTTCAGCCGCCCCTGCCGCTTGAGCTGTTGCTCGCGGAAGAAAATGAAGAGGCCAGAGGCGACGATGAGACCGGCGCCGAGCACCATCGACAGGCGCGGCGTGTCGCCGAAGATCAGCCAGCCGAAGACGATCGCCCAGAAGAGCAGCGTGTATTGAAGTGGCGCCACCGTCGCGGCGTCGGCAAGCTTCAGCGCCCGATTGACGAGCACGTGGGCGACCATCGCGACGACGCCGAGCAGGCCGAGCATCGCCGTGTCGAGCGGCTTCAGCGGCGTCCAGTCAAACGGCGCCCAGAGGAGGCCGGCAAGCGCCGCCCCGACCAGCTGCCAGAAGGCGAGCGTCGTATCCGGCGTGCCGCGCAGCGAGCGGCCGGACACCATCATGAAGGCGAAGCACATGCTGCCGAAGATCGAAATCAGCGCCGGCAGAGTCAGCGCCTCAGAAGAAGGTTCGAGGGCGATCAGGACGCCGACGAAGCCGAAGGCGATCGCCGTCCAGCGTCGCCAGCCGACATGTTCCTTCAACAGGAGCGGTGAGGCGGCCGCCACATAGATCGGCGCCGCCAGCCAGTAGGTCATGACATCGGCAAGCGGCAGGTAGATGACGGCGAAATAGAAGGCGAAGACCTCCGCCGTCGAGGCGACGACCCGGGCGACCTGGAGGCCCGGCTGCTCGATGGCGAGAAGTTTGCGGGCACCGCCGAGCCAGAGGAAAGGGACAAGCAGGACCGCCGCGGCGAGACTGCGGATCAGCACGACCTGACCGACCGAATAGGTGGCGACGAGCCACTTGCCCATGACGTCGTTGAGCGAAAACATCAGCATGCCCAAGAGCATGACCAGCACGCCCGTGCGGGTGGCGTTGGACGCGGTGGCTAGGGCGGCGGGCGCGGTCTCGACGGCCATGGCGAAGTCCTTGTGGAGCGCTGAGCCATTGGCATATTCCGGCGCCGCAATCCATGCATCGTTCTTGATCGACTCATCAGCGTTGCGAATGAGACGTCAAACGGACCGGCTGATGCTAGCCGGCCAAGCGCATGTCGGTGGCGGTCGCGGTGAGGTCGCCGTAGAGCTCCGCATATCTGGCAGCACTGCGGTGCCAGGATGAGTCCGTCTTCATCCCCTGCCGCTGCAGGCTCTCCCAGACGCGCCGGTGCCGGAATAGTTTGAGGGCGCGGCGCAGCGCGTGCCGCAATCCCTCCGTATCGACCGGGGAAAATTGCACTCCGGTGGCGGCCTGCGCCTGGAGCGCAGCGACGTTGGCGTCGATGATCGTTTCCGACAGGCCCCCGGTCCGCGCGACGATCGGCACGCAGCCGTATCGAAGCGCATAGAGCTGCGTCAGCCCGCAGGGTTCGAAGCGCGAGGGAACGAGCATGGCGTCGGCGCCGGCATGGATCTTATGGGCGATCTGCTCCTCGTAGCCGAGCCTCATGGCGACGTGTTGCGGGAACCGCCGGGCGGCGTCGAGAAAGGCGTATTCGATATCCGCGTCGCCATTGCCATGAACGATCAGCCGGCCGTCCATGGCGACGATTTCGTCGACGACGGCTGCCAGAAGATCCATGCCCTTCTGCCAAGTCAGCCTGTTGATGCTGGCGAAGACCGGAGCGCGCGTATGCGGCAGGCCGAACAGCTCGAGCAGCGCCTCGCGGTTCGGCAGCCGCCGGAGAGGCGTTCTCGCCGAATAGGAATGCTCGATATGGGGATCGATCGAGGGATCCCAGACGTCGACGTCGATCCCGTTGACGATGCCGACGACGTCTTCATGGCGTGCATTCACCACTCCTTCGAGACCCATCCCGAAGGTCGGCGTCATGATTTCGCGCGCATAGGTGGGGCTGACGACGGTGATGGCATCGGCCGCCTGGAGGCCGCCCTTCAAATACCCGACATCGCCGTAATATTCGAGGCCGTCTATGGAATAGGCCTCGTTCGGCAGGCCGAGTTCTGAGAAGAGATGGGCGGAAAACTGTCCCTGGAAGGCAATGTTGTGGACGGTCAGGACACGTGGAATCGGCACGTTCTTTGCATATTTGGCGTAGACCAGACTCAAGGCGGCGTGCCAGTCGTGCGCGTGAATGATGTCCGGCCGCCAGTGCTGCACGAGTCCGCCGGCGATCTGCGATGCGACCAGGGAGAAGGCGGCGAAGCGCTTCCAATTGTCCGGATAGTCCACCCCGTGCTCGTCGGTGTAGGGGCCGCCCGATCTGTAGAAGAATCCCGGCGCATCGAGCACGAAAAGCTCCAGCCCCGCGGCGCGTCCGGAAAGCAGGGTCGCCTTCTCTCCGAAAAGACAATCGTAGCGGGCAACCGGTGCGGCCGCCTCGAGGGCCTCGATGGCGGAGGCGTAGCCCGGGATCAGCGTGCGTGTGCGAATCCCGTGCGATTTCAAAGCTTTGGGCAGCGAGCCGGCAACATCGGCCAGCCCGCCGGTCTTCACCAAAGGGAAAATCTCGGCCGTCACGGAGAGAACGTTCATAGATCGTATTTCCGGAAAATTGTGTTGGCCGTTGCCGGCCAATCGCCGCCCCATTTGCAGTTCCTTCAACACGAAGCCCGTGCGCAAAGTTCCGCCGCGAAATCGAAATTTTTGCAGGAGCCTCTGTGCGCGCCGCGACCGGTTCGGTCGGGTGGCGATTTGCTGCCACCGACCTCAACACCGGCCTGCTTTGGGAGTACAATCCGGCGGTCGTGCGCCCGTTCCATGTGCCGAACATGAAGGAGAGAGGTGATGACTTTCAGCTTGATGAGCCCCGCCTTCGCGGAAGGCCAGCCGATCCCGAAAAAACATACGCGCTTCGGCGAGAACATCTTTCCGCCGCTGAAATGGACGGGTACGCCCGACGGTACACAGAGCTTTGCATTGATCGTCGAGGATCCGGACGCCGTAAGGGGGGTGTTCCGGCATTGCGCCATCATCAACATTCCCGGCAACTGGACCGAGCTTTCGCAGGCTGTCGATACCGGCCCGGAACACGCCATTAAGTTCATCCGGAACGACTTCGGCAATGCGCGCTATGATGGGCCGCAGCCTCCGGCGGGGACTGGCCTGCATCACTATCACTTCAAGCTCGCCGCGCTGGACACCCGCAACATGTCGATCTCGGACGATGTCGGGGCGGTGCAGGCCTGGAACGAGGCCCGCAAGCACCGCATCGCGGAGGCCGTTCTGATCGGCACCTGTCAAGGCTGACGCTTCGGTTACGGCGTCGATCACCTCAGCCTTCGAAAAACGAGTTCGCCGGGAACCAACCTCAGCGGTCGCGGTTTCGTGCCCATTCCGTCCCCGATCAAGGAGTGCTGCGATGGCCAAGAAACCCTCTGCGCCCAACAATTCCAAGCCGGCCACCATTCATGACCAGAAAGCAACCCGCGGCAACGGCGGCGAGCTCCATCAGATCGCCGAAGGCGCCACTCCTGTCTTGACGACCGCGCAAGGAGGACCGGTGGTAGACGATCAGAACAGCCTGCGCGCCGGCGAGCGTGGCCCGACATTGATCGAGGACTTTCATTTCCGCGAAAAGATCTTTCACTTCGATCACGAGCGGATCCCGGAGCGCGTCGTGCACGCCCGCGGCTACGGCGCCCATGGCTTCTTCGAGACGTATGAATCGCTTGCCGCCTATACCCGGGCGGACCTGTTTCAGCGGGCGGGCGAACAGACGCCGGCCTTCGTGCGCTTCTCGACCGTGGCCGGCAGCAAGGGCTCCTTCGATCTGGCACGCGACGTGCGCGGCTTCGCCGTCAAGATCTATACCAAGGAGGGCAATTGGGACCTCGTTGGCAACAACATACCAGTCTTCTTCATCCAGGACGCGATCAAGTTTCCGGACGTGATCCACTCTGTGAAGCCGGAGCCGGACCGGGAGTTCCCGCAGGCGCAATCGGCGCACGACAATTTCTGGGACTTCATCAGCCTGACCCCGGAGAGCATGCACATGATCATGTGGGTCATGTCAGATCGGGCCATCCCGCGGTCCTTCCGCTTCATGGAAGGATTCGGTGTTCACACCTTCCGCTTCGTCAATGCCAAGGACGAGTCGACCTTCGTCAAGTTCCACTGGAAGCCGAAGCTCGGACTGCAGTCGGTCGCCTGGAACGAGGCGGTGAAGATCAACGGCGCGGATCCCGACTTCCACCGCCGCGACCTGTGGCAGGCGATCCAGTCCGGCAATTTCCCGGAGTGGGAACTGCATGTACAGCTTTTCGACCAGGACTTTGCCGACAAGTTCGATTTCGACATTCTCGATCCCACCAAGATCATTCCGGAGGAGGTTCTGCCGACGAAGCCGGTCGGGCGGCTGGTGCTCGATCGAATGCCGGAGAATTTCTTCGCCGAGACCGAGCAGGTCGCCTTCATGACCCAGAACGTGCCGCCGGGCATCGACTTCAGCGATGACCCCCTGCTGCAGGGGCGCAACTTCTCCTATCTCGACACGCAGCTGAAGCGGCTCGGCAGCCCGAACTTCACCCATCTGCCAATCAATGCGCCGAAATGTCCCTTCCAGCACTTCCAGCAGGACGGCCACATGGCCATGCGCAATCCGGTCGGGCGCGTGAATTACCAGCCGAATTCCTGGGGCGAGGGGCCGCGCGAGTCTCCGACGAAGGGGTTCCGGCATTTCGCTTCGGAGGAGCAGGGGCCGAAACTGCGCATTCGGGCCGAGAGCTTCGCGGACCACTATAGCCAGGCGCGCCAGTTCTTCATCAGCCAGACGCCGCCCGAGCAGCGTCATATTGCTGACGCCCTGACCTTCGAATTGAGCAAGGTGGAGACACCTGTGATCCGCGAGCGCATGGTCGCCCATCTCCTCAATATCGACGAGACGCTCGGCAAGAAGGTCGGCCACGCGCTCGGGTTGCAAACAATGCCGAAGCCGGCCGAAGCTGCCGTACCCACGCGGCAGGACCTCGATCCATCGCCGGCGCTCAGCATCATCGAGCGCGGTCCGAAGCGCTTCGAGGGCCGTAAGCTCGGAATTCTGGCGACCGACGGCGCGGATGCGGCGCTGCTCGATGGCCTGATCGCTGCGGTCACGGAGCAAAAGGCAGCCTTCGAGCTGATCGCCCCCAAGGTCGGCGGATTCACCGCCTCGGACGGCAGGTGGGTCGCAGCCCATCAGATGGTCGATGGCGGCCCATCCGTGCTCTACGACGCGGTGGTGCTTCTTCCTTCGGCAGAGGCCGTCGCCGATCTGATCGATGTCGCCACCGCCCGCGATTTCGTGGCCGATGCTTTCGCCCACTGCAAATATATCGGCTTTGTCGGTGCGGCACGTCCCCTCCTGGAGAGGGCCGGCATTGCCGACGCCCTCGACGAGGGAACGATCGAGCTCACCGATGCCGGGAGCATCGCCGCCTTCTTCAAGGAACTCGGCAAGCTGCGCGTCTGGGCGAGGGAACCGGCCGTGAAGCTGAAATAGGGCGATCGGGGAAGGAGTGGACGATGCCGTCACCGGCGCATCGAAAACCGACCAAGGCGACCGGACGGCCGCGCTCGGCGAGAAAGGCAAGGGCGGCGGCGGAGGCTGTATCGGCCGGCGGCTTCGCGCTGCCGGTCAGCACCGCGCCGATGGAGGCCCGCTCTGCGACCGAGCTTCCGAGCGATGGGGCATGGCAGTATGAGCCGAAATGGGACGGCTTCCGCTGCCTTGCCTTCAAATCCGGCGAGGAGGTTGATCTTAGGGCCAAATCCGGCAAGCCGCTCGGGCGGTTTTTCCCGGAAGTCATCGCCCTCTTGCGCCGGCTGGACGCCCGGCAATTCGTCCTTGACGGTGAACTCGTCATCGAAGTCGAGGGGCGTCTTTCCTTCGACGCCCTGCAGATGCGCCTGCATCCGGCGGCAAGCCGCGTCGAGAAGCTCGCGCAGCAAACGCCGGCCCGCCTCATCCTGTTCGACATGCTGGTCGACGCAAAGGGGGCAGTCCTGACCGACAAGCCTCTTCCCGCCCGGAGAGCGGCACTGGAAGCCTTTGCCGCCAAAAACGCAGTTCCGGACAAGCTCGCCCTTTCCCCCTTCACGCGAGACCGACAGGAGGCCGAGCGATGGCTCGCCTCGTGGGAGGCGGGCGCGACCGACGGCGTCGTCGCCAAGCGGCGCGACGGGAATTACGAATGCGGCGAGCGTGCGATGGTCAAGGTCAAGCGCCTGAAGACCGCCGATTGCGTCGTAGGCGGCTTCCGCTACGAGAGCGACAGCGACGAGGTTGGTTCCCTCCTGCTCGGCCTCTACGACAGCGACGGAACGCTGAACCATGTCGGCTTTACTGCGACGATTTCCGACAAGGAGCGCCCGGCATTGACACGTCGGCTGGAGGCATTGCGCGAGCCGCCCGGCTTTACCGGCAAGGCACCCGGCGGCCCGAGCCGCTGGAGCACAGAGCGCAGCGGCGAATGGGAACCGGTCCGTCCGGAGCTGGTGGTCGAGGTGAGATTCGATCACGTCAGCAGCCGTCGTTTCCGCCATGGCACGAAGCTGATGCGCTGGCGTCCCGACAAGGATCCGCGCCAATGCACCTATGAGCAGATCGAGCCACGCTGACAGGCCAAAGCGCGTCGCGAGAAAATGTATTCACGCTGCGCGCTTTAGGTCCTTGTTTTGTGCATGTCGTCATCCCAAAACCGCTGCACACTTTTGGGCAAGAGGCGTTAGAACTTGCGGCTGAGGAAGGGCGAGTTCTGCAGCCCGAAGCGCCAGGGGTGCTCGACGGCCTTGGATATTCCGACGCGAAGGCCGGTTGCAACGGGCGGCCGCTTCGTCTGCAGGCTTAGCTGGAAGGGCTTTCCGTTAAGCGGCAAGCCATCCTGTTCCTTGCCGATCGCGAGCGCCTGGCCGACTCGTCCGGGGCCGGAACAGAGCAACCTGTCTTGCGAAACGCCGCGCCGCTCCCGCATCGTCTCCAGCCCCCATCTCGGCTCGATGGCGCGGACGAGCACGGCGCTGCCGGGCAGGCAGACGAAATTCAGGCACCAGTGAAGACCGTAGGAAAGATAGACATACGCATGCGCCGGCGGGCCGAACATCGAGCGGTTGCGGTTCGTGGTACCGGCGAAGCTGTGGGAGGCGGCATCTTCGGGCAGATAAGCTTCCGTCTCGACTATGATGCCGCCGATGCCGGAGACAGCGAATTCCGCACCGATTAAATCGGCGGCGACCTTAACGGCGTCGCGCGCAAAGAAGCTGTCATCCCACTGCAATCGATAGCGCTCCCCGATCTATGCCGGTCGTATGTAGTCTCATATTTTCACGCTCGCCAACGTTGCGCCCGAAACTTGCGCGCAGCCACTGAGAACTTTCCGCGAACATCCGAAGCATGTAGGGTTAAATCAAAGACGATACGACGAGGAGCCGAGACATGGCGCAACGAGCGGGCAATGCGGATCTGCCGCTGCATGGCGGCCGGGTCCCGAAGTGGCTGGGCGACCGGATGACACGCCTCGGCACTCTGATCACCGAGGCGATCGTCCATCATTATGGACGGGACGAATTCCTGAGGCGGCTTGCGCACCCGTTCTGGTTCCAGTCCTTCGGCGCGGTGATGGGCATGGACTGGCATTCGTCGGGGATCACCACCAGCGTCATCGGCGCCTTGAAGCGTGGCCTGACGCCGCTTTCGGGCGAACTCGGCATTCACGTCTGCGGCGGCCGTGGCCGGCATTCCCGAATGACCCCGGGCGAACTTGTCGTGATCGGCGAACGCATCGGGTTCGACGGCGCGAGGCTTGCCGAGGCGAGCCGCCTCGTCGCCAAGGTCGACAGTGCCGCCGTACAGGACGGCTTCGATCTCTACCTTCACGGCTTCATTGTCACGGACGATGCGAGCTGGGTGGTTGTCCAGCAGGGCATGAATGGCGACCGACGGCAGGCACGGCGCTATCACTGGCTTTCCGAAGGCCTGGATAGCTTCGTCGACTCGCCGCATGCGGCGATCGAGGGGCGGGAGCAGGGCAAGATCATCAACCTTGCGGACCGGCGCGCCGGCGCCTCGCGGGCAAGCCAGCTCGACCTTTTAAGCGCGCTCGGACCCGATGGCCTCATGCGCGAGCTGGCGACGATCGAGGCGCGCGGGCCGGGACTGCCGGCTCCGGCCCAGCCGATGCTGCCGCACCTCTTCATGCCGGCCCATCACGACGTGCGCGAAAGCGACGTGAACATGCGGCGCCTGCACGGCAATTTCGCCGCCGCAGCTGATCGCGGGCCGAAGGATTTCGAGGAACTGCTTCTCGTGCCGGGCGTCGGCGCGCGAACCGTCAAGGCGCTCGCGATGGTCGCCGAGGTGGTGCACGGCACGCCGTGCCGCTTTTCCGACCCGGCTCGTTTTTCGCTCGCCCATGGCGGCAAGGACCGTCATCCCTTCCCGGTGCCGCTCAAGGTCTATGACGAGACGATCAACGTGATGAAATCGGCGGTGCAGAAAGGGCGGCTCGGGCGAGAGGAGGAACTCGCCGCCTTGCGGCGGCTCGATGAGCAGTCGCGCCAGTTGGAGCGCTACGTCACCGGCCCGGATCTTAAGGAGATCGTTGCCGGCGAGTTCAGAAATTCTGCCCGCTTTGGCGGGCGGAGCGTGTTCGGCTGGGAGCCGGAGGACAAGGAAGACCACAGGGACGCTGCCGCCGTCAAGGGCCGCAGCCGCAGCTGAGCTCACGGGAACAATCACCGGACCGATCGATTAGAGGGGCGAGATGCGAGACATCCCCAACCGAAGGAGGTTCCGGTGAGCGCTTCGAAAACAACGACCGATCACGACACGATCCGCAAATGGGCAGAGAGCCGCGACGGCCATCCGGCCCGCGTCAAGGGGGCATCCGACGGCGGTTTGCTGCGCATCGACTTTGGAAAGCCGGAAGAGAGGCTGGAGGAGATTTCCTGGGAGGATTTCTTCAGCATATTCGACGAGAACAAGCTGGCCTTCCTTTATCAGGACCGGACCGCGGAGGGGAAAGTCAGCCGTTTCTTCAAGTTCGTCGACCGCGAGTGAGAGCGGACACTTGCAAGGAAACCCTGTTCAGGCCGCCGCCGTATGGCGCGCCTATTTTGAGGTATGACGTGTTTTGAACCGGCCTCGCCGCGGGTGAGTTGGAGAAGCTAACGCGTCGCGACGAGCCTTTGAATTTCCTCCAGCCGTGCCCTCAGCCTCTGAATCTCGTCGCGCTTCTCGGTAACCACATCCTTTGCCGTCTCGATCCGGTCGGCGCCGGGGAGCGTACCGATTGCGGTATGCGCCTCGGTCGCAATCGCATCGATCTCTGCCTCGAGCTCGGCGATGCGCTCCTGCAGGTCAGTGATCTGTTGCCGGACCGTACCACTGGTCTCTGCCGCATGACGTTCCGACGCATCGATCGGTTCGTCGACACCGTGCGGATCAAGAGGGCGTGCGACGGTCGGGGATCGCGCTTTTCCGTGCTTGCTCATGGCTGGTCTCCCGTAAGCGCTCTAAACTCCGGGAAGCCTCCGTTGTTCCGGTGGTACGATGCGGATTTGCGAGCTTCTTTTCATGTCGTTGGAACTTCCTCTCGCGAGGGCCGTTTTTGTGAATCATGTCCGGGAGGGATTCGATGCATGCACAGGAATGCCTAGAGCTTCATTTCGACCTGATGAGCGGGAGAGCGTTGCTCTGCTGTGGCGACAAGGATTATGTGTTGCCTGATTTTTATCCCACGAAGGAGACGGCAAGGATGGCGGCCCAGCAATTCGCCTGGGAAAAGCTCGGCTGGAAGGACCGGGCGCGCGAATTTCGGCAGGCTTCCGAATTGCCCGTGTGGCTGCGCTGAGCCGCTGATGGGGCCCGAAGGGCAACGGCAGTAAAAAGACGACGAAATGGTCGCAAGAGGTGACGGCGCATAGCAATGCGCTGGACATCGAGCCCGGTATCTATGCCTCGGACGATCCGCGGAAGATTGCACGTTCCCTGAGACGCTCGGCGGAAGCGAGCGACCGCCGTAAGTCGAGCGCCTACCGGTCCGCGATGTCGATGCTCACCTTCTATATCAACAGGGCAGGCCTCTGGATTGGCCGACGAACAGCGGTGCGTGCTCGAACAGGCGAAGGACGAACTCAGGAGGGATTTTCGGGCGGGAGCCCACAGGCTGAACCGGGAGACGAGGGATTTCATGGCATTCACGCTCTATTACTGGGACGGAATTCCCGGCCGCGGCGAATTTGTGCGGCTCGCGTTGGAGGACGCAGGCGCCGACTATGTAGATGCGGCGCGCCAGCCGGGCGGCACAGATGCAATGCTGAAGCTGATGAAGGATGCTGGCGGTGCCACCAGCCCTTTCGCGCCCCCCTTTCTGGTCGATGGCGAACTGCTCATCTCCCACGTCGCCAATATCCTGTTCTATCTCGGCCCGAGGCTGGGGCTGACGCCCGAGGATGAGGGCCTGCGCCACGTTGCCAACGGCCTGCAATTGACGGTGACGGATCTCGTTACCGAAATCCACGACACGCACCATCCGATAGGCGTGTCGCTCTATTACGAGGAGCAGAAACCGCAAGCGTCGAAGCGGGCGGAGAACTTCCTATCCGAGCGGCTCCCGAAATATCTTGGCTATTTCGAACGCGTTCTCGCCCAAAATCCGGAAGGCCCGGAGCATAGCGTCGGCGGGCGACCGAGCTATGTCGATCTTTCGCTGTTCCACCTGGTCGAGGGGCTCCGCTACGCGTTTCCGAACGCGATGCGTGCCAATGAAGAGCATGTGCCGGCGCTGATTGCGCTGCATGATTCGGTCGCGGCGCGACCGCGGATCATGAGCTATCTGGCTTCCGACAGGCGCTTGCCCTTCAACGAGTCCTGCATTTTCCGCCGCTATCCCGAACTCGACCGACCGTCCTGAGTTGCTAATCCACGTGGCCGGCGATTTGGGCGAGGTCTTTCACGAAGCGGGCGCGTTCCGCCGCGGCGTCGTCCCTGTTCTGAATTCTGAGAAGATAGGAGGGATGGATGGTGACGAGCACCGGGTATCCGGCGGGCGTGGCGACCAGGTCGCCGCGGTTTTTCATCACGCCGGCGCGGCGTCCGAGCAGCGACGAAAGCGCCGTTGCACCCAGCGCGACGACGACCTTGGGCCGCAGCTGCTCGAGCTCTGCGCCGAGCCACCAGGAACAGCGCTGGATCTCGCCCGCATTGGGCCGCGAATGCAGGCGGCGCTTGCCGCGTTGCTCGAACTTAAAATGCTTGACGGCATTGGTGAGATAGCAGCTTGAGCGATCGATGCCTGCCTCATGCAGGCACTCGTCGAGAATACGTCCCGCCGGGCCGACGAAGGGCCGCCCGGCCAGATCCTCGCGATCGCCGGGCTGTTCGCCGACAAGGACGACGCGGGCCTTGCCGGGTCCCTCGCCAAACACGAGCTGCGTCGCATGCTTGTAGAGATCGCAACGCTCGCAGCCCTCGGCCTGCTTGCGCAACGCTGCAATGGAGGGCGCATCAGCGTGCTCGCCGGAAAGGGCCGGACCCATTTTTACAAGTTCAGTCGGCATGGCTTTCAAGACACGAGCCTCGGTCCATTTCAGTCGTGCAATCGGCTAAACCGACAGGCTCCGACCATGTTCCGTTCGCTACGTTAATTGGACCGTACGGCAGCAACGATGCTTGGGCCCGGCAACTCACGTCCGTCCAATTTAAGTGCGCCGAATATCTGCTCGCCGCAGATCGGCGGTACGGCGGCTTTGCCTGCGGAGAGATTGGCGCGCAACTCGAGCACCGGGCCGCCGAACGACCAGTCAACGGCGACAATGCCGTCGCGAGCGGAATGGACCTCGAAACTCGGAAGGTTGCATTGTCTCATCAGCGGCGCGATGTGCCGCTGCCGGATATCGGCGAGGTCGCGCATGAAGGCGAGGTGAGTCCTGCCGGCCGCGCTCTCGGCGCGTTCCCAGCGAAGCTTCGAAGCGGCAAAGGTCTCGGGATCGATCGGATCGGGGAGATCTTCTGCCGTCTTGCCGGGCGGCATGCCGCCGAATTTCTCGGCTTCCTCCTGCCGCCCGCGCCGAACGGCCGCGCCGAGTTCGCCCGCATAGTCGGCGAAGAACAGGAACGGCTGGCTTTCCCCGTATTCCTCGCCCATGAAGAGCAGCGGAATCTGCGGCGAAAGCATCAGCATCGCGGTCATCACGTTCAGCTGGTCAGTCCTCGCGAGCGAGACGAGGCGCTCGCCGAAGGCGCGGTTGCCGATCTGGTCGTGGTTCTGCAGGAAGCTCACGCGCGCCTGCGGCGGCACTTGGCCCTCCGGCTGAGGGAGGGACTCGATCGTTTCGGTCGAGGCGAAGCCGTCGGTCATGGCCTCGCGCGTCGCCTGCCAAGGGCGCGCTGCAAAGGGCCGATAGAAGCCCCTGTCTTCGCCCGTTGCGATGACATGGAGGCCGTGGTGAAAATCGTCGTTCCACCCGGCAGTGAAGAGAGCGATTGTCCCGTCGGCGTTGCGCCGCACCAGATTGCGCCGACGGTCGGCATCCTCGACCACCAGATGGATGCTGCGGTCGGCAAAAGTTTCGCGCACCTCGCGGGCCAGGGCGGCAAGAAAATGCGGCTGGCTGGTGTCTCGGATCTGGTCCGTCGCATCGAGGCGCAGCCCGTCGAAGTGGAAGTCACCGAGCCAATAGAGCGCGTTGTCGATGAAGAAGCGGCGCACGGCGGGTTCCTCGAAGGCGATCGACGCACCCCATGGGGTCGGCCGGTCGCGGTTGAAGAAGCGGCTGGCGTAACGGGGGAGGCTGTTGCCCTCCGGTCCGAAGTGATTGTAGACGACGTCGAGCAGGACCATCATGCCGAGCCCGTGCGCCGCATCGACCAGCGCCTTGAGATCGTCGGGAGTGCCATAGGCATGGTGTGGCGCATAGGGCAGAACGCCGTCGTAGCCCCATCCGCGCTCGCCTTGAAACTCCGCGACGGGCATGATCTCGATGGCGGTGATCCCGGCCTCGGCGAGATGCGGCAACCGCTTGGCCGCCGCTCTAAAGGTGCCCTCCGGCGTAAAACAGCCGACATGCAGCTCGGAGATGATTGCCTCTTCCCAGGGCCGGCCGCGCCAGGAGGAAGCCTTCCACTGGTAGGCCGAATGATAGACGAGCATCGACGGGCCGGAAACTCCTTCTGGCTGGGCGCGAGAGGCAGGATCGGCGACGCGGGTTCCGTCGGAAAGTTCGAACCAGTAGCGATCGCCTGCCTGCGCCCGGGCAGAGATTTCGAACCAGCCGCTGTCGAGCGCGCGCATCGAGTGCGGCACATCGGCAAGAACGAGGCGGACCGCCTGCTCGTCGGGGGCCCACAGGCGAAAATGTGCGACGTCGTCTGAGGTGAGCTCGGCGCCCCAGGTTTTCCGGACAGAATCGGTCATTCATTTTCCTTGATGCTGCGAGATCGGCAAGAGACGAGAACTGCGTCGACGGGTCGAAAGTTCCGCGGCAATCAATCGTCGCCGAGCTTCGGCAGGAACAAAGTTGCCGCCATCGGCGTTGCCCCCTCACTTCCACGACGCTGCAGGGGGCGCGACGACACCGAATGAATGTGGCTTTCTCCGAACTCGATTTTCTGAAGCCGGAGCTTGGCGCCGAATACACCGGCCAGGGCACCCATTTCGCGGTGTTTTCCGCCCATGCCGAAAAAATCGAGCTGTGTCTCTTTTCCGAGGATGGCAGCAAGGAAACGGCGCGGCTGCCCCTGCCGAAGCGGGAGGGCGACATCTGGTCCGGATATATCGAGGGGCTGGGGCCGGGCACGCTCTACGGCTACCGCGCCTACGGACCTTACGACCCGCAAAACGGACATCGCTTCAATCCGAACAAGCTGCTCCTCGATCCCTATGCCAAGCAGGTGGCGGGGGAGTTCGTCTGGGACGACGCGCTGTTCGGCTATACGATCGGCAACCCGGAGGGCGATCTTTCCTTCGACGAGCGGGACAGCGCTCCGTTCATGGTCAAGGGCGTCGTCCAGGATCCGAACTTCGACTGGGACGGCGAAGAGGCGATCCGCCGGCCCTGGACCGAGACGATCATCTACGAGACTCACCTGCGCGGCATGACCATGACGCATCCCGGCGTGCCGGACGAATTGCGCGGCACCTTTCTCGGCATGGCCAGCGACCCGATCATCGATCATCTCATGAAACTCGGCGTGTCCGCGGTTGAGCTTCTGCCGGTGCAATATTTCCTCGACGACCGCTACCTCATCGAGCGAAACCTCAGGAACTACTGGGGTTACCAGCCGCTCGGCTATTTCGCGCCGCATGCGCGCTACATGAAGGGCACCAGGATTACCGAGTTCAAGGCGATGGTGAAGCGCTTCCACGCCGCCGGCATCGAGGTTCTGATGGACGTCGTCTACAACCATACAGCCGAGGGTTCGGAACAGGGGCCGACGCTCAGCTTCCGAGGTCTCGACAATCTCAGCTATTACCGCCAGTCGCCGGAGCAGCCCCGGCATACTTATGACATGACCGGCACCGGCAACACGCTGAACGTCGCGCATCCGATGGTGCTGCGCATGGTGCTTGACAGCCTCCGCTACTGGGTGGGCGTCATGCACATCGACGGTTTCCGCTTCGATCTGGCGAGCGCCCTCGGGCGCGAATACATGGAATTCGATCGCGAGGGCGGCTTTTTGGATGCGATCCGGCAAGACCCGATGCTGGCCGGCGTCAAGCTCATCGCCGAACCGTGGGACATCGGCGACGGCGGCTATCAGCTCGGCGGTTTCCCGCCGCCCTTCCGCGAGTGGAACGATCGCTTCCGCGATGATGTCCGTCGCTTCTGGAAGGGAGACGGCGGCGTCGTGCCGGTGCTCGCCGAACGGCTCACGGGCTCGCCGGTCCAGTTCAATCATTCCGGCCGGGCGGCGACCACCTCCGTCAATCTCCTAAGCGCACATGACGGCTTCACGCTGATGGACACCGTCTCCTATACGGAGAAGCACAACGAGGGCAATGGCGAAGACAATCGCGACGGCCACTCGGACAACCATTCGGACAATATGGGCGCCGAGGGGCCGACCGATGATCCCGGGATCGGCGAGGCGCGCCGGCGCCGCCGCCGTGCAATGGTCGCCACCTTGATGATGAGCCAGGGCGTTCCGATGATCCTCGGCGGCGACGAACTCGGCAACAGCCAAGGCGGCAACAACAACGCCTATTGCCAGGACAACGAGATCGGCTGGATCGACTGGAGCAGCTCTGACGAGGCGTTCCTTACCTTCTGCCGCAAGATGACGGCCTTCCGGCGGGAGAACCCGGTGCTGCGCCAGGAGAATTTCCTGGAAGGGGCCACCGACGAGCACGGACGTATCGAGATTGCCTGGTACAAGCCCGACGGTAGCATGATGGACGAGCCGGCATGGGGCGACGGCGAATTGCGCATCCTCGGCGTCTATCTCTGCCACCTCTCCCCTAACGAGGCACCGGCGGAAGAGATCTTTCTCGTCTTCAACGCCGGCGGCGACTGCGATGTCGCGCTTCCGCCTGTGCACGGGGCGCAAGGCTGGCGGTGGGCGCTCAATACGGCCGAAGACGACGCCTTTACCGAGACCGTTGCCAGGGAGCGGGAAACGGTCCGCGCGCAGAGCGTCGCCGCTTTCGTTCCACAAGACTCTGGCGAGCAGGAGGCGCCAACAACAACTGCGCTTGCGGGCGCGTAGAAAAGAGGCAGCAGTGCAAAATCCGCGTCAGCCGGGTCAGGCTCCGCCACCGTCGCCGAGGGATCCGGAACCGCCTATCGGCGAACCTGAACCCGACCGCCTTCCGGACGAGGCGCCGGTACCGAATCCCGATGAGAATCCGGAGCCGCCGCGCTATGGCGGCGGCTCCGGCGAGCGTTACTGGAACAGGTTTTAAGCATGGAACAAATGGGCGGTCGTCCCGTTTGCATTTTGCCGACGAGGCTTCATCAGCGAGGTAAGGGACATGGAACACGACAGGGAAGAGCTCATCAAGCGCAGGGCTTACGCGATCTGGGAGCAGGAAGGCCGTCCGGACGGCGAACACCTGCGCCATTGGGAGCAGGCAGCGCGGGAAATGGAAGGGCAAGGCACGTCCAGCCCCAACGGAGGCGAGAGCCTCGAAACGGAGGGTACGACCAATGCCGTGTCGAGCCCGAAGCCGCCTGCACCGCGCGCAAAAACTGCCAGGAACGGAGCGCGAGCGCACTGAAATGCCGCCTCCGACCTGTCTGATTCGGCCTGGTCCCGGACGGCTCGGCTGATCGGACAGCACCTTCCGAGAAAGGAGCAGGACAATGCATGTATCGGATATCATGAGCAGGGACGTTCATCTCGCCACCCCCAACGACACGATCAGGGATGTGGCGCGGCAGATGGCGGACAACGACATCGGCTTCATGCCGGTCGAAGACCATGACCGCCTTGTCGGCATGGTGACGGACCGCGACATCGTCGTGCGCGGCGTGGCGGACGGACTCGATCCGCAGGCGAAAGTGCGCGACGTGATGACGACAGACGTCAAATATTGCTTCGAGGACGAAGAGGTGGACGACGTGGCGCGGAACATGGGGGATATCCAGGTGCGACGTCTCCCCGTCGTCAATCGGGACAAGCGCCTCGTCGGCATCGTGTCTTTGGCTGACGCCGCGCGGGAGCAGCCCGCCGCGGCGGGCGCGGGCCTGAAGGGCGTGACCATGCCCGGCGGCGAGCACAATCAGGCCGGCCGGCACTGACACGCTCCCTTTGAAAATCGAATTGGCGCCCGCGAAGGGCGCCAAGCCATGGAGGCAGCATGCCGCAAAAGCAGGACAATGGAGAGCTTGGGAAGGGTCGCCCCGCGGAGCAGCGCCCGCGCCGGACGTCGCAGTCGCCCGATGTATCGTGGCCGGCTCGTCGCCTGGGGCCGCAGCCGCAAAGGACAGCGCACCTGCAGTCGCAGCCAGAGAATGCTTCCGGCGAAGACCACATAGCGGACGCTTCGGACGCGGGCGGCGGCGCCCAGGACTTGCGCGCCGGAATGTCGGTCGACCCGCCGCAACCTTCGCCGCGCGATTTCAGCGGCGGCGCTCAACCGATCAGGCCGAAACACGACCAAGGCCGAACGGTACAGGAAGCCGCAACTCAGGAACATCAGGAAAGCAGTGACGAAGGAACGGGCGGAGAGACCTGGAACAGGATGCTTGGCGATACGACGAATGCCGGGATGCTTCGCCTGCTTGCTGCAATCGCCCTTTTCATTCTGGTGGCGGGAACCTTCTTCTGGCTCGTCACCTGATGCACGTTGGATTGAGCGTAGAACCGCAATGGCGGAGAAAGTGAATGTCGCTTCTGCGTGACCACGGGCTGAGCATTACACTGACCATTCTCACTGCCGCAACCATCGCGGGCACGGTTTTCGCCGGCACTCATGCCTTCAATCAAGAGGCTATCATGCACGGCGAAGGGACCGTGACCGTCGTCGAATATCTCTCCACTGGCCATTTCCTGTCCGCTCTCTTCGAAAATTGGGAGAGCGAATTTCTGCAGATGGCGGCCTATGTCTGCCTGACGGCGTTCCTCTACCAGCGTGGCTCGGCCGAGTCCAAGGACCCGGACGTCCTTCAGGACGAGGTGGACGAAGATCCTCGCGAGAAGAAGAACGATCCGAAGGCACCCTGGGCCGTTCGGCAAGGGCCGCTGATAAGGACGCTCTATTCCTATTCGCTGGGCATCGTGCTTGCTGCACTGTTCGTCCTGAGCTTCGTTTTCCATCTGCGCGCCAGCGCCGCGGCCGCAAATGTCGAGGCGATGCGCCATGGCGAGCCGTCTGTCGGCCTCTGGACGCGACTGGCCGATGCCGAGTTCTGGTTCGAGTGTTTTCAGAACTGGCAATCGGAGTTCCTCTCCACCCTGCTGCTGGTTCTGCTCTCGATTTTCCTGCGTTTCCGCGGATCGCCGGAATCGAAGCCGGTCGCGGCCCCGATAAGCGCAACCGGAAAGTAGAAGCCAGAAACGCTTCCGGCGTCCCGACCTGACGTCGGAACGCCGGAAGCATCGGCGGGCGGGAAGCTTATTGTTGCTGTGCCGGAGCCTGCTCGGCAGGCGCTGTGCCCTGAAGCTTTTCCTGGACCTTCTTGGCAAGCGCCGGATCGTTCTGCGCGGCCGTCAGAATGGTCGTATATTCCTCGACAGAGATGTTCGGCGAGGCCTCGACGGCCTTGACCATCTGCTGGCTGGCTTCGCTCTGCAGCTTCTCCTTTGCAGCCGCGTCCTGTGTCGCGCCGATCTTGGCGGAATATTCCTGCCGGACCTTGTCGACCTGAAGGTAGGCGACCGCGAAGGCCTCGATCTTCTGTTCGCTGATCGGGGCACCCTTGGCGCCGGGTTGAGCCGGGGCCGTCTGCTGCGCCGGCTGTGTTTCCTGGGCCTGGGCAAGTTCCAGCGCCGAGGCCGGGCTCACGACCATCAGGCCGAAGACTGCAGCGGTCAGCGATGCAACGGGGGTGTAACGAGTGATCATATTCATTCCTCTTGGACGTGCCCTCTTGGACGTGCATGACGTGATCGGCAGCAATACCGCCTTGCTCAACCGCTCCGTGTCGTGTGTGACGCAGCGGCGATAGACCATGTAGCCCTCAAAAGTGCTCGGTTGGGCGATCTCGGGGCAATTTGCTGACCATTGCGCGGCAGCTTTGTGGCCCCGCGCTTCTCTCGAACCAGAAAGCGAGTACAGCCAGTGGTGGCGGCGAAGTGCCGCCCGGTCAGGCGGCGCGCTTGCTTGCGCGGATCGCGTAACGATGCTGGCTGCGTCTCGCCAGCCCCTTGAAGAGGTTCCAGTTCTTCGCCTGCGTCCGGTGGATTTCGCCGAGATCGGTATCGACGATGATGTCCGTAAAGCCGGTGGCCGTAAGGAGTTCGACCACGGCCTCGGCGCGTGCGCCGTTGGCGAAATGGACACGGGAGAGGATGCTCTGGTGGGCCTCCATCATCTCGCGCGAGTGCATGGGTGCGTCCGGCTTGAAAACGCCGGTGCGCTGTCCCCAGGCGCTCAATTTCGAGAACAGGCGCTCCAGCGCACCCGTATTGACGAAATCGCCGTCGACGATCAGAAGCGTGCCGCGGGGCTTCAGCACGCGCAGCCATTCGGCGAAGGCCGCGGCCGGATCGACGAGCGTCCAGACCAGATGCCTGTTGACGATGACGTCATAGTGGTCGTCCGGCTCCATCGTGCTTTCCGCGTCGCCCATGCGGAAGGAAATGGCACGCTTGCGGCTTCTTGCCTTCTGACGTGCCCGCTCGAGCATGGGCTCGGCCCAGTCGAGACCGGTCACCTGGAAGCCGAGATCGTCGAGCAGGTGTGAGATGACGCCGGTGCCGCTCGCAAGGTCGAGTGCGGCGCGCCCTTCACCGTGACCGAGATGGCGCAGGAAAAGCCGGTGCCAGGCGGCGCGCTCTTCCTCGGAGAAGATTTCGTGTCCCGGCGAGAGATCGAAAGTGGCGGCACGTTCCGACCAATAGGCCTTGATTTCGTCGCGAAGATCGTAGTTCCGGCCCGCCGCCACGTCGCTCATTACCAGTCCGCCTCTCCTGTTTGGAAGCGTTCTAAAAGATAAATGTTGACTGGTAAAGTCATGAAACATTAGAAGGCAGCGTTTTTTAAAGGAGCAGGGATCAATGAAGGTTTTCAACAGGGTGGCTTCCGCCGCCGCGGGTCTTTGCGTGCTTTTTTCGAGCGCCGCACTCGCTGACACGGTCAAGGTGAAGGACATCACGGGCCGCGAGGTCGAAGTCAATGTGCCAGTCCAGCACGTAATCCTCGGCGAAGGTCGGCAGATCTATTTCGTCGGCGCCCTGGACAAGGACGAGCCCTTCAAGCGCGTTGTCGGCTGGCGCGACGACCTGACCAAGGCCGACCCCGAGACCTATGGCGCCTACCTCGCCAAATATCCCAACATCGCCAAGCTGCCGGCCTTCGGCGGCATGAAGGACGGCACCTTCGACATCGAGCAGGCGGTGGCGCTGAAGCCCGACGTCATGCTGATGAATGTCGACGCGAAGACGGCGACGGAAGAGGCGGGCTATATCGAGAAGCTCGAGAAGGTCGGCATTCCGCTCGTCTATGTCGACTTCCGCGAAAAGCCGATGGAAAACACAGAGCCGAGCATGCGCCTGATCGGCAAGCTGTTCGGCAAGGAAGAAAAGGCCGAGGAATTCATCAAGTTCCGCGCCGACAGCATCGCCAAGGTGACGGACGTGCTGGCTAAGGCCGATCCGAAGAAGCCCCTCGTCTTCATGGAGCGCGCCGGCGGTTATTCAGACGATTGCTGCATGTCCTTCGGCGACGAGAATTTCGGCAAGATGGTCGAGTTCGCCGGCGGCATCAACATGGCGAAGGAGATCATCCCGGGGACGTTCGGGACGGTCAATCCGGAGCAGATCATCGCCTCGAACCCGGACCAGATCATCATCACCGGCGGCAACTGGGAAGGTTACGTGCCGGGCGGAAACTGGGTCGGCGTCGGCTATGGCGCCGATGAGAAGGAAGCCTTCCGCAAGCTCGAAAACCTGACGAAGCGCCCGGCCTTCACCGGCGTGAAGGCAGTGAAGGAAGGCAATGTCCACGCCATTTGGCACCAGTTCTACAACAACCCGTACCAGTTCGTCGCCATCCAGCAGATCGCCAAGTGGCTGCATCCGGACCTCTTCAAGGACCTCGACCCGGACGCGACGTTCAAGGAACTGCACGAGCGCTTCCTGCCGCTTCCCTACAAGAGCGGCTACTTCGTGTCGCTGAATGTCGGCCAGTAAAATCCGGATCGGAGGGCACAAGCCCTCCGATCGCTTTTGCGAGGTACTGAACATGCGGGTTCTGAAAACTATCGTCCTGGCACTTGCCGCCGCCGTTATTGCCGCGGCGCCGGCCGTTGCGGCGGAAATCACCGATGTCACCGGCCGCAAGGTCGGTATCGAGCTTCCGGCCAAGCGGATCCTGCTCGGCGAGGCGCGGCAGATCCACATCGCGGCGGCGCTCAGGGGCGAGCATGTCTTCGACACGATCGTCGGCTGGCGCGACGATCTGATCATGAAGGATCCGGATTCCTATGAGGGTTACCGTGAACGCTTTCCGGCGATCGATAAGCTGCCGCGCTTCGGCTATATCCCGAGCGGCGACTTCAGCCTGGAGGCGGCAATCGCGCTGAAGCCGGACGTGCTGACGCTGAACCTTGAAGCGCAGGAGGCAGTCGAGGAGTCGGGCTTCATCGACAAGGCTGCCGCTGCCGGCATCGCCGTCGTCTACCTCGATTTCCGCGTCGATCCGGCGAAGAACAGCGAAAGATCGGTCGAAATCCTCGGCCAGATTTTCGGCGCCGAGGCGCCGGCAAAGGAGTTCATCGACTATCGACGCGCCCAGATCGACGTCGTCACCGACCGCCTCGCCGGGGCCGGCGCGATTGCGCGCCCGAAAGTCTTCATCGAACGTTCGCCCGGGATCACCGGCGACACGGCCTGCTGCCGCACCTTCGGGCCGGCAAATTTCGGCGAGATGGTGGAAAAGGCCGGCGGCCACAATATCGGCTCCGACGTGATCACGGCGACCTTCGGCGACCTCAATCCCGAGCAACTCGTCGTTGCCAATCCGGACCATGTGATCGTCACCGGCAGCAACTGGACGGCCGAATCCGACGTCAACCAGTTCGTCAGCGTCGGCCGCGGCGCCGATCTGCAAGCGGCGCAAAAGCGGCTGAAAGGGCTGGTGGAAAGGCCGGCCTTTGCCACGCTCGACGCCGTCAAGGCGGGCAGGGTGCATGCCGTCTGGCACCAGTTCTACGGCGCGCCCTATGAGTTCGTGCCGATCCAGCAATTCGCCAAATGGTTTCATCCCGAACTTTTCGCCGATATCGATCCGGACCGGACCTTCCGCGAATTTCATAAAAAGTTCCTGCCGATCGCCTACCGGCCCGGCTATTTTGTCTCGCTTTCGGACGGGGGTGAATGATGGTCGCGATCGCCGACGAAATCTCCGGCCTCGAGGGGCGCGGTCGCTACCGCGCCCTTGTCGCGCGCCGGCTCCTGATTCTTTCCGCCCTGATCGCCGCCTTGTTCCTTTCGGTCGCGGTCGACATGGCGCTCGGACCGGCGAACTATCCGCTTTCCGACGTGCTGACGGCGCTGTTCAGCTCCGATACGGTGACCGACCAGCTGCGCGTGGTGATCTGGGACATCCGCATGCCGATCGCGCTGATGGCGGTGACTGTCGGCGCTTCGCTGTCGGTCGCCGGCGCCCAGATGCAGACGATCCTCGCAAATCCGCTGGCAAGCCCCTTCACGCTCGGCATTTCGGCGGCGGCCGGCTTCGGCGCCGCGCTGGGGCTCGTTGCCGGCGTCGCGGTGTTTCCCGTCGCGGTCCAGTACATGGTTCCGCTCAACGCCTTCCTGATGGCGATGCTGGCGGCGCTGTTCATCCATTTCGCCTCGACGATGCGGGGGGTCACCGTCGAGACGGTTGTGCTCCTCGGCATTGCGCTCGTCTTCACCTTCAACGCGGCGCTGTCGCTGCTCGAATACCTCGCCTCCGAACAGGCGCTCGCGGCCGTCGTCTTCTGGACCATGGGGAGCCTGACCAAGGCGACCTGGCCGAAGGTCTGGATCACCGCCGCGGTGCTGGTTTTCGCCGTGCCGCTCTTTGCCCGCCATGCCTGGGCGTTGACGGCGCTTCGGCTCGGCGACGACAAGGCCGCGAGCTTCGGTATCAACGTCCGGCGCCTCAGGCTAGAGACGATGCTGATCGTCAGCCTGCTCGCGGCGATCCCCGTTTCCTTCGTCGGCACGATCGGTTTCGTCGGCCTCGTCGGGCCGCACATCGCCCGCATGCTGGTCGGCGAGGACCAGCGCTTCTTCCTGCCGGCGTCCGTGCTTTGCGGTGCGCTGTTGCTGTCCGTCACGTCCGTCGTCAGCAAGATGATCATTCCGGGCGCGGTGCTGCCGATCGGCATCATCACGGCGCTGGTCGGCGTGCCGTTCTTCTTCGTGCTGATTTTCACCAACAGGAGACGAGCATGGTAGCCTTGAGGTTAGACGCGGTCGGCGCCACCTATGGTCGGCGCACCGTGCTGTCCGGCATCGACACCGGCACGCTCAGAGGCGGGGGCCTGACCGCGGTCATCGGTCCGAACGCCGCCGGCAAGTCGACGCTCTTCAAGCGCATTGCAGGGCTCGCCGCCGGTCCCGGTCTCGTCCACCTCACCGACACGGAAAAAGGGCCGGAGACAATCTGTTACATGCCGCAGGACACCGGGGCCAATGCGGTGCTGACGGTGTACGAATCCGTCCTGCTTTCGGCCAAGCAGGGCTCGGGCTGGAAGGTGAAGGACGGCGAGCTCGCTGAAATCGATCGGGTGCTTGCGGCACTCAGGATCGACGACCTCGCGTTTCGCGGTCTCGGCGAACTCTCCGGTGGCCAGCGGCAGCTCGTCTCGATCGCCCAGGCGCTGGTGCGCAAGCCGGAGGTTCTGCTTATGGACGAGCCGACTTCGGCGCTCGACCTCTTCCGCCAGATCGAAGTGCTCGGCTTCATGAAGCGGCTCGCCGAGCAGTCGGGCATGGCGGTGTTGATTGCGCTGCACGATCTGAACCACGCGCTTCGCTATTGCGACGACACGATTGTGATCAGCGGCGGCTCGGTGGCGGCGAGCGGGCCGACGCACCAGGTGATCACCGCCGAGATGCTGAAATCCGTCTACCGAGTCGAAGCCCGGGTCGAATCCTGTTCGCAGGGACGCCCCGTGATCATCGTCGACGATTCCATTCCCCTCCGTTGAATGGTGTGGTCGCGCCGACACGGCGCGACTCATGGATGTCGAGGCGGATGCCTCAGTTGACGCGCGTTCCCTGCGCGGAAAACAGATGCAGCTTGGCGAGGTCCGGGGCGACATGCACTTGTTGGCCGGGCTCAAGATCGATCCGGTCCCTGAGGACCAGGTTGGCTTCCGCAGAGCCGAGCTTGACGAGCACATGCGTTTCGGAGCCGGTAGGCTCCACGACGACCACCGTCGCCGGCACGCCGTTCTCGGCGAGGGCGAGATGTTCCGGCCGGATGCCGTAGATGGCCGCCGCTGCGCCCTGATAGCGAGCCGGCATCGGCAGCGAAGCGCCGTTGCGCGTGACGAACTCTCCATTCGCGACCGAGCCCTCAAAGAGGTTCATTGCCGGCGAGCCGATGAAGGCCGCGACGAAGGTGTTGGCCGGACGGTCGTAAAGCTCGAGCGGTTTGCCGATCTGCTCGACATTGCCGCCGCGCATGACGACGATCCGGTCCGCCATGGTCATCGCTTCGATCTGGTCGTGGGTGACGTAGACGGTCGTCGTCTTCAGGCGCTGGTGCAGGTCCTTGATTTCGGCGCGCATGGTGACGCGCAGCTTGGCGTCGAGATTCGACAGCGGTTCGTCGAACAGGAAGACCCGCGGGTGGCGGACGATCGCCCGTCCCATGGCGACGCGCTGGCGCTGGCCGCCGGAAAGCTGTTTCGGCAGACGGTCGAGCAACGGCCCGAGCGCCAGGATGTCGGCCGCTTCGCGCACGCGCTTTTCGATCGCCGCCTTGCCTTCACCCTTGAGCTTCAACGCGAAGCCCATGTTCTCCGCGACCGTCATGTGCGGATAGAGCGCGTAGCTTTGGAACACCATGGCGATATCCCGCTCCTTCGGCGCGACGTCATTGACGACCCGCCCGCCGATGCGAATTTCGCCCCCGCTGATGTCCTCCAGCCCGGCGAGCATGCGCAGAAGGGTCGACTTGCCGCAGCCGGAGGGGCCGACGAGGGTGACGAACTCGCCATCCTCGATGTCCATGGAGACGCCGTGGATTACCGGCACGGCGCCGTATTGCTTGCGAACCTGTTCGATCGTGACGGATGCCATCGTTGATTCCTCCCTTCCTGTTCTTTCAGAGCTCAAGCTGCCAGATCAGTGCGGCAGTGACATTGCCGTCCGGTGCGGCGAGGCGTGCCGAGCGGACGCCCGCGAAGCCAGACAGGCGCTTCGTCCCGGTCCAGCGGCCGTTGTCGGCAAAGACCTCGATCGATCCCTTGTCCAGGAAGATCCGAAGTGTCGAGGGACGCGCGCCGGTCGCAATGTAGCGCGGCAGCCATTTGCCGTCCGGAACGTCATAGAGGATGCTCAGGCCCTTTTGGTCGAGCCTTAGGCCGAGTTCGACTTCAGGATGGTCGAATTCGAGATCGAAGGCCGCGCCTGGGGCCGCAAGGTCGATGACGATCTCGACGGCGCCGTTGCCGAGCGTGACCGTTTCGCCGGACCATAGCCGGGCCTCGTCGATCAGGTGTTTTCGCAGGCTGTCGACGGCGTCGACAGGCGGTGTCGACAGAGCGCCGTCTGTGATCAGCACGCGGCGTGGCAGCGTCATGGCGGTCGGAAAATCGGCCTTCTTCGAAATCTCCGTCCAATTCGCCAGCCACGCGATGCCGACTGGCCCAGACTGGTCGACAAATGCCTGAAAGGCATAGGCGTCGGTGCCGAAGTCGAGTTCCTGCTCGAATTCCCTGGTGAAGCTCCGGCCGTCGAAGCGACCGACGGTCGCGATCGTGATGTTGCGGCGGCCGGTCGCCGGGTCGCGGCTTGTCAAGAGGCCAAAAATCAGCGCCCAGCGGGTCTGCGGATCGTCAGCCGGCCCGTCGACCGGAACGATGCACGGGCATTCGGCCGCCGTCATGCCAAAACGGTCCTCGCGGTGCAGGATGCCAACGAAGGTCCAGCCGCCAGCCGCCGCTGGATCGACGGTCTCGTAGAGCAGGATGACACCGCCGGCGTGGTCACGGCTGCCGATGAGCATCTTCCAGCGGTCGTCCGGACCCTTGATCACATAGGGATCGCGGAAATCGAGTGTCAGATCGAGGCCTGCCGGACGCTCGGGAAGAAGGACCTCGGCGGGTCCGGCGGCAATCTGGTCGCGGGTGACAGCTGTCAACTGGATCTGCTCTTCCGGCGCGCGGTCCTTGACCTGTTCGGTGAAGAATACTCGGATGCCCTCCTCCTCTTCTCCGGCGAGCGGGATTGCCGAGCCGGAGAAAGCGCCGCCGCGGCCGTCGGCGCTTGCGGAAAGCTCCGCCGCGGGCAGCAGGAATACCGGGAGATGCCTCCAGCGGAGATAGTCGTCGGAGATCGCATGGCCCCAGTGCATCGTGTTCCAGCGCAGGCTGTGCGGATAGTGCTGGTAGAAGAGATGGACCTTGTCGCCGAAGCGGCCGAAGCCGTTCGGATCATTCATCCAGCCGAAGGGCGGGCGGAAATGGTAGCTGCCGGGAACGGCGGGTGCCGCATTGGCCTTGCCGGTGAAGAGGATGCGGATGCCGGTTTCGAGCACCTCCTTTTCCGAAAAGGCATAGACGACGGACAGGGTGGTCGTCGTCGCGTCATAGGTCAATGTCGTTTCGCCGCCGCTCTCGATCACCAGCGATTGGAACTCGAATTCCTCGCTGTTGCGAGCCATCAGACGACCGGCGTCGCGTCCTTCCTGGTCGGCTCTAAGCTCAGCCGGCGTTCCCGCATCGACGGCCTTCAGCCAGGCATGGATTGTCGTGCCGGCGGGAAGGACGGCGCTCAGCGTCTTGAGGCTGCCGTCGAGAAGCGAGGAAGGGTTTGCATGGCTTGTCATTGATCAACCTTTCACGGCGGAGCCAACGAAGGAACTTACGAACCAGCGCTGGAAGGCGAGATAGAGGGCGAGGATCGGGATCATCATCAGGACCGAGGCTGCCATGGCACGATCCCAGTAGATGCTGTCCTGGCCGAAGAAGGTGGCGATGGCGACGGCGATCGGCCGCGCGTAGTCGGTCTGCGTTACCAGGATCGGCCAGAGATACTGGTTCCAGGCCTCGATCCCCATGAGGATCGAGACGGTGGCGAGCGCCGGCAGGCTCAGCGGCAGGAAGATCGAGCGATAGATGCGGAAGACGGAAGCACCGTCCATCTCAGCGGCCTCGAAGAGCTCCTTCGGAAGCTGGGCGAAGAACTGGTAGAACAGGAAAATGTAGAGCGGACTGGCGACCCAGGGCACGATCTGCACCGTGAAGGTGTCGGTCATGCCGGCGCGCGACACCATGATGACGAGCGGCATGATGATGCTTTCCTGCGGGATGACATAGAGGGCGATGACGACCGACAGCATCAAGGCCCGCCCGCGCAGCGATCCCCAGGCAAGCACGAAGCCAGCCATGGAATTGACGATCAGGCCCGCGCCTACGGTGCATGCGAGAATGATCAGCGAATTCAGGAGGTAGCGGCCGTAGGCGAGCTCGCCCGAGAGGTTGCCGACCTCCGCGAAGTTCGACAGCGTCGGGTTCGACACCCAGAAGGCACGGAAACTGCCCATATCGGCGAGGATCTGGAAGCGATCATCCTTGAGGCTCGCCACCAGCAGCATGAACAGCGGCGAGATGATGACGAGCGCGATGACGAGGATGCAGGCGGTCTGCACGAGGCGCAGCGTACCGACAGCGGAGCGCTCACGCTCTACCTCCAACGGTGTTGTGGAAAGGACGAGATCAGACATCGAAACGCCTCAGAAGCTGGCGCTGCAGCAGCGCGATAACGAGAACGATGAGGAACAGAATGACCGACACGGCCGAGGCAAGCCCGAGCTTCTGCTCCTCGAAGCCGGTTCGCACCATGTAATGCACCACGGTTTCGGTGCTGCTTTTCGGTCCGCCCTGGGTCAGGACCGCGACCTGAGTATAGAGCTTGAAGGCCTGGATGGTGGTGATCACCAGCACGAAGACATGCGTCGGTCTCAGACCCGGCATGGTCACGTGCCAGAAGCGCTGGAAGGCATTGGCGCCGTCGATGCGGGCGGCATCATAGAGCTCGTCCGGTATGCCCTGCAGGCCGGCAAGATAGACGATCATCTGGAAGCCGTAGGCCTGCCAGGCCGAGAGCAGCACGATCGAGAACATCGCCCAGTTGGGGTCGCCGAGCCAGTCGATCGGCTGGATACTGCCACCGGAGAGGAACCCGATCACCTGGTTGAGCGGCCCGGTCGGGTATTGGAACAGTGTTCCCCAGATGACGCAGACAACGACCATCGAGGTGATGGCGGGCAGGAAGAACAGCCCGCGGAAGAAGTTGCGGAAGGGCAGCTTCTGATGCAGCAGCAGGGCGGTCGCGAAGGCGAGCCCGCATTGCACCGGCAGAATCCAGAAGGTGAAGCGCGAGACGTTCCAGAGCGAGGTCCAGAACAGGTCGTCCTTCAAGATCCTCAGGAAGTTGGTGAGGCCGATGAAGCGGACAGGTGTCGGACGCGGCACCAGCGGCTGGTTGGTCATCGCCGTCCAGAACGACAGGAGGAACGGCACGATCAGGAAGATGGCCAAGAGCACCACCGCCGGCGCAAGCATGCCGATTTCCTGGAACAGGCGGCCCCGATCCCTGCGTCCCTTGTCTTTGCGTTGGGCAGGGCGCGCCAGGGCTGCCGTCGCGGTCAGCGCCGGTTGCTGCAAGGTCATGATCTCCTCCTCATTCAATCGCGTGAGTCGATCGCCTCTGCGACCGATTGGGCGACCTCGCGAATTGGGCGCGCGGTCGCCCGTCAGCGTTACTGCTGTTCGTCGAAGGGCGGGTAGCCGTCGTTCTCTTCGATGTCCTCGTCGATCTTCTCTGCCGCTGCGCTGAGCGCGGCCTTGACGTCGCCGCCGTTGAAGATCTCGTCGACGGCTCCCATGAAGGCCGAGGTGATCGCCGGATAGGCCGGATGCGGCGGCCGTGCGATCGCGGTCTTCGATGCCTGCTCGAAGGCGACGGCCATCGGGCCGCCGGTGCTATACAAGGGAGAATCGGCGGCAAAGCTCTTCAGCCCCGGATAGGCGGAATCCTCCCTGGCATAGTCGCGATATTGCTTGTCCTTCAGCATGAAGCTCACGAACTTGCCGGCAATATCGGGATGCTCGGAGGCGGTGGTGATGCCCCAGATCCAGGTGCCGTTCGGGCTCGCGCCTTTCGGCCCGAACTTCGGCAGCGGCATGACGACGATGTCGTCCTTCATCGAGGCGGCGGCTTCCGCATAGATCCAGTGGCCGCCGAACGCCAGCGCGGCCGGATGCCCCTCGGCGAAGAACTGGTTGGTGCCGGAGGATTGCGGCACGACCCAGCCCTTATTCACCCATCTCTGCATCATCGTCAGCGCATCGACGCACGGATCGCTGTCGAGCGTTCCGACCGCTTTCCAGCTCTTGCGGTCGATCAGGTCGCAGCCGGCGGATTGCAGGATCGGACCATAGGCATAGGTGATCCATTCGGTCTTGATGCCATAGCCTCGGAACGTGTCGATCGGCCATTTGACGCCCTCGACTTTCGAGAGCTTGTCGAGATAGCCTTCGAATTCCTCCCGCGTCCAGGCGTCATCCACGCCCTTCGGAATGCGGGCGCCGATCGCCTCAAGGTATTTTCTGTTGCCATAGAGGACGACGGAGGAGTCGGTGAGGCCTACGGCGTAAAGCTCCTTGTCGATCGGATAGGTGCCCTGCGCGACGTTGGACTCGGTCATGTCGTCGAGGATATCCTGCTCGATCAGAGGTTTTATCGGCTGCAGGTAGCCGGACCAGACGTAGTTGGCGAGGAAGGGAGCGTCGAGTTCCATGACGTCCGGCAACTGCTTGGACATGACGGCGGCGCTGAACTTCTCGTTATAGGCGTCGTGCGGCGCATAGATCAGCTCGATGTCGACGTCCGGATTGGCCGCCTCGAAACGCTTGGCGACGTCGCCATAGGTCGAGACCCAGCCGGGATCGCCCTGGTGCATCACCTGGATGACGGTATTGGCTTCGGCCTGGCCCATCAGCAGACCCAGGGCCGCCGATGCCTCCAATAGTGAAAGTAAACGATTACCCATCATAGTCACTCCTCCTCAACGGGTTTTTACGCTGCAAGTAAATTCATACGGATAGCCGCTCCACCAATTGGAACGGCAACTTTCGCACTTCTCCCGGCACCGCATCATTGGTCAGCAGAATGTTGGCTGCCATGCGGCCCATCGTGCGATGGGGCAGGGCCATGGTCGTCAAAGGCGGATCGAGGCGCGAGGCGATATCGACCTGGTTGTCGAAGCTGGCGACGGCGACGTCGTCCGGGATCTCGGCGCGGACCCGGCGCAGGGCGGCATAGACCTCCATCGCAACCCGGTCGTTGCCGCAGAGGATTGCATCCGGGCGGTCTGGCCCGCGCATCAGTTCGGTGACGTGGGAGTGGACGAGGCTCGGCGCCCGGTCGCTGTAGGTGGCGCGCCGCACCGCCGGCAACAGCCTTGCGCCGGCGCCATCGAGACCGGCCTCCGTCATCGCCTGGCGAAAGCCGATCTCGCGCAGGTCGCCGGCGAGCAGGCCCGGCAGGTTGATGAAGGCGATGTTGCGCCGCCCTGCGTCGATCAGGTAGCTGGTGATCTCATGCGCCGCGCCGACCTCGTCCGGCACGAGAGACGTGACGCGGTCGCTCGCCTCACGACAGTTGATCATCACCCCGACGGTGCCGGCAAACTCCTCCGGCAGCGTGACGGTCTTGTGGTACATCGCGGCATAGGCGATCGCCCGCGGGCGGAAGCGGCGGACTTCCTCCACCACCGAAGCAACGTCGCGACTACCGCTGAGCGTCATCGCGAAGACGGCCATCTCTGAGGCCCGAGCCGCACCGTCGAGCCCGCGGATGATTTCGGTCGCGAAAGGCGAGGTGATCAACTCGTCGGCGACGACGCCGATCAGCGGCATCCAGCCCTGCCGCATGCTGCGTGCGGCGAGATTGGTGACATAGCCGAGTTCCTCGGCGATCTCCTTGATCCGCTGCCGCGTCTCTTCCGACATCCGGGCCGAGCCACCATGAAGAGCACCCGATACGGTCTTGACGGAAACGCCTGCACGCTCGGCTATGTCGCTCAACGAAATCGTCACGGTGGTTCCTTGGGTTAACGATTACTCACGTAATACCATCATCAAACGGACGGAGTCAATCACAGACCTTGACTGCCTCGTCGCCGCCTCTTCTCATGCGTTTCCCGGCAGGTGCAAAAATCTATGCGGCTTCATCTCGATACAACTTTCGCGGCAGAGCATCGAGACTAGATCCCTTACGCTTTTTGCCGTTCTAACCTATATTAGAAACCATGAATTTCGACGAAAGGTAGAGAGCGGGTAGGATAGCGTCCGATCCAT
Organism: Sinorhizobium fredii; assembly: GCF_002944405.1. Lineage (NCBI taxonomy): Bacteria > Pseudomonadati > Pseudomonadota > Alphaproteobacteria > Hyphomicrobiales > Rhizobiaceae > Ensifer > Ensifer fredii. The sequence continues at coordinate 1,293,075 of NZ_CP024310.1, read as the reverse complement.
ACTCCCGCTCGGCCCGTAGCGCGACCAGAGGCTTGACGGCGGATGTCCCGAATCCTCACCCTTGTTCTGTTCATCTTGTCGGCCTTCGCTTCTCCCGTCCCACCGGTGTCCGCGGCCGAGCGCGTCGCATTGGTGCTGCACGTCAACGGCGCGATCAGTCCGGCGACCGCGGAATATTTGATCCGAGGACTCCAGCGTGGGAAGGATCGGGGCGTGTCACTGGTGGTTTTGCAGATGGATACGCCCGGCGGCCTCGACACCTCGATGCGCGCCATCATCCGGGCCATCCTCGATTCGCCCGTAGCCGTCGCCAGCTTCGTTGCGCCGAGTGGCGCCAGGGCGGCGAGCGCCGGGACCTATATCCTTTACGCGAGCCACGTGGCGGCGATGGCGCCGGGGACCAATCTCGGCGCCGCGACACCGATCGCCATCGGCGGAGGGCTGTTCGGCGGCGACGAGGAAAGCGACAAGGACAAGCCTGCCGAGGAAGGCAAGACCGACGCTCCGAAACGCCCGGCAAGCGCCGGCGAGGCAAAGCTGATCAACGATGCGGTGGCTTATATTCGCGGGCTTGCCGAGCTACGCAATCGCAATGTCGATTGGGCGGAAAAGGCCGTGCGCGAGGCCGCAAGCCTCTCTTCGGCGGCGGCGGTCCGGGAGAAGGTCGTCGATTTCACAGCCGCCACCGTCGAGGACCTGCTGAAGCAGGCCCATGGCCGAACGGTTCGCATCGGCCAGGCCGATAGCCGGCTCGATACGATTGGGCTCTCAATTGAAGACGTGCTTCCCGACTGGCGCACGCGGCTCCTTTCGGTGATCACCGATCCGAATGTCGCGCTGCTGCTGATGCTCGTCGGCATCTACGGCTTGATTTTCGAGTTTCTGTCGCCCGGCACCGTGCTGCCCGGCACGGTCGGCGGCATCTGCCTTCTGCTCGGTCTCTATGCTCTCGCCGTGCTGCCGGTCAGCTATGCCGGTATCGGACTGATCATCCTCGGCGTGGCATTGCTGGTGGCCGAAGCGCACGCGCCGTCCTTCGGCGTGCTCGGGCTCGGCGGTGGCGTTGCCATCGTGCTCGGTGCCGCCATCCTCTTCGATACCGACGTGCCGGGGCTGCAGGTGTCTTGGCCGGTTCTCGGCGGCGTGGCGATCGCGAGCCTCGCCTTCAGCCTCATTGTCGCCCGCCTCGCCTTCGTGTCCCGCCGGCACAAGGTCGCCACCGGAGCCGAGCAGATGATCGGTATTTTTGGCAAGGTCGATAGCTGGGCAGGCGCCAACGGTTACGTCATCGCCCATGGGGAGCGTTGGCGAGCGGTGAGCAGCGATCCGCTAGGCCCCGGCGAGGACGTGATGGTCGTCGGCCGGGACGGCTTGACGCTCGAAGTCGAGCGCCGGGCAAAGGAAGCCAGAAGAGGAGGAGTTTGATGCCCTTCATAGGAAGTCTCGTCCCGCTCGCCGCGGCGCTGTTTGCCCTGCTGATCGTCATTGCCTACGCGATCCGGATCCTCCGGGAATACGAACGCGGCGTCGTCTTCACGCTCGGCCGCTTCACTGGCGTCAAGGGACCGGGCCTCATCCTGCTCCTTCCTTACGTGCAGCAGATGGTGCGCGTCGACCTCCGCACGCGCGTGCTCGACGTGCCGAGCCAGGACGTCATCTCGCACGACAACGTCTCAGTCCGCGTCAGCGCGGTCATTTATTTCCGCGTGATTGATGCGGAGAAATCGACGATCCAGGTCGAGGATTTCATGGCGGCGACGAGCCAGCTCGCCCAGACGACCTTGCGGTCGGTGCTCGGCAAGCATGATCTCGACGAGATGCTGGCGGAGCGCGACCGGCTGAACGACGATATCCAGAAGATTCTCGACGTGCAGACCGATGCCTGGGGCATCAAGGTCGCGACCGTCGAGATCAAACATGTTGACATCAATGAATCGATGATCCGCGCAATCGCCCGCCAGGCGGAAGCCGAACGCGAGCGGCGCGCCAAAGTCATCAATGCCGAGGGCGAGCAGCAGGCGGCGGCGAAACTGCTCGAAGCGGCGCAGATCCTCGCCCGCCAGCCGCAGGCCATGCAGCTTCGCTATCTCAGCACGCTCAATGTCATTGCCGGCGAGAAGAACTCGACGATCATCTTCCCGTTCCCGATGGAAATCGCCGAAATCCTCTCGGCCAAGACCGGACGCTCCTCGGAATAGCAGCGCCGGCGAGGCCCCCGGCGCGTCACATCACCATCTGCCGCGCCACTTTCTCGGTCAGTTCTTCCTGCTCCTCGCTGACGCGCTTTGCCGCCTGGGTGGCGAGCTCTGCCCCCATTCGGGTGAACCGCTCCGTCTCGTCGGAATAGTCCTGAAAGGCGTTGCGCCAGAAGGCGCAGTAGAGATCGAAGCCGTCGCGCGCGTAGTCCGACGCGAGCAGCTCCTCCCAGAGCTGCAGATGCTGCTCGCTGCGGCTCTGCATGAAGGTGAGCGCCTCGATCTGACCCCGCAAGGCGGTCTGCAAGAAGTCCGCCTGGAAACGGGCCATCGAAAGCATCAGCGATCGACCTTCAGGGCCTACCGGCCATCGTGGCCATGTCTCTGATGCAAGAGGGTCGGATATTGTCTTCGACATCGCAGAGCCTCCTCTTCTGCAGCATCTCGCTGTATCAGCGGCACACAAAACTCATTGAGCAGGACCATCGGCGTCGTGGAAGACGTGACGGCGCCCTCTACGACCCGGATTGGCGGTCTCCTTTGGCTACCAAGCTAGGGCGGCCAGTCCCCACATTCGTTGATCCGCATCAATTTGGAAGCGCAGGGCCGCCGCCGCGGCACCCATCCGTCTTGACGCCGGTCAAGGCGGGTCTGCGCTTCGGCCATAGACTAAAGCATTTAGATCGCTTGATGAAGTGACTCACATCATGTTCATCAGGGAAATGAGTGAAGCGGAGTGCATCGCTGTCGTGACGTCGGGGCGGCTCGCCAGGCTCGCCTGTTCAAAGGACGACCGGCCCTATGTCGTTCCGATCCATTATGCCTATGCCGGCCGGCGCCTCTACAGCTTCTCCATGCCGGGCCGGAAGATCGAGTGGATGCGCGTCAATCCGCATGTCTGCAGATCGACGTGTTTATAGGCGCGCAGGGCTGGAAGAGCGTGCTCCTCTATGGCCAGTATCGGTAGCTTCCGGAAACGCCACAATGGCACGCGAACGCATGCACGCCTGGTCTCTTCTGGAGAAGCACGTCAACTGGTGGGAACCCGGAGGATTGAAGCCGACGCCGCAGAAGATGCTCGGCGCTTCGCCGCATCTCTTCTATTGCATCGGCATCGACGAGATGACCGGACGTGCCGCCGCGGCAGATGACCGGGGCTGAAACTCTGTGCGCGCGACGGACATTCGTCCGAAGCCGCCGCTACGATGTATCCTGCCCCGGCCGCTGAGGCCGAACGGGCGCCGGACTATCGATCGGAGGATCGCACATGCCGAAGAAAAGCGCAGGCATCCTGCTCTACAGATACGAAGCCGGTGCGCTTCTCGTCCTGCTCGTTCATCCCGGCGGCCCCTTCTGGAGCAACCGGGATCTCGGGGCCTGGTCGATCCCGAAAGGCGAATACTAGGGGGGCGAAGAGCCGGAAGCGGCGGCGCGCCGCGAGTTCCTCGAGGAGACCGGCATCGCCGTCACGGGGCCGTTGGAGCCGCTCGGCGAGGCGCGCCTGAAAAGCGGCAAGCTGATCACCGCCTTCGCGGGCGAAAGCGAGTTCGACATCGCCAGCATTCGCAGCAACCTGTTCGAGATAGAGTGGCCGCCTGGAAGCGGGCGCATGCAATCCTTCCCCGAAGTTGATCGGGCGGAATGGTTCACGCTCGAGGAGGCGCGGGCAAAGATAAACGCCGCTCAAACGGCATTCATCGATCGTTTGGAAGACCGCCATAACCGCCGCTAGCATGCCATCTAATGGCCGGCGACCCGGAGCCGCTCGTGCGCCTGCTCGGCCATGCCCGCGACGACGAGCGCCTGCGCATCGCCGTTCTCCCAGGCGCCGCGACGGCGATCGGCGACGCCGGGGACGATCTCTACCGGGATGCCGCGTTGGCCGAGCCATGCGGCCGCCTCCCGCGTTTCGGCATCGCTTGCCGGATCGCCCGCCTGGAGCTGCACGACGCGTTTTCCGGCTCTCGCGAGAGCGGCAATCGCGTTGCTTCCATCTCCGGCGCCCGTATCCCGGCTTCGCTGGTTGACAAGGATGCGCCTGGCCTCGCGCCGAGCGAGTTCCAGCACGTCGTTGGAGATCCGTTCGTCGTAGAGGATGACGTCGGCGGCCTGCAGGGCGCGGACCGCCTTCAGCGTCAAGAGCTCCGCGTCGCCCGGTCCGGCGCCGACGATGGTGACGCGGCCAACGGCGCGGCGGGGCGTCGCCAAACGATCCACCTCCGCCATCAGCCGCGTCTCCACACCCTCCTCCGGTGTTTCGATGAAAGCCCGATCGACAAAGCGCTCCCAGAACGTGCGGCGCTGAGCGCCCGGCTGCAGGCGGGCATTCACCCGTTCGCGGATCGCCTGGGCCACGCCGGCCCAACGCTTCATCGCCGGCGGCAGCAGCGTCTCGATACGGCGGCGGATCGCCTGCGCCAGGATCGGCGCTGCTCCGTCGGTCGAGATTGCCACGACAACGGGCGATCGATTGACGATCGACCCGAACTGGAACTGGCAGAATTGCGGCTTGTCAATGACGTTGACGGGCACACCGGCGGCACGGGCCGCATTGAAGAAGGCTTCGGCCTCCTCGTCGTCTTCACAGTCGCCGATCGCCAGCGCGGCATCGCCGAAGATCCCGTCATGCCAGGTCTGATCATGGTGCACGAAGGAGCCGTCCCGATCGGCGGCGCCGCGGCCGAGCAGGTCGTGGAAGCCGTCGCCGAGGTCCGCATGCGATGCGTAGACGTGCACCTCGGCGCCGCAGGCGGCAAGCAGTTCGGTCTTCCAGGCGGCGCCGTCGCTGCCGCCGGCGACGACGACACGCTTGCCTTTCAGCGTCCAGAAGAGCGGCAGCGTCGCCAGTGCCGCGACACGCTGCGGCTTCGAGGCGCGATCACTCGGCAGCGGCGGCAAGGCATGCATTGATGATCCCCCTGATTTCGGAGCGGCAGGAACCGCAATTGGTTCCGGCGCTGGTCTTCTCGCCAATGGCTTCGACGCTGTGACAGCCTCCGCGGATCGCGGCGGTGATCTGGTTGACGCCGACGCTGAAGCAGGAACAGACGGTTGCGCCCGGGTCGGGCTTGTCGGCACCGGGGCGGCCGGCGGCCATGGCGAAGCGCTTGCTGAGATTGGCGTGCGAAACGCCAAGCTGCGAAACCGCCCAGTTTCGCGCCACCGCAACCGGCCGGGGCGAGAGGAAGAGCGCGGCAAGCAGCCTGTCGCCGTCGAAGAAGGCAAGGCGGAGTTCTCCCGAGGTCCGGTCCGTATAGCCGATCGGGTCGATATCGGCGGGAATGGAGAAGGCCTGCCGGCACCAGCCTATCCAATCGCCGTCCGCGCCGGTGAAGGCGAGTTCCATGCGCCATCCGCCCTCGGCCTTGGCGATCGCCCAGTAGGCCGCGTCGAACTGCTCAGGCTTTTCGGCCGAAACGGCGAAGCCGTAGGCTTTTGCGGCGAAACGCTTCGCCCGAACAGCGACGTTCTTCGAGGCAGGTTGGCCCGAGACCGGGTCGGTGACCGGCGGGACCAGAGCGTCGATCCGCGCCTTCGAGGCGAACTGATCGTTCCAGTGCATCGGCACGAAGAGATTGCCTTCGGCCTGCCGTTCGGTGACGAGCGCCCGCACGATCGCCGTGCCATGCCGGCTTTCGAGCATGACGAGGTCGGCGACGGAGACGCCGGCCTTCTGCGCGTCGCGCGGATGAATTTCCACGAAGGGCTCGGCGAGATGGCTCGATAGCCGGGCGCTCTTGCCGGTACGGGTCATCGTGTGCCAGTGGTCGCGCACCCGGCCGGTGTTGAGGGTCGAAGGGAAGGCCTCGTTGGCGCGGCGCGCCTGCGGCGCCTGAACGGCGATGAAGCGGGCGCGGCCATCCGGATGATAGAAGCCGCCCTTGGCGAAGAAGCGCTTGACCTGAGGCGCGCTTCCTTTCGGCTGCGGCCATTGGAAGGGCCTGAGCTCGTCATAGGTCGCCCGGTCGATCGCCGCGTGGGCGCTGATGTCGAAATCGCGGCGCCCATCGTTTTCGAAGCCGGAAAGTGCGGCGTGCTCGGCGAAGATCTCGGATTGCGACGAATGGCTGAAGGCCTCGTCAAAGCCCATCCGCCGCGCGACCTCGGCGAGTTGCCACCAGTCGGCCCGCGCTTCGCCCGGTACCGGAAGAAAGGCGCGCTGGCGCGAGATGCGCCGCTCGGAATTGGTCACCGTGCCGTCCTTCTCGCCCCAGCCGAGCGAGGGGAGCAGGACCTGGGCGTGGCGGGCCGTATCGGTCTGCCGCTGCATCTCCGAGACGACGACGAAGGGACAGGCCTTGATCGCCGCCTCGACGGCGTCGGCGTCGGGCATGGAAACGACCGGATTCGTAGCCATGATCCACAGCGCCTTGATCCTGCCATCGGCAACGGCGCGGAACATGTCCACCGCCTTGAGGCCCTGCTTCGCGGCGATGCTCGGCGCTCCCCAGAAGCGGCGCACCAGATCGCGGTCAACCGCCTTGTCGATATCCAAATGGGCAGCAAGCATGTTCGCCAGTCCGCCGACTTCGCGGCCGCCCATCGCATTCGGCTGGCCGGTCAGCGAGAAGGGGCCCATGCCAGGGCGGCCGATGCGGCCGGTCGCCAGATGGCAGTTGAGGATGGCGTTCACCTTGTCGGTCCCGGCGGAGGACTGGTTGACGCCCTGGCTGTAGCAGGTGACGACCCTCTCCGTCGTTTCGAACAGCCGGAAAAAGTCGCGCAACTGCTTGGGCGTGAGGCCCGTCGCCGCCGACAGCGCAGGGAGATCGAGTGCCGACGCGGCCTGAAGGGCCTCGGCGAAGCCTTGCGTGTGGGCGGACACATAGTCCCGATCGATGGCGCCGCTCTCTGCCAGATGCGCAAGCAGCCCGTTGAAGAGCGCCGTGTCGCCGTCGGGCGCGATCGCCAGATGCATGTCGGCGATGTCGGCCGTCATCGTCCGACGCGGGTCGATGACCACGACCTTCATTTTCGGGCGGTTGGCCTTCGCTGCCGAAAGGCGCTGGTAGAGGACCGGATGGCACCAGGCCATGTTGGAGCCCGTCAGGATGACGAGGTCGGCAAGCTCGATGTCTTCATAGGTGCCCGGTACCGTATCGGCGCCGAAGGCGCGCCGGTGGCCGGCGACCGAAGAGGACATGCAGAGGCGCGAATTGGTGTCGATATTGGCCGAGCCGATGAAGCCCTTCATCAGCTTGTTGGCGAGGTAGTAGTCCTCGGTCAGCAATTGCCCCGAGACATAAAAGGCCACCGAATCCGGCCCGTGTTCGGCGATGCTTTGGGAAAACCGTTCGGCGACGAGGTCAAGCGCTTCGTCCCAGCCAGCCCGGCGGCCGCCGACTTCCGGATGGAGCAGGCGACCGTCGAGATCGAGAGTTTCGGCCAGCGCCAATCCCTTCGAGCAGAGCCGGCCGAAATTGGCCGGGTGCTCGGGATCGCCCTTGACGCTGACCGCACCGTCCTCGCCCACGCGGGCGATGACGCCGCAGCCGACGCCGCAATAGGGACAGGTGGTCTTGACCTCGCACGCCATGCCTACTCCGCCGCTGCCAGTGCCAGGTTCTCGAGCGCGATGGAGAGCGCGCCATTGTCATTCCTGACCGGTATGGTGCGCACCGCGCCTTCGTCGGCGCCGAGCGCCTTGCCGGTCTCCAGCGAAATCACCCAGTTGTGCAGCGGGCAGGTGACCGCGTTGCCATGGACGATGCCCTGGCTGAGCGGGCCGCCCTTGTGGGGGCAGTGATCCTCGATCGCAAAGACCTCGTTCTCGGCGGTCCGGAAGACAGCGATCTTGCCGATCGGCGTCTTGACGCAACGGGCGCCGCGAAGCGGAATGTCGCTGATGTCGCCAATAGCTATCCAGTTCATTGTCCTCACCTCATTCCGCTGCCTGGTTGAACCCGACCGTCGCCATCGGCCGGAACTCGTGCTTGTCCTTGCCGGAGACCCGTTCCGACCAGGGATCGACCTGTGCAAATTTCTGGCTGAAGACAAAGCGGTCGTAGTAGCCCTTGCGCTTCTCCGCATCGTCCATGATCTGCCGGCGGATTTCGTCGAGGCCGATGCGCTTTGCCCACTTGTAGATGCGCTCCAGGTAACGGGCCTGTTCGCGGTACATCTGCGTCAGCGCGACGATATGCTCGAGCGCCTCGTCTTCGGTCTTGACGAGCCCCAGAACCTCGGTGCCCTTGATGTCGAGACCGGCGGCACCGGCAAAGTGGATTTCGAAGCCGGAGTCGACGCAGATGACTCCGATGTCCTTGCAGGTCGCCTCGGCGCAGTTGCGCGGGCAGCCGGAGACAGCCATCTTCAGCTTGGCCGGTGTCCACGAGCCCCACATGAACTTTTCGATGCGGATCCCGAGGCCGGTCGAATCCTGGGTGCCGAAGCGACACCATTGCGAGCCGACGCAGGTCTTCACCGTGCGCAAGCCCTTGGCATAGGCCTGGCCGGAGACGAAGCCCGCCTTGCCGAGATCGGCCCAGACGGCCGGCAGGTCCTCCTTCTCGATGCCCAGCAGGTCGATGCGCTGGCCGCCGGTGACCTTGACCAGCGGGACATTGAACTTGTCGACTACATCGGCGATGGCGCGCAGTTCGTTGGAGCTGGTGACGCCGCCCCACATGCGCGGCACGACCGAATAGGTGCCGTCCTTCTGGATATTAGCGTGGACGCGCTCATTGATGAAACGCGACTGGTAGTCGTCGGCATATTCGTCCGGCCAATCGCAGACGAGGTAGTAGTTGAGGGCCGGCCGACATTTGGCGCAGCCGCAGGATGTCTTCCACTCGAGCTCCTGCATGACGGCCGGAATGGTCTTCAACCCCTTCGCCTTGATCAGCCGGCGCACGTCGTCATGGCCGAGCTCGGTGCAGTTGCACATCGGCTGCACGGCGGCCGGGTTGTAGCTCTCGCCAAGCGTGAGCGACATCAACTGCTCGACAAGTCCGGTGCAGGAGCCGCAGGAGGCGGATGCCTTGGTGTGGGCGCGAACCTCGTCGAGCGAGGTCAGGCCCTTGCCGGTGATCGTCGAAACGATCTTGCCCTTGCACACGCCGTTGCAGCCGCAGATTTCCGCATCATCCGGCAAGGCTGCAACGGCCGCCGTAGGGTCCAGAGGGGCTCCTCCCTGGTAGGCCTGGCCGAAGATCAATGTGTCGCGCATTTCGGTGATATCGGTGCCGCGCTTCAACAGGTCGTTGAACCAGGCGCCGTCCGCGGTGTCGCCATAGAGAACCGAACCGATGATGCGGTTCTCCTTGAGCACCAGCCGCTTGTAGATGCCGGCGGTGGCATCGCGAAGCACGATCTCCTCGCGCCCATCGCCATCGGCGAAATCGCCGACGGAATAGAGATTGATGCCGGTCACCTTGAGCTTGGTCGGCGTGTCCGAGTGGACGAAGGCGGCCTTGCGGTCCCCGGCGAGGTGGGAGGCGGCAACCCGCGCCATCTCATAGAGCGGCGCCACGAGGCCGTAAACCATTCCACCGACTTCGGCGCACTCGCCGAGCGCCATGATGTCGCCGTCGGAAGTCTGCATACCGGCGTCGACGACGATGCCGCGGTTGACCGCAAGCCCCGCATCCTTGGCGAGGCCAGCATTCGGCCGGATGCCGACGGCCATCACGACCAGCGTTGCCGGAATGATCCGGCCGTCCTCGAGCTCGATGCCCTCGACCCTGGTTTCGCCGATGATCCGCTTGGTGTTCGCCTTGGTCAGGACCTTGATGCCGCGCTCTTCGACCGCCTTCTGCAAGAGATAGCCGGCGGCCGGATCGAGCTGGCGTTCCATCAGCGTCGGCATGACGTGGAGGACGGTGACCTCCATACCGCGGGCCTTGAGGCCGGCGGCCGCTTCGAGGCCGAGCAGACCGCCGCCGATGACCACCGCCTTCTCGCGCGACTGGGCGGCGAGCAGCATCGCCTGCACGTCATCGAGGTCGCGATAGGTGATGACGCCTTGCAGGTCTTTTCCCGGTACTGGAATGATGAAGGGCACCGAACCGGTGGCGATCACCAACTTGTCGTAGCTTTCGGTGACGCCGTGATCCGACGTCACGGTCTTGGCGGAACGGTCGATCGCGACGATCTTGTGACCCTTGTAAAGTGTGATGCCGTGCTTGATGTACCATCCGTCGCCATGGATGATGATCTCTTCGTAGTCCTTCTCGCCGGACAGTACCGGCGAGAGCATGATGCGGTCGTAATTGACACGCGGCTCGGCGTTGAAGATCGTCACTTGATAGCGCCCGGGCGCCTTTTCGAAGAGCTCTTCCAGCATCCGGCCCGGCGCCATGCCGTTGCCGATGATGACGAGTTTTTCAAGGGTGCTTTCAGCCATTGGGTAATTACTCCGCAGCTTCGACGAAGTGGCGTCGCTCGGCGAGAGAGAGCACGACTTCGCGACAGTTCAGGTGGGTTCGATTGAGGATCGGATGGATGGCCAAAACCCGGTCCCGCAGATAGGCGCGGTTTGACGCGCCCGTTGCGGCTGTCTTCGGGGGACTGCGGCGGAGTGGCCCGCCCATCGAGGTCCTGGTCATGTGCACGTTTCCTCAAAATTTGCCGGCCGGTCCGGGACCGGCACAAAAAAACGCCGCTTGGACATTTGCGCTCCGGGACCTGGAAGAAATCCCCTTGGAGGCAAAGCCTTGCGACGTCGGTGTCTTTGACGGGCGCTGGCGGCGCCCGAGCTCGCTTTCAATCGCCGTTGACTAAAGCAATTTTACAAAAGCAAACGTCGTGCCAGTTTCGGATTATTCGCTTATCTAATTGAATTCGCAATGGAATTTCTAACGCGGCAGGTCTGCCCAATAAATAAACACGGTGTGTTGTGATTAATTTTTGTGCGATGCGGCATTCAAGGGAAGCCTCTGCCGTTGAAACGAGCAGCTTATCGCTCAGACGTCGTCGAGCGAGGCGGGGGGAAGCCCCGCCGCCTTCACTGGGAAGCTCTCGATATATTCCCCGATCCGCTTGGGGTCGAAGACGTGTCCATCCATGAAGCCGTCGCCGGGCATTGCGCCTTCGAGGACAATATCGGTCTCCGCCGGCGGGGCCGCTTGTCCGAGCGCGCGGCGGTAGAGGTCGGGCCGGTAGGCGGAAACGCTCGCCTCCAGCCCCTCGGGGGACAAAGCCGCCTGTCCCCAGCGGACCATTTGGCTGTAGGTCCAGAGCGCCTGGCTCGGGCGGGGGAAATTGGCCGAGCCGGCGTGGAAGACGAAATAGTCGTCGACCACCCGCTGGTTGCCTTCGGGATCGATGGTGAATTGACCGGCCAGCACCCGTCGCAGGATATCGACGGAGGCGGCGACGTAGCGCTGCGCGGAAAGGACCTCTGCAAGAGCCGCGCGGTTCTCCGCCGCGTCGCACCAGCGGGCGGCGGCATCGAGCGCGACGAGCAGTCGCGAAACGGTCTCTGGATTGGCCTCGGCCCAGTCGGGCCGCATGCCGATCACCTTTTCCGGCGCCGACGGCCAGATGTCCTGCTTGGTCGCAACGATGCGGCCGACGCCGCGTTCCGAGGCCACCATGTTCCAGGGAGCGCCGACGCAAAAGCCGTCGATCGCCCCGGCCGCCAGCGCGTCGGATGTCATCGGCGGCGGTACGACGACGAGCTTGACGTCGCGGTCCGGATCGACGCCGCCTGCGGCAAGCCAATAGCGGAACTCGTAATTATGCGAGGAAAACGGATAAGTGACGCCAAGCGTCAGCGGCGGACGACCGGCGGCCCGGTCGCGACGGATCACCGCCGCCAGGGCTTGCGCATTGGCCAGAGCGTTGTCGCTCGTGTCGAGTTCGCCCTCCCTCCTCATCTCGGCATAGAGCCGCGTCGACAGGGTGATCGCATTGCCGCCGCGCCCGAGCGAGAAGGGCGTGGTCGTCGGCGACGGGTTGGAGCCGAGTCCGAGCATCGCCGCGACCGGCATGGGCGAGAGCATATGCGCGACGTCGAACTGACGAAAGGCCAGCCGGTCGCGCATATTCGCCCAGGAGACATCCTTCACCAGATCGAGGGTGATGCCTTGCTTTTGCGCGAAGCCGAACTCGGCTGCGGCGATCAGCACGGCCGCATCGACGAGCGGAATGAAGCCGGCGCGCACGGTGCGCGGCCCTTCGGCTGCCACGATGGACGGAACCGGCAGGGCCTCGCCGGCGGCGAGCTTGCTCGCCTTGGACTCGTCGAAATTCGTCAATGCATTCACTCCGGTCTCTCCCGACGCGCTGCTCGCTTCGCGTGGCGTCCGTCCCTCATCGGATCAGCAATCCGGCGGCGGTCACCACGCTCTGCGCGATTTCCGAGATCTTCTTCTTCTCGTTCATCGCGGTCTGGCGAAGCAGCGTGAAGGCCTCCTCCTCGGAAAGCCCTCGCATTTTCATGAGAATGCCCTTGGCTCGTTCGACGAGTTTGCGCTCCTCGAGCGCCGATTTCGCCTCGGCCAGTTCGCGCTGCAGCCGGCTGAAGGCGTTGAAGCGGCTGACGGCCATGTCGAGGATCGGCTTGACCCGTTCCTTTCTCAGCCCGTCGATCACGTAGGCCGAGACGCCGGCCTCGACCGCGGCCTCGATCGAGGCCGTATCGGAGCGGTCGACGAACATGGCGATCGGCCGGCCGACGGTGCGCGTCAGCTGGAAGAGGTGTTCCATCATGTCCCGGTTGGGATTCTCGATATCGATGACGATCACATCGGGCTGCAGCGTCTCGATGATCCGCGCCACCCCATGGACTTCATGGATGACCGTAACATTGCGGTGGCCCGCTTCGCGCAGACCTTCCTCGATGATCGAGGCGCGAATGGCGTTCTCGTCAATGACTAGGATGGTCAGATCTCGATGCGACATGCTGCATCATGATGCAGTGCAGCAACTTTCGCAATATGTCTGTGCCTAAATAATTTGCGAATGAGATAATTGATCAAATTTAGGGCAAGATGCTCAATGGTACACGCTTGGCTGCGTAAAAAATGAGCCGCAATTTCGACCTTCGATGGTGGGCGAGCGGAGCCGGCAACCGACGCGGTCCCTGTACGTACCTCGATGCCCGACCTGAGTCGAACATCGGGCGGGAACAGCCGCACCGACCTCGATTGGAACTTTTCGCAGACCCGGCCGGTTGTAAGTTGCAGACGTCAGCAAAGCTGACGGCTGAAGAGCATGGGAATTGTTGCTATGCAAGCTGTCCTGTTCGTTGCGGTTCTGGCTTTGCCGCTGGCGGCCGGTCTGTTGCTCATCTGGCTCGGACCGCTCTGGGCCGCGGAGCGCCATTCCGGTGACGGCCGCTATTGGACGGTGCCGAAGCTCGAGAAGACGAACGCTTCGCGCTAGCCGGTGACTGCCGCTGGCGGGCTGCCGCCATTGGTGGCTCACTATCGGATCCGCGTATGACCAGCACGTCAGCGTTATTCATGGGGCCAGGTCGCAAGGGCCTGGACAAAATGGGTGAGCCACATGTTCGTCTGATGGCCGTCGAGCGCCCGGTGGTCGATGGTCAGCGACACATAGGCCATCGGCCGCACCTGGATCGTGTCGACGCCGTCGATCTCGCGCACAACGACCCGCTTCTCGAGTTTTCCAATCCCGAGGATCGCCGATTGCGGCTGGTTGATGATGATCGGTGTCGCAAGCAAGGAGCCCGATACGCCATGGTTCGAAATGGTGAAGGTGCCACCCCTAACGTCGTCGGGGCCGAGGGCGTTTGCCCGTGCCCGGGCAGTTAGGTCCTGCAGCTTCGCCGCAATCCCGGCGAAGGGGAGATCCTGGGCCTGGTGGATCACCGGCACGATCAGTCCCTTGTCGCCGAGCGCGGTTCCGACGCCGATATTGATCTCGTCGAAAACTTCGAGCGCATCCTCGTGCCAGCGGCTGTTGACTTCGGGGACGGCGCGCATCGCCGCCACGCAGGCGGAAACGATATAGGCGGTATAGGAGAGAGTGATGCCCTCCGCCGCCAGCTTCGCCTTATGCGCGTTCCGGTGGCGCATGACCGCCGAGAAATCGGCTTCGAAGACGGCGGTCACGTGCGGCGCGGTGGTCGCCGACGAGAGCATATGTGCGGCGATCGAGCTGCGCATGCCGCTGTGCGCTATCTTTCGCGAACGCAGCAAGGTGCCCTTCTCCGCCGGTTCCATCCGAGGTGGCGGTTGGGTGGGCCTCGCCTCGGGCACCGGAGCGCGGCCTTCCGGCCTTTGCGCGAAGGCCCTGTCCATGTCCGCGCGGGTGACGCGGCCGTCCCGGCCGGTGCCGGCAATGGTCGTCGGATCGATCCCGTATTCCTCGGCCGCGTGGCGTACGGCGGGAGAGAAATGCGGTGCCCCCGCATCGCCGGGCGTCCTCAGGGCCGACCCCTGCGCCGGCACGGCGACCTGCTCACGACCGAGTGTTTCGCTGCCGATCCGGCCGAGAACGGCGCCGGGCACGGCATCGTCGCCGTTCTCCATGAGGATTTGCGTGAGAATGCCGTCGGCCGGGGCGGGGACTTCCTGGGTCACCTTGTCGGTTTCGAGCTCGACCAGCGGGTCGCCCGACTTCACGCTTTCGCCGATTTTCTTCAGCCAGTTGCGGACGACGGCCTTCGTCCCCTCCTGCTCGATGGGGGCGTTGATGTCGATGAGGTCGCCCATGCTCAATACTCCAGCAGATCGGTGATTTTCCGGCGGATCCGTTCCGTCGAGGGGACCGCCCAGTCGAGCAGGACCGGATTATGGGGACTTGGAATATCCGGCATGGTGAGCCGCGAGACCGGAGCGTCGAGATCGATGAAGGCTTCGTCGGCGACGGCCGCGGCGATTTCGGCACCGAAACCGGCAGTGCCGAGATCCTCGTGAACGATCAGGCAGCGGCGGGTGCGGCGGACCGAGGAAAGCACCGCGTCGCGGTCCCAGGGCATCAATGTCCTGAGGTCGATAACGTCGGCGGAAATCCCCTCTGCCGCCTCCTCGCAGCGGTGCACCATCGCGCCCCAGGTGACGATCGTGACGTCTTTGCCTTGGCGCGTGAACTTCGCCTTGCCGAAGGGCAGGGCGAAGGCGTCCCCTGGATAGGGGCGGCGCGCCCAGGCATGGTCCAGCATGGCGCGGTGCTCGAAGAAGATCACCGGGTCGTTGCCGCGCAACGACGTTCTGAGGAGCCCGACGGCATCCTCGGCGTTGGAGGGAACGGCGACCTTCCAGCCCGGCTGGTGGACGAAGGCGACCTCGTTCGTCTGGCTGTGCCACGGGTCGCCGCATTTGAAGAAGCCGCCCGGCATGCGCAGGACGATCGGGGCGGCGAAGCGGTTGTTCGTGCGCCAGCGGACCGTGCCGCAATCATTGATCTGTTCCATCGCCGGTTCCGCATATTTGCGGAACTGGATTTCGGGAACGGGCACGAGGCCGGCGAGCGCCATTCCGACGGCGCGGCCGACGATGCCTTCCTCCGAAAGCGAGGTGTCGAACACGCGGGCCGCGCCGTATTTCTCCTGCAATCCGAGGGTCACGGCATGGACGCCGCCCTTGGGGCCGATATCCTCGCCGAACAGGATGACCTTGTCATTGATCGACATTTCGAGGTCGAGCGTCCGCCGGATTGCGGTCACCATGTTGATCCGCTGGCCGTCGCCCGTCGGCGTGTCGGTCGCTGCGGGTGGTTGGTAACCGCTACAGTGCTGTCCGCCCATCGCCTGCATCTCGCCCTCGAAGAAGACATTGCGGGTCAGCGTTGCGGGATCGGCGACCGGCCGCGACTCGGCCTCCAGGCGTGCCTGTTCGGCCGCCGCCCCGGCAGCGCCGGCGACCTCTTCCCATTCCCTTTCGCTCAAGACGGCAGGAACCAGATAGTCCTTCAGCCGCGGCAACGGGTCGCGCGCCCATTCGCTTCTGACGAGCTCTTCGCTCTTGTAGGCCTGCGTGTCCTGGAAGCTGTGTCCCTCGAGGCGGGGCACCCGCAGGCGCAGCAGGACGGGCCGGCGTTCGTCGCGAACGAGGTCCACGGCGCCTCCGGTGAGCCGTGCGGCTTCCTCCGGATCAGAGCCGTCGCCATCGAGAATGGTGAGGTTTTTCCAGGCCGCGAGATTGGCGGCGATGTTGCCCTCGGGTGTCTGCAAGGTCGAGGGGACCGAAATGCCGAAGCCGTTGTCTTCGATATAAAAGAGCATCGGCAGGCTCTGCGTCGTGGCGACCGTCAGCGCCGACCAGAAGCCGTTGGAGGCGACCGAAGCGTCGCCGCCGAGGACGACGGCGATGTCGCGGTCGTAATCCCGGTTTTTGAGGTGCTTGCTGAAATAGGCGATCGCCTGCGCCCATCCGGCCGTCGGCGTGTATTGCGATCCGACGCCGCCGCACATCGGCAGCGCCGAGGCGCCGTTCGGATTGGGATAGTTGAAGACGACGCCGATGTCGCGGCCGTCGGAATAGCCGCCGGCGCGCGCCATGGCCGAGCCGAGCGCGTCGGCCGGATCGACGCCGAGCGACAGCAGCAGTGGGCGGGAACGGTAATAGCCGCAGGCTGCGTCATGCTTACCCGTGAGCTTCAGCCCCAAGAGGATCTGCGCCATGTCATGGCCGCGGGCCGAAAACTGATAGAGGACCTTCTTCTCAGGGACGAGGCGTTTCTCCTCCATCTCGTCGAGTTCGCGGGACAGAAGCGTGAGATGCACCACCCGCTTCCAGTCGATGCTCTCGTCCGGTGCGTTCCGGCGGTCCGGTTTGAGTGCAGCCTGTCCCATTGCCTTATCTCCTCCAGGTTCCTCACTGGAAGAGTAGCTCGCCTCGGGCGCAAATCGGTTTCAATCTTGCAGCATTTTCGATATCGATTGATGAACCTGTTTCATTTTCGAAAGAATTATGATGAGCACGTTCAATCTCGATACGGTCGACCGAAAGATCCTGAGAATCCTCCAGGAACAGGCCGATATCAGCCACGCTGCGCTGGCCGAGGCGGTGGGTGCCTCGCCGGCCTCCTGCTGGCGGCGGATCAAGGCGCTCGATACGGCCGGCGTGCTCGGAAAGGCCGTTCGGCTCGTCAATCCGGACCTGGTCGGGCGTGGTCTGAACGTCTTCTGTCATGTGCGGATGAAGTCGCACGACCTGGTCGCCCGCCGAAGCTTCGAACGCTTCGTCGAGAGCCACGAAGAAGTGCTGGAATGCTATTCGATGTCGGGCGAGTGGGACTATCTCTTGCGCGTCGTCGTGGCGGACGTTGCCGATTACGAGCGATTGCTGATGCACGGCATCCTGACGCATGACGCGGTGGCGAATTCGTCCTCGCATTTCGCGCTGAAGAGCGTGAAATACTCGACCGCCGTTCCGGTGTAGTGGCCTGCAGCTAAGCAGCCTGTGCTTCGAGCAGGGCAAGGCGCCTTTTAGTCTCCTCGGTGACGTCGGGGAGCGGACCGGACCCGCTGACGAAGGTCCGCCCGATATGGGCGTCGGCTAAGGGCGACAGGAGCCGGTAAAGCGCGGCGAATAGGCGGCGCGCCTCCATGCCGGGCCAATCCTCAGGCAAAGCGGCAGAAGGCAGGCGGGGGTCATGCAGCAGGACGGTGCGGAACCGGTGGATCAGAAGCAGCCGCATCGTTAGCGCCGCGGCCGGCGCTAGGCTCTGCGCAAGAAGGACCACCGGTGCGAACTGGTCGATGAATCGGCGATAGGCGGCAGCGTGCGGTGCGAGGTCCCAATAGGTCTGGACAAAGGCGGCGAGCGCCTTCGAATCGGGCGAGTCGGCGCGCAGCACCAGGGCGTCGGCCGATTCCGGCCTCTCTCTCGCAGGCCCGATGGCGAGGCGCGGGTCTAGCCGTGCGTAGCCGGCGCGCTCGAGGGCCTGCATCCTTTCCTCGGCCCGGGCGCCGCTCAGATGCACCAGTTGCCAGCTTTCCGCCTGCGCGCTGCCGAAAATGATCCGTGCCGCGGCAGCGAAGTCGCTGCCGGCTGCTTTCGAAAGGCGATAGTAGCTGCGCCGTCCTTCTCTCTCGCCGAGCAACTGCCCGGCCGCGACCAGCCGCGAGACGGCGGTTCGCACCAGCGTTTCGCTGATGCCGACCGCGGCGCAGGTGTCGATCAGATTGCCGATCCAAACGATGCCGCCGCGGGGCTCCACGACGTCTCCATAGATCGTCACGATGAAGCCGGCGGCCCTCAGGGGCCTCTCGGCGAGAATGTTCTCGACGAGTTCCGCGATGCGACCGTCTGCCTCGCCTTCTGCCATTATTCGACTCGCGCCTTCTCTCCCAGCCCGATCACATTCCATGGGCTGTGGCAGAACACAATGGAGAAGCCATGGAGGCGAGCTATTCGATCAGCCAAAGCGCACTGCCGTTCAGACATCCGCCATTTCGGTGAACGGAGGCAGCCGGCTCAGCATCGTCGTCCAGAGACTGGTTGCGTTGAAATTCCAGTCTCGCGGAGCCGCACGTCTTTCCGCCGGCATCCGTTGCAGCGCTTCAAGAAGCTCGAGTGCATCGATGCGCTTCTGGTCGACATAGTTGGCGCGCAGCATCACCGCATCGGTTCCGGACGCAAAGCCCGCGCGGGCAAAGATCGCGGCCCAGCTCCGTTCCTTGTAGAACAGGCTTGCCGCCGCATCGGCGGTGCGCGCCGCATCCGAGTGCGATAACAGATTCTGCTCCGTGAGGTGGCGCAGCGTCGCACGCAGATTGACGAGCGGCACCGTAAGCGGCGCATAGCCGAGTTCCCGTGGTGCATGCAGCAGTGCCACGTCCGAGTCGTCCACCGTCTCGCCGTCGATATACTGGCGAAAAACGGCACCGATCCCGACCATGCCGAAGGGGGCGCATTCGGCCGCCCGCAGGGCGCCCATGCTGGCGGCGCCGAGGACTGCGACACCCTGAGAGAGGGCGAATAGTATTTCCTTGTGCCAGACGGGAGCGACATATTCGAAATTCCCGTCGATCAGGCCGATGGCCGTGGCCCCTTCGTTGACGGCGCGGACGAGATCGCCCTGCGTGGCGGGCGGCCGGACGGCCAGTGCGTCGCCGGCAATTCTGGCCGCATCGGGGACGGTCGGGCCGACGAATAGGATTTTCATGCAGCAGTCCAAAGCGCTGCAGCAGCCGTTGCGCGCCTGATAGGACGCGCGGCGCTGCAGGTCTTAGCTGTGCAAGGGTTCGGCATGGCGGGCCGCCGACGGCACGGCCGACTGTTCCGCCTCGCCGGAATTTGCCATGGCGGCGACGAGGGCGATGATCTTCTTCCGCAAGACCGGATCGGCGATCTTCAGGAATGCCCTGTTGAGCGCGATCCCCTCCTTGGAGGCGACAAAGGAAGAGATTTCGTGCGACTCATGCACATCGGCCGCAGTTTCTCGCGCCTCTGGCTTCTCGTCCTGCTGGAAGAAGAAGCTCGGATGCACGCCGAGAATATCGGCGATCGCCTGCAACCGGCTCGCGCCGATGCGGTTCGTGCCCTTCTCGTATTTCTGCACCTGCTGGAATGTGATCCCGAGGCCGTCGGCGAGTTTTTCCTGGCTCATTCCGACCATCAATCTGCGCATTCTGACCCGCGAACCAACGAAGGTATCGATCGGATTTGGATTCTTCTTCATTAAACGATTCTCCTCGCGATCTCTCACTACAGTTATATGTAAGTCTGCTCGCATAAGCGAGCGGATGCAATCACTGCGCGCTAAATTCTATGGTTGAAACGGCGCTTTTGCGGCAAGGAGGAGTATTGGCCGCGTGTCGCTGCGAAATGAATCGCTACCCTGCAAGGCCGGACGCTGCCGAGGCAAGGGCGGCGAAGCCGAAAGCGATGAGGAGAAATCCGGAAAGACGCGAGGTCCAGGCGGAAAAACCGTCGGGCAGCCGGGTCTTGGCAAGGGCGACGCCGCCGCTCAGGAGGAACCACCAGCCGAGCGATCCGAGGAAGACACCGGCGACCAGGATCGCGGCGCTCCTTCCATCGCCGACGGCGGCAAGCCCGAGGCCCGCAAAGATCGCCGCGAAGGTCAGGATCGTGGTCGGGTTCGCCATCGTCAGCAGGAAGGTCGCGGTGGTGGTGTGCAGCAGATCGCGTGCACCAATCTCGGCCGCCGCCGCCATCGGCCGCGGCGTCAATCCTCGCCAGCCGAGCCAGAGCATGAAGACACCGCCGAAGACGCCGAGCGGCACCGAAAGCGTCGCGAGAAACGTCGCAAAGGCCGCAAAGCCGGCAGCCGCCATCATCGCATAGGTTGCATCGGCCAGCGCCGTGCCGAGACCGCCGGCGACGCCGGCCCAGAAGCCGCGCTCGAGCGTACGGCTGATGCACAGCGCGCCGATCGGACCGAGCGGTGCGGCAATGGCAAGGCCGAGGAGCAGCCCCTTCGCGAAGAGGAACAGGGTCATGATCTCACTCGCTTCGCCTCGTCGCCCGCGGGCAAGGTGACCGGACGTTCCGTGGCGGTGGAGAGCGCCAGGACAGTCTCGCTGCGGGCGAGATAGCGGCGCGCCTTCAGTTCCGCTAGAAACGGTTCGATGTCGCCGAGCGTCGGCATGCGCACCTTGGCGCAGTAGGACCAGGCGCCGGTCACGTGATGGCACTCGGCAACCGCCGGGTGGGAGGCGATGAAGCTGCGAAACTCGCTCTCGTCGGCATCGGTCGCCAGCGCGATCCAGACGAAGGCAAGCACGTCGAAGCCGAGGATCCGGTGATCGACCTCGAGCGTGAAGCGGCGGATGACGCCGCTCGTCACCAGGCGGCGGATGCGTTCGTTGACCGCCGAGGGCGAAAGGTCCACCGCGGCGCCGATGTCCGTCAGCGAGGCACGAGCGTCGTTGGCTAGGATTCCAATGATTTTTTTGTCTGTAATGTCCATTACAGAAAAATACATTGCAAGGCAGCTAATGTACAGAGAATATTTAAGGTGCTCCCCGCGGCAGATCGATGTCCTTCAGAGCATCGAGCGGCCCGGTCAGTGCCGTCCTCGGCGGCACGAGCACCGGCTCCACCAGATGGATGCGCGCCGCCGCCCGGGGTTGTTCGATCACCTCGAAGGCCTTGGCGATCATTCCTTCAACATCCTGCCGGATCATGATGACGGGAAAAGGGAGAAACGAGGCGAAAGGGTCGTAGTCGTAACAGCCGACGACGAGGTCGATGAAATTGTTATGCGGATGCTCGGCCATGAAGCGCAACAGGCCTTCGAAGTTGATCGACGAATTGACGAAGAGGCCGCGCGGCAGCTTGCCGTGCCGGGCGTAGAAGGCGTCAAAGGCCTTTCGCGCATTGTTCGCGGCATAGCCGGTCGGCTGGATGCATTCGTCCGGATCGTCGCCGAGGAGTTCCTTTTTCACGGCGCGGAAGCCGCGGATCCGCTCATGGCTCGCATGGTCGTTGCGGCCGCCGAAAAGGTAGAGATCGCGCGGCTGGAGCGGCCGGTCGGCGGGAAAGTGGCGGATGATCGCCTCGGTCAGCAGCCGGCCGCCTTCGAAATTGTCGCTGATGACGGACGGGACCTTCGTGCCCGGCAGGTCGATATTGATGTGCTTCAGGCCGGCCGCTTCGCAGACCTCGTGAACCCCGTCCGGATCCGTCGCGCCGCAGATGAACAATTCGTCGATCGAATAGGAGATCAGCGTCTCGGCGGTCTTGCGCTCCTCCTCCGGGTCGCGGCTGGCGCTGACGACGATCGGGCACTGGCCCTTGCTGCGCACATGCGCCTCGAAGGTCTGGGCGAGCGAGGAGAAGTAACGGTTGTCGTGCACCGGCAGGAGCAACCCGACGAGGCCCGAGCGCGAGCTGCGCAAACCGCGCGCCTGGCGGTTGGCGGTATACTGGTGGGTCTCGGCGAGGCTGCGAATGAGCTCGGCGGTGCTTTCCTTGATGCGCCGCTTGCGCCAGGTGCCGTTCAGCACGGCGCTCACCGTCGAAGGCGAGCTGCCCGAGAGCACCGAGAGATCGTAGATCGTCGCCTTCTTCTTGCCGCTGTTCGCCATCTGAGCCCCCTCGAATCTCTTAGAGCCGATTTCCGCTTGACGAAAGATTAAGTCTGCAGGATAGTCTCTGCACCATCGATTGTGCAAACAAGAAATATCGATTGCGCACGGCGTGGGTCGCCTGAGGAGGCGACGGTCAGCGGCGGGAAACTCGCTTCTCGTCAAGGAGGATTGAAACTGGAGGCCGGCGCGCAAGCGCCCGGGAGAGTTCCCGTTGCGGGAACCTGTGGAGGAGAGACATGATCAAGACATTTCTTGCTGCCGCTCTGGCGGCTTCGCTTTCGCTCGCCGGTGCCTTTTCCGTCGCGGCGCAGGATGCGCCGAAGGTCGGCGTAGTCGTCAAGATCGGCGGCATTCCGTGGTTCAACGCCATGGAAATGGGCATCAAGGAGCGCGGCCAGAAGCTCGGCCTCGACGCCTTCATGGTCGGTCCGACGAGCGCCGACCCGGCCCTGCAGGTTCGCGCCATCGAGGATCTGATCGCCCAGGGCGTCAAAGTGATCGGCGTCGTGCCTAACGATGCCAAGGTGCTGGAGCCGGTCCTCACCAAGGCGAAGGAGAAGGGCATCATCGTCATCACCCACGAATCGCCGAACCAAAAGGGGGCCGACTGGGACTTCGAGCTTGCCTCGTCCCAGGGCTTCGGCGAGGCGCACGGCAAGCTGCTGGCTGAGAAGATGGGCGGCAAGGGCGAGTATGCGGTCTTCGTCGGCTCGCTGACCGTGCCGCTGCACAATGCCTGGGCTGATGCGGCGATCGCCTATATCAAGAAGAACTACCCGGAGATGACCCTGGTCGGCGAGCGCTACGGCGTTGCCGAGGATGTCGACAAGAGCCGCTCGACGGCGCTTGACCTGATCTCCGCTCATCCGAACCTCAAAGGCTTCCTCGCCTTCGGCAGCCAGGGCCCGATCGGCGCCGGCCGTGCGATCGAGGAACGCCGCAAAGTGGGCGAGATCTTCGTTCTCGGGCCCTTCTCGCCCGGACAGGGCCAGAAGCTGGTGAAGTCCGACGCGATCTCCGGCGGCTTCATGTGGAATCCGAAGCAGGCGGGCGAAGTCTTCGTGACGATGGCCGATAAGTTGCTCAAGGGCGAGGAGATCAAGGACGGCGACGAGATCGAAGGCCTGGGCGTCGTCCATCCGGACTTCCAGAACCGCAACATCATCGTCGACCAGCTGGTACCGATCAACAAGGACACCGTCGCCGACCTCGCCGCGATGGGTCTCTGACGGTGTTTCCAGGCGGGATGCGCGCCGTGCATCCCGCCCTACAGCACCGTACATCCTACGAGACGCGTAAAGGTCGCTGTAGCACTTTGAATTGCTGCATGTCTTTGTCCTTAAATCGGGATCGATCCAAGGAGACATGCAATCGGGTTCTCCCGGCTGCTGGGCCGGCTCCGGCCGGCCTGGCAAGTCTCGTGAAACGAAGTTCGACAGGCGCAGGGTCCATGCATCAGGCAACGAGCGCGACGGTCGGTGAAAAGCCGCTTCTGTCCCTTCGCAACATCACCATGACCTTCGGCGGCGTCAAGGCGCTGAAGAATGTAACGTTCGAGGTCCGCCCCGGCGAAGTGCATTGTCTCGCAGGCGAGAACGGCTGCGGCAAGACCACGCTCATCAAGGTGATCACCGGCGTCTACCGCCCGGCGGACGGCGCTGTCATCGAATATGACGGCGAGACCTATTCGCACATGTCGCCGGTTACCGCCCAGGACCGCGGCATCAAGGTCATCTGGCAGGACCTGGCGCTGTTTCCGGAAATGAGCGTCGCCGAGAATATCGCCTTCCACGAAGTGGTCGGCCGCCGGCCGCGCCTGGTCGACTACGGCCGCATGCGGCAGATCGCCACCGACGCGCTCGCTCGGCTCGGCGTCAGTCTCGACGTCGACATGCCGCTGAAGGAATATGCAATCGCCCAGCGCCAGATCGTGGCGATCGCCCGGGCACTGATCGGCGAGGCGAAGCTCGTCTTCATGGACGAGCCGACCGCATCGCTGACGCAGTCGGAGACCGATCACCTCCTCGATATCGTTCGCAACCTCTCTGCTTCCGGTGTCGCCGTCGTCTTCGTCAGCCACCGGCTCGCCGAGGTGCTGGAGATTTCAAGCCGCATCACGGTGCTGCGCGACGGGGCGCTGGTCGGGGTCTATCCCGCCGCCGGCATGACGCAGTCGCGCATCACCGAACTGATGACCGGCAAGATCTTCGACCAGCATGTCCGCGCACGCGCGAAGGACGATCAGCCGGTGGTGCTTGATGTTCGGGGGCTGACCCGGCCCGGCCAGTTCGAGGACATTTCGCTCACAGTCCGGCGCGGCGAAACGGTCGGCATTACCGGGCTGCTGGGGGCCGGGCGGACCGAGCTGGCGCTCGCCCTCTTCGGCATGCTGAGGCCCGTCTCCGGCACGATCAGCATCGAGGGGCGGGACGTTCGCTTCACCTCGAACCGCGATGCGATCAAGGCTGGCGTCGCCTATCTCTCGGAGGACCGGCTGTCGCTCGGGCTCATCCAGCCGCAGGCGATCGCCGACAATCTGGTGATCGCCTCGTTGCGAAAGATCCTTTCCGGCGGGCTGCTCTCCGAGGACCGCAAGCGCAGCCTCGTTTCGCGCTGGATCGCCGATCTTGGCGTCAAGATCGGCCGCCAGGCCGATGCAATATCGACGCTCTCGGGCGGCAACCAGCAGCGTGTGGCGATCGCCAAATGGCTCGCCACGGATCCGAAGGTCCTCATTCTCGACTGCCCCACGGTTGGTGTCGATGTCGGCGCCCGCGCCGGCATCTTCGACATCGTGGCCAGCCTCGCCGAGAGCGGCCTAGCAATCATCCTGATCTCCGACGAGGTGCCGGAAGTCTATTTCAACGCAGACCGCGTCCTGCATATGGCGCAGGGGCGGATCGTCGGCAGCTATGATCCGCGCCAGGCGCGGCTGGAAGACATCGAGGCGGCCGTCTATGCGTAGCCTGATCCGCACTCACGCGACCGAATTCTCGCTGCTGGCAGTGATCATTGTCATCAGCACCGTGCTTTCCTTCGCCACGGCGAACTTCTTCTCGCTCGGCAACGCCTTCGACCTCCTCAATATCAGCGCGGTCAACATCATCTTCGCCGTCGGCCTGCTGGTCGTGCTAATTGCCGGCGGCATCGACATCTCCTTTGCCGTCTCCGCTTCGGTCGTGCAATATTGCACCGCGATCGTGCTCGGCTGGATCGGCGGCGGCGGCTGGGTCTCCGGGCTTCTGATCGCCGCCTCGTTCGGCGTGCTGCTCGGCTGCGTCAACGCCTTCCTGATCCACCGCTTCCGGATCATCTCAATCGTCGCGACGATCTCCACGTTCAACATCTATTTCGGGCTGCTGATGTTCTTCACCCGGGGCGTGTCGATCTACGACCTGCCCGACTGGCTGACCGACCGTGTCATCCTCTTCGAGCATGAAATGCCGGACGGGACCTGGATCGAGATCACGCTGCCGGTTCTCGTGATGGTGATCTGTGTCGTAGCCACCTGGATGCTGATCACCCGCACCACGATCGGCCGGCAGCTCTACGCCTTCGGCGACAACCCGGAGGGCGCGCGCCGCTTCGGCATCAACATAGGCGCGATGCAGTTCATCGCCTTCGGCTGGCTCGGCCTGATGGCCGGCATCGGCGGGCTGATCCAGGCGCATTATGCCCAGGAGGTGGTGCCGAACGCGCTTTACGGCCGCGAACTCGACGTGCTTGCTGCGGTCGTCCTCGGCGGCGCTCGCCTCGGCGGCGGCAAGGGTTCGGTGCTCGGCTGCGTGCTCGGCGTTCTCCTGATCTCCATCACCCAGAACGGCCTCAACCTGATGGGCGTCTCACCCTTTGCCTTCAAGATGATCGTCGGCGCCATCATCCTGCTCGCCATCACGCTTTCCAATACGCGCATCGAACGTCTGGTGCCCTTCGTCGGCCAGAAGGGAGGGGGACGATGAGCACAATCCTCGAGCGCGTCAAAACGGCCCTCGGGCCGGAGATGGCCGGACCCGGCCTCGCCTTCGTCGCCGTCGTCCTTGTCTTCGGACTTGCCTCGCCGCAGTTCCTGAGTGCCGCAACCTTCGGCTCCGTCGCTTTCCAACTGCCCGAACTCGGCCTGCTGACGCTTGCCATGCTGCTGCCGATCCTCACCGGCGGCCTCAATCTGGCGATCACCTTCACGGCGAATATCGCCGGGCTTACGGTCGCCTGGGTCCTCAGGGAGAATGGCGGCGTCGATGCTGGCGTCGGCATCTTCATCGTCGGCTGTCTACTGGCGCTTCTGGTCGGCGCGGCAAGCGGCGTCGTCATGGGGCTGGTGATCGCCTTCACCCGCGCCCATCCGATCCTCGTGTCGCTGTCGATGATGATTTTCCTGCGCGGGCTCGGCGAGTTCCTGACGCGTGGCGGCGACATTTCCGGGTTCCCCGCCTTCATGGGACCGATTGGCCATGGTTCGATCGCCGGCATCCCCGTACCGCTCATCGTCTTCATTGTCTGCGTGCTCGGCTGGCACGTGCTGCTCGGCCGCACCAAGCTCGGCTTCAATACCTACATGATCGGCTCCAATCTCGAGGCGACCCGCTATTCCGGCATCAATACGCGCAAGGCGATCGTCCTCGTCTACACGCTCTCCGGGATGATGTGCGCCATTGCCGGCATCATCATGCTGGCACGGTTCAATTCGGTGCGCATCGGTCACGGCGAGTCCTACCTGCTGATCACCGTGCTTGCCTGCTTCCTCGGCGGCGTCAATCCGTTCGGCGGCTTCGGCCGGGTCATTCCCGTCTTCGTGGCGCTGGTGGTGCTGCAGCTTCTATCGTCCGGCCTCAATCTCATAGGGGCCAACCAGCATCTTGCGACCGCCGTCTGGGGAATCCTGCTCGTCGGCGTGATGATCCTTCGCTGGGTCGCTTCGAAAATCAGGGTTTCCATCATCAGAAGAGGATCATGACCATGCAGGGATTTGGCGTCCATACGAGCATGTGGACCATGAACTGGGACCGTCCGGGTGCGGAGCGGGCGGTGGCAGCCGCCGTCAAATACGAGGTCGATTTCATCGAGATCCCGATGCTGAACCCGCCGGCCGTCGATACGGAACATACCCGTGCGCTGCTCGAGAAAAACCGGCTGCGGGCGCTCTGCTCGCTCGGCCTGCCCGAGCGCGCCTGGGCCTCGGTGCGGCCGGATGCGGCGATCGAGCATCTGAAGGTCGCGATCGACAAGACCGCGGAGCTCGGCGGCGAGGCGCTTTCCGGAGTCATCTATGGCGGCATCGGCGAGCGCACCGGCGTGCCGCCGACGCTCGCGGAATACGACAATATCGCCCGGGTGCTCGAGGCCGCCGCCAAGCACGCCAAGTCGCGCGGCATCGAAATCGGCGTCGAGGCCGTCAACCGCTATGAGAACCACCTGATCAATACCGGCTGGCAGGCAGTGAAGATGATCGAGCGCGTCGGTGCCGACAACATTTTCGTCCATCTCGACACCTACCACATGAACATCGAGGAGAAGGGCGTCGGCAAGGGCATTCTCGATGCACGCGAGCATCTGAAATATATTCACCTGTCGGAGAGCGACCGCGGCACGCCCGGCTCCGGCACCTGCGGCTGGGATGAAATCTTCTCGACGCTTGCCGCCATCGGCTTCACGGGCGGTCTCGCCATGGAGAGCTTCATCAACATGCCGCCGGAAGTGGCCTACGGCCTTGCGGTCTGGCGGCCGGTCGCCAAGGATGAGGAGGAAGTGATGGGCAATGGCCTGCCCTTCCTGCGCAACAAGGCCAGGCAATATGGGCTGATCTGAAGACCTCAACAGGCGGCCAGGTTCTGTTGGCCGCCTGTTGCTCCAGAGCAATAGGAAGTGGAGGCAGCGGTGAGCGATCGAGGAAGTGCAAAGGCGATGATCGCCGTCCTCGACGTCGGCAAGACCAATGTTAAGCTCAGCGCCGCCCAGGCGGACGGCACGATCGTCGAGACCCTCAGCGTCCCAAACCCCGTTCTGCCCGGACCGCCCTGGCGCCATCACGATCTGAATGCCTTAAGCGATTGGATCTTCGAGACGCTGGCGATCCTCTCGCGCCGCCATGCCTTCGACGCCTTCGTCACCTCCGGACATGGCTCCGGCGGTGTGCTGACCGGCGCGGATCCGGATGCCGGCGACGGCGCAGCACTTCCGATGGTCGACTATGAGCAGCCATTGCCGGTCGACATCCGCGACGGCTATGCACCGCTCGCCGGCAGCTTTCTCGACCGCGGCAGTGCGACCATGCATGGCGCGACGCACCAGGCCCGCCAGCTCTATTGGATGGAGCAGCGGGAGCCGGGCGGGTTCGGAAAAGCGCGTTGGTATCTCGGCCTGCCGCAATATTGGGCCTGGCGGCTTTCCGGTGTAGCCGCCTCGGAAGCGAGTTTCCTCGGCGCCCAGTCGCATCTCTGGAATGTCGCGGAAGGGCGCTGGGCGCCGATCGTCAGCACCCGCGGCTGGCAGCGCCTGATGCCGCCCTTCGCCAAGGCCTGGCAGGCGCTGGGGCCCCTCCGTTCCGAACTTGCCCGCCGCTTCGATCTGCCGGAAGGACTGCCCGTGCTGACGGGCGGCCATGACAGCAGCCTCAATCACTATCGCTACCACGCCGCGGGGCTGCGGGATTTCACGGTCATCTCGACGGGGACCTGGATCGTCGGTTTTTCCGGTTCGACGGCGGTCGAGCGGCTCGACGAACATCGCGGCATGACCTTGAACAGCGATGTTTTCGGCAATCCGCTCGGCGGCATTCTGACCATGGGAGGGCGGGAATTCTCGCAGATCGCCGGCAGCGATCCGCCGGCCGAGCCTGTGCCGCCCGAAACCGTTGCACGTCTGATAGCGCAGCGCACCTTCGCCGTTCCCTCCTTCGGAGAGGGGGATGGCATTTTTCCCGGCAGCGCCGGACGCGGCCAAATCCTGGGTCCGCCGGTCGCGGAGCCGATGGAACGGAAGGCCCTGGCGCTCCTTTGTTGCGCGCTGTTGACTGCGGAGTGCATCGACATGCTTTCAGATGATCGCCTCGTCGTCCTCGATGGAAGTTTTCTGCGCGATCCGCTCTATGCGGGGCTCGTGGCATCCTTGCTTCCCGACCGCAAGGTGCGCATCAACCTCGATGCCTATGGCGTCGCCGCCGGTGCGGCGCTGCTTGCCGGCCAGGAGTGGCGCCGGCATCCGGCGCCACTTGCCCTCGGGGAGCCGACAAATCTCAAGCAACTCACACCCGAGCTCATATGTTACGCCGCCGATTGGCGGGCCCTTGCCTGCGCAGCGCCGGGCAAGCGAAATGAAGTCGAACACGCGAAAGGAAGCTTCCATGGCTGAAGACCCGACGACCGACAAGCTGGCACTGAGGCGCGAGATGGTGGACATCTGCCGGCGGATGAATTCGAGCGGCATCAACCAGGGAACGGCCGGCAATCTTTCCGTTCGTGCCGGCGAGGGGTTCCTGATCACCCCATCTTCCATGCCTTACGAGACGATGCAGCCGGAAGATCTGGTCGAGATGGATTTCGATGGAACCTATGTCGGCCATAGGCCGTCGTCCGAATGGCGGTTCCATCGTGATATTCTGCGCGCCCGCACCGATATCAACGTCGTGCTCCATTGTCACTCGATCTATGCAACGACGCTCGCCTGCCACCACAAGACCATTCCGAGTTTTCATTACATGACGGGCATTGCCGGCGGCACGACGATCCGCTGCGCCGAATACGCGACCTTCGGCACGCAGGCGCTTTCCGACAACGCGCTTGCCGCACTCAAGGACCGGACCGCCTGCCTGCTTGGCCAGCATGGCCAGATTTCGCTCGGCAAGACGCTCGAATTGGCGCTCTGGCTTGCGATCGAGGTCGAGACGCTGTCGCGGATCTATGTCCAGGCTCTCACCCTTGGCGAACCGCCGATCCTGCCTGACGACGAGATGGAGCGCGTCATCGCCCAGATGCAGCGCATGAGCTACGGCCAGGCGCCGGATGCGGACGGGGTGAACGACATCGCCCGCCCGCGCGGCGAGGCGTGAATTCTTTCGATCAATCGTAGAGACACCCGACAAGGCGGCAGCCAGTTCACTCGACTCCTTCGGGGGACCCGCCTCTGCCAAGTATCAAATTATCAATTGCACAATGTGTGTGAAGGGCGTCATCGCCCATTTGCCGCTGTCATCCTTCGTCGTTCTGTAGATGATGAAGTCTCGACCGACGGTGAACTTTCCGTGCATGGTGATTTCATTGCCGGTTGAGAGAACTGCTCGAAGTTCGTTTGCATGACGCAGCTCGATTTGATCACTGATCAAATCGGCCAGGACTTGATTTAAAATTTCCGGTTTCTCAGACATCCGAAGCCCCAACTGTTGCCGCAGGCAGGCTGATGATGGGGCCATATTCCGACACGGTAGGCAAGGGCCACCAGCGATCTCTCGGATATCGGCTGCGCGAACGGACTCATGTCCAAAATTGCGCAGCGGTTTGGGTAATGACATGCATAAAGCGCATCGCGTGCAGTAAGCAACGCGTGCTTTAGTTATCCGGAACGATTGCCGGTCTGACGGGTGGGGGCTCCTGAACGCCCGGATCGAGTGCGAGAATACTGACCACAAGAGCGATGAGGATGCAGATAAGCACGAGGAAGGCCATGCCTGCTTTGTCGGTGCGCTTCGGCATGTCCTATATGGAATGGCGAATGTGAGAAATTCGAGGCAAATGCCCAGAGATCGGGCCGGCTCTGCACCTTTGCGCTGAACCAAGGAATCGCCTCCGCCTTACCTCCAGCGCTGGACAGTAGACGGGCATCTACGCCTTTCGCCATCAAAGCATGGTTGCGCCGCTTGCCCACCTTCTTCTTTTGCAATTCGTGCTTGGCCGCCCGGCTCTTTGGAAGGAAATTAGCCGGCAGCGATGTTATCGTTCGCGAGAGGCCCGCATAGCGGTAACATATGCCGGCCTGTTCGTCGGTGAGGAGATCGTCGGCGGGCGTCGGGAGGAGAACGGAATGTTTGAAGCTGGATTGAACTTCGCCCTGGGCGAAGAGATCGACGCGTTGCGCGACAGCGTGCGGCGGTTCGCCTCCGAGCGGATTGCGCCGCTGGCGGATGAAATGGATCGCAGCAACGCCTTTCCGGCGCCGCTCTGGCGGGAGATGGGCGAACTCGGCCTGCTCGGCATCACCGCCGACGAGGCCTATGGCGGCGCCGGGCTCGGCTATCTCGCCCATTGCGTCGCCATGGAGGAGATCAGCCGCGCCTCGGCCTCGGTCGGCCTGAGCTACGGCGCCCATTCCAATCTCTGCGTCAATCAGATCAATCGCAACGGCAACGCCGAGCAAAAGGCGAAATACCTGCCGAAGCTGATCTCTGGCGAGCATGTCGGGGCGCTCGCCATGTCGGAGCCGGGCTCCGGTTCGGACGTGGTCTCGATGAAGCTCAAGGCCGACAAGCGCGGCGACCGCTACGTCTTGAACGGCAGCAAGATGTGGATCACCAACGGCCCCGATGCCGATGTGCTGGTCGTCTATGCCAAGACCGATCCTGCCGCCGGGCCGCGCGGCATCACCGCCTTTCTCGTCGAGAAGGCCTTCTCCGGCTTCTCGACCGGTCAGAAGCTCGACAAGCTCGGCATGCGCGGCTCGAACACCTGCGAACTTGTCTTCAAGGATTGCGAGGTGCCTGAAGAAAATGTGCTCGGCAAGGTCGGCGAGGGCGTCAAGGTGCTGATGTCGGGCCTCGACTACGAGAGGGTGGTGCTTTCCGCCGGGCCGCTCGGCATCATGGCGGCTTGCCTCGATGTCGTCGTCCCCTATCTCCATGAGCGCAAGCAGTTCGGCCAGCCGATCGGCGAATTCCAACTGATGCAGGGGAAGCTTGCCGACATGTATGTGACGATGAATGCGGCGCGCGCCTATGTCTATGCAGTGGCGGCGGCCTGCGACCGCGGCGAGACGGCCCGCAAGGACGCTGCCGGCTGCATTCTCTATGCGGCCGAGAAGGCAACCGCCATGGCGCTCGAGGCGATCCAGGCGCTCGGGGGCAACGGCTACACCAACGACTATCCGGCCGGCCGGCTGCTGCGCGACGCCAAGCTCTACGAGATCGGCGCCGGCACGAGCGAGATCCGCCGCATGCTGATCGGCCGCGAACTGTTTGCCGAGACGAAATAGCCACTACGGCGCCGTGCGTCCTTCAGGCGTACAGAGGACGCTATAGACCGAGGGGCGCCGCTTGACTGAGGAAGGGCAGGGCTGGGGGACAATGACAATCTTGCGATCGCACATCTCGCCATCCTCGGATGTGTTCAAGGCAAACCGGGCCGCCATGGCGGAGGCGATCTCGACGATAGAGGAAGCGGTGCGGCTGGCGGCCGGCGGCGGCGGAGAAACGGCGCGCGAGCGCCATGTCAGCCGCGGCAAGCTCCTGCCGCGCGACCGGGTCGCTGCCCTCGTCGATCCGGGCACGCCCTTTCTGGAAATCGCGGCCACGGCTGCACACGGGATGTATAACGGCGACGCGCCCGGCGCCGGGCTGATTGCCGGCATGGGGCGGATCTCCGGCCGCGAATGCATGGTCGTCTGCAACGACCCGACCGTCAAAGGCGGCACCTATTATCCGATCACGGTGAAGAAGCATCTGAGGGCCCAGGAGATCGCCGCCGAAAACCGGCTTCCCTGCGTCTATCTGGTCGATTCCGGCGGCGCGAACCTGCCGAGCCAGGACGAGGTCTTCCCGGATCGCGATCACTTCGGCCGCATCTTCTACAATCAGGCCAATATGTCGGCGGCCGGGATTCCGCAGATCGCCGTGGTCATGGGCTCCTGCACGGCCGGCGGCGCCTATGTGCCGGCGATGTCCGACGAGACGATCATCGTCGAGGGCCAGGGGACGATCTTTCTCGCCGGCCCGCCGCTGGTCCGTGCCGCGACCGGAGAGGTGGTGTCGGCCGAGGATCTCGGCGGCGCCGACGTGCACACCCGGCTCTCCGGCGTTGCCGACCACCTGGCGCGCGACGACGCGCACGCGCTGGCGCTCGCCCGCCGCGCCGTCGCGGGGCTCAACCGCGAGAAGCC
This sequence comes from Sinorhizobium fredii, assembly GCF_002944405.1. Lineage (NCBI taxonomy): Bacteria > Pseudomonadati > Pseudomonadota > Alphaproteobacteria > Hyphomicrobiales > Rhizobiaceae > Ensifer > Ensifer fredii. The sequence goes on along the minus strand of NZ_CP024310.1, from coordinate 1,259,889 downwards.
GCATTCCGTCGAACTTCGCGTACCGGAACCGCCGCTCTACGATCCCGACGAGATCGCCGGCATCGTACCGGGCGATCTGAAGACGCCCTATGAAATCCGCGAGGTGATCGCCCGGATCGTCGACGGCTCGCGCTTCGACGAGTTCAAGGCGCGTTTCGGCACGACGCTCGTCTGCGGTTTTGCCCATGTCCACGGCATCCCGGTCGGCATCGTCGCCAACAACGGCGTGCTGTTCTCCGAATCGGCGCTGAAGGGTGCTCATTTCGTCGAGCTCTGCGCCCAGCGCAAAATCCCGCTCGTCTTTTTGCAGAACATCACCGGCTTCATGGTCGGCCGCAAATACGAGACCGAGGGCATTGCCAAGCACGGCGCCAAGCTGGTGACGGCGGTCGCGACCGTCAAGGTTCCGAAAATCACCATGCTGGTCGGCGGCTCGTTCGGGGCCGGCAATTACGGCATGTGCGGCCGGGCCTTCTCTCCGCGCTTTCTCTGGACCTGGCCGAACAGCCGCATCTCGGTGATGGGCGGTGAGCAGGCGGCGGGCGTGCTTTCGACTGTGCGCGGCGAGGCGCTGAGGCGCGCCGGAACGCCCTGGAACGAAGAGGAGGAAGCACGATTTCGCCAGCCGGTTCTCGATCTTTTCGAGCGGCAGAGCCATCCGCTCTATGCCTCGGCGCGTCTGTGGGACGACGGCGTCGTCGATCCGCGCAAGAGCCGGGAGGTGCTGGCGCTGTCGCTCTCGGCAGCGCTGAACGCGCCGGTCGAGGACACGCGTTTCGGGCTGTTCAGGATGTAGGAGCTTGGGGAATGAAGCGCGACAATATCAACGCCCTGAGCGCACCGCAGCCGCGCGGCGGCTACTCGCAGGCCGTGAGCATCGAGAATTTCCGGCGACTGCTCTTCGTCAGCGGTCAGGTGCCGATGAATTCAAGCGACATCGTGCCGGACGGTTTCGAGGCGCAGGCGCGCCAGGTGTGGCTGAATGTCGATGCGCAGCTGAAGGCGGCGGGCATGTCGAAGGCCGACATCGTCAAGGTGACGACCTATCTCGCCGACAGGCATCATCTCGCGGCGAACCGCGAGATCCGCAACGACTATCTGGGTGCGCTGGCGCCGGCGATGACAGTGGTGGTTGCCGGAATCTTCGATTCCGCCTGGCTCCTCGAAGTCGAAGTGGTGGCGGCGCAATAAGCGGAAGAGAGGCGTATGTTTTCGAAGCTCCTGATAGCCAATCGCGGTGAAATTGCCTGCCGCGTCATAGGCACCGCCCGCCGGCTCGGCATCCGCACCGTCGCCGTCTATTCCGATGCCGACGACGACGCGCTCCACGTGGCGCTGGCCGACGAGGCAGTGAGGATCGGCGCGGCGGCGGCCTCCGAGAGCTATCTGTCAATCGAGCGGATCATCTGGGCGGCGAGAAGCGTCGGGGCGGATGCCATTCATCCCGGCTACGGCTTTCTTTCGGAGAATGCCGACTTTGCCGCCGCCGTCGAAGCGGCGGGCATGGTATTCGTGGGGCCCTCTGCGGATGCGATCCGCGCCATGGGGCTGAAGGACGCCGCCAAGGCGCTGATGGAGCGCGCCGGCGTTCCGGTCGTGCCCGGCTATCACGGCGAAGAGCAGGATGCTGGCTTCCTTGCCGGGGAGGCGGCCGAAATCGGCTATCCGGTGCTGATCAAGGCGCGCGCCGGCGGCGGCGGAAAGGGCATGCGGCGGGTCGACCGGCGGGAGGACTTCGCCTCGGCGCTGGACGCCGCCCGGCGGGAGGCCGAAGCCGCCTTCGGCGACGGCTCGGTGCTGATCGAAAAATATCTGACCAGACCGCGCCACATCGAGGTCCAGGTCTTCGGCGACCGGCACGGCAATTTCGTTCATCTGTTCGAACGCGACTGCTCGCTGCAGCGTCGGCACCAGAAAGTGATCGAGGAGGCGCCGGCCCCGGGGATGACCGCCGAGGTGCGCCGCGCCATGGGCGATGCGGCGGTCACTGCGGCGCGGGCGATCGGCTATGTCGGCGCCGGGACGGTCGAATTCATTGCCGACGTTTCGAACGGGCTCTGGCCGGATCAATTTTTTTTCATGGAGATGAACACCCGGCTGCAGGTGGAGCACCCGGTGACGGAGGCGATTACCGGCTTCGACCTCGTCGAGTGGCAATTGCGGGTTGCCGCCGGGGAGCCTCTGCCGAAAAAGCAGACCGACATCACGATCGACGGCTGGTCGTTCGAGGCACGGATCTATGCGGAGGACCCCGCCAAGGGATTCTTGCCGGCGATCGGCCGGTTGCAGCACCTGCACTTTCCGGAAGGCAAGGCGCGGATCGATTCCGGAGTGCGGCAGGGCGACATGGTGACGCCCTATTACGATCCGTTGATCGCCAAGCTGATCGTCCATGGCCCCAACCGGTCGGCGGCCCTTGGCCAGTTGCAGGCCGCGCTCAAGGAATGCCAGATCGGCGGCACGGTCACCAATCTCGACTTCCTCATCCGCCTGACCGAAGAACACGATTTCCGCTCTGGCAGGCCCGATACGGGTCTGATCGACCGCGAAATCGAGCGGCTGACGGCGCCGGCCGCGGCCGACGACGAGGCGTTGGCGCTGGCGGCAGTCGTCGCGACCGGCGTCCTCGAGCTGGCCATAAAAAGCGATCCCTGGTCGTCGCTCGGCTATTGGCAGATATGGGGCGACGCGCAACGGACGGTGACGGTTGAGCATGGCGGAGTCCGCGTGGCGGCGACCCTCAAGGCCCGCGGCCGCGACCAGTTCGCAGTGCATGCGGGGTCGAGCACGCTGCCGATCCTGGTGCTCGAGCGGTTCGAGGACGGCGCCCGGCTCGAAGTGGCCGGGCAGAAGCGGATGCTTCGCTTCCTCAAGGACGGCGAGACATTGACCTTGTTCTTCGGTGGCCGCAACCTCGTCTTCCACCTGCCGGATTCGCTTTCGGGCGGGCACACGAGCGAGATCGCCGACGACGAACTCATCGCGCCGATGCCGGGACTCATCAAGCTGGTGCGCGTCGGCGCCGGCGAGGCGGTCGCCAAGGGCCAGCCGCTCGTCGTCATGGAGGCGATGAAAATGGAGCTTACGCTCTCGGCGACGCGGGAAGGCAAGGTAGCGAGCGTGCACGTGGCGGAGGGCGCGCAGGTCAGTGAAGGCACCGTGCTCGTCAAGCTTCACGAGGAGGCGGCCGAATGACCTCGCAGAAAAGCGAGCACGTCACGATCGTCGAGATGGCGCCGCGCGACGGTCTGCAGAACGAGGCCAGACTCGTCGATACCGGCGACAAGATCAGGCTTGTCGACCTGCTCTCCGACTGCGGCTACGAGCGGATCGAGGTGACGAGCTTCGTCAGCCCGCGCTGGGTGCCGCAGATGGCCGATGCTCCGGCCGTGATGGCGGGCATTGCGCGGCGCCACGGCACGCGCTACACGGCGCTGGCACCGAACATGCGCGGCTTCGAGGCGGCCCTTGCCTCCGGCGCCGACGAGGTGGCGATTTTCGCCTCGGCCTCCGAGAGTTTTTCCCAGAAGAACATCAACTGTTCGATCGCCGAAAGCATCGAGCGGTTCCGTCCGGTGGCGGAGGCGAGCCGTCATAACCGCATTCCGCTGCGCGGTTATGTGAGCTGCGTCGTCGAATGCCCCTACGAGGGGCCTATCGCGCCGCAGGCTGCTGCCCGCCTGGTGCGGCTGCTTTCCGGCCTCGGCTGCTACGAGATCAGCCTCGGCGATACGATTGGACGAGCGACCCCGGAAGCCGTCGACGCCATGCTGGAAGCGGTGCTCGGCGAGATTGCCGCAACGAAGCTCGCCGGTCACTTCCACGACACGTCAGGCCGTGCGCTCGAGAATATCGCGGTTTCGCTGGAGCACGGTCTCAGAGTGTTCGACGCATCTGCCGGCGGCCTTGGCGGATGCCCCTATGCACCCGGCGCCGCAGGCAATGTGGATACGGTCGCGGTCAACGCGCTTCTAGGGAAGAGGGGCTTTTCCACCGGACTCGACGCCGAGAAGCTCGAACAGGCCGCCGCCTTCGCGCGCTCCTTGAGGAGTACGGCATGATCTACCAAACGATCCGCTACGACCGCGACGAACGCGGCATTGTCCGGCTGACGCTCGCGCGCCCTGAAAAGCACAACGCGCTCTCGGCCTTGATGATCGGCGAACTCACGGAGATTGCCGGCCGGCTTGGAGCCGATCAGACCGTGCGGGCGGTCGTTCTCGAAGCGGAAGGCAAGAGTTTTTGCGCGGGCGGCGACCTGGAGTGGATGCGGCGGCAGTTCGCGGCAGACAGGCCGACGCGGATCGCCGAGGCGACGCGGCTGGCGATGATGTTCAAGGCTTTGAACGAGATGCCGAAACCGTTGATCGCGCGGGTCCACGGCAGCGCCTTCGGCGGTGGGGTGGGGCTGATCAGCGTATGCGATGCCGTCGTCGCCGAGCGCGGGGCGAAATTCGGGCTGACGGAAACCCGCCTCGGGCTTATCCCGGCTACCATCAGCCCCTATGTCGTCGCCCGGATCGGGGAGGCGAGGGCGCGGCCTATGTTCATGTCGGCGCGGATTTTCGGGGCCGAAGAGGCGAAAACCGCTGGCCTGGTCTCGATGGTCTCGAACGTTGCCACGTTGGATGCCGCCGTAGAGGCCGAAGTCGCGTCCTACCTGGTGGCGGCTCCGGGAGCCGCCGGCCGTGCCAAGCGGCTTGCGCGGTCGCTCGGCAGCCCGATTACCGATGTCGTCATCGCTTCGACGATAGAGCAACTCGCCGACACCTGGGAAACCAAAGAAGCGCAAGAGGGGGTCGCGGCCTTCTTCGAGCGCCGCGAACCGTCCTGGCGGAGCTGAGCTTCCTAAAGCGCTGCGCGTCTTTTCAAAGGCGCAAGGGTCGCCGTTTGAATTGCTGCATGTCTTTAATCGAGATCGATTCACGGAGACATGCAGTGGCGGAAATTGGGCTTGAATTGCGCCGTATCTAATCCTAATTTAATAGTGGACTGCTCAAAATAGGATCGAGTTTGTCATGATGGCTGTCGACTTCCAGATTCCGGCGGCACTCTTCGGGGATGATCATTCGCCGTACCTGTCGGCACGCCTCGTCGCCGACCGGCTCGGCGTCACACTTGCCGAACTCGCCAAGCTGATCGGCGTGGCACGCAACACGCTGACGGCAAAGTCTGGCGCGCGAAAGGTCGACAGCGCTTTGAGCAAGGTCGTCCGCATCCTCGCAATGGCGTCTGAAATGGCCGGCGACGAAGCCCGCGCCGTCATTTGGTTCAAACATCAGCCGATCCCCGGCTGGGCCGGCAAGACCGCTTATGACCTGGTCGGCGAAGGCAAGGCCGACAAGGTCCTCGCCTATCTCGAGGCCATCCGCGCCGGCGTCTACGCCTGAGGATGAGGAGAAGTGTGAGCGGATCTCCGCCCGCGTCCCGCTCCGATCAGGAACAAATGTCGCCGGCGGAGCCGATGACGCTCTGGCGTGCCTTCGTGCCCCGCTGGGCGCATATGCCGCTTTCCGGAGAGGGTGCCGCCCGGTTCGGTGGCCGATGGAATCCCGTCGGCACGCCGACGATCTACGCGGCGCGGGAGCTTTCCACCGCTTGGGCCGAATATAACCAGGGTTTCGTGCAGCATCCGGCGCTGATCGTCCAACTCGAGCTTCGCGACGCGAAGCTGGCGGACCTGACGAGTGGCGATGTGCTTGCCGAACTCCGGCTGGAAGAGGCGATCCACCGCTGCGAATGGCGCGACGCACTCGACAGGGGCTCAATGCCGCAGACCCACAAGACCCGGGCCGACCTTCTGAAGCGCGGCTATGACGGCGTGATCTATCCGTCCTACATGTCGCCCGGCGGCACATGTGTCGCCCTCTGGCGCTGGAACGGCCGGAGCGGAGCGCAGCTCGACGTCATCGATCCAGAGGGCCGGCTCCCGAAATCGCCAGCCTCCTGGCTTTAGATGAGCACCTTACCCGGATTGAGGATGCCGTTCGGATCGAGCGCGGTCTTGATGCGCCGCATGACCTCGATCTCTGCCGGACTGCGGGATCGGTCGAGAAAATCGCGTTTCAGGGTACCGATGCCGTGTTCCGCAGAGATCGAGCCGTGGTAGCGGCCGACGAGGGTGTAGACGATCTCGTCGACCGCATGCAGCGTCTCGGGCGCATCCGGGGCCGAGAAGGCGATGTGCAGGTTGCTGTCGGCGACATGGCCGAAGAAGGACACATGGGCTGAGGGAAACGCCTCGTGGAGTGCGGCGCCGCACGCCTCGGCGAAACGGCCGATCGCCCCGATCGGCAGGCTGACGTCGAAATTGGCGAGCGACGGCAGCCGGTCGAGCGCGTGCCCTTCGCGGACGCGCCAGAAGGTCTGCGCTTCTTTTTCCGACTGCGCGATCAGCGCATCGCCGATCAACCCGTCTTCGAGCACCTGTCCAAGAAAGACCTCGAATGCGTCGCGCTCGCCGTCGCGGCCGTGCCTATCCTGTTCGATGATCACGGCGAAGGCGGGCGATGTCTCGAAAAGCCGCAGGCCTTCGGCCTCGCAAATGAAGCGAAAAAAGCTTTCCCACATCGTCTCGAAAGCCGACAGGCCGGGCAGCTGCTGCTGCGCCCGCTTGAGCAAGGCGGCGACATCGGCATAGCTGGCGAGGGCGCAGAGCGCCGTCAGGCGACCCGTCGGCAAGGGGCGGAGCCGGAGAACGGCGCGGGTGATGATGCCGAGCGTGCCCTCCGAGCCGATGAAGAGCTGCCGGAGATCATAGCCGGTATTGTTCTTCACCATCTTGTTCAGCGAGGAGAGCACGGTACCGTCTGCGAGCACGGCTTCCAGGCCCAGCACATTGTCGCGGGTCACGCCGTAGCGGATGACCCGGATGCCGCCGGCATTGGTGGCGAGATTGCCGCCGATCTGGCAGGAGCCGCGGGCCCCGAGGTCGATCGGCAGCAGGAACCCGGCCTGCTCGGCGGCGCGCTGCGCCACGTCGAGCGGCGTTCCTGCAAGCACCGTCATCGTGGCAGCGGCGCTGTCGATCTCCTCGATGCCGGACATCCGCTCAAGGGAGATGACGATGTCTTCGGTCTTTGGGTTGGCGCCGCCAGCCAGACCGGTCATGCCGCCCTGCGGCACGACGTTCTGGTGGTGTTCGTTGCAGATTTTCAGGGCGATGGCGACCTCGGCTGCACCTGCCGGGCGAACGACCGCCTTCGGCAGGCTGCGTCCCGTCAGGCTGGCATCGCTGCGATAACGGTCGCCGATGCGGTCGCCGGTCAATACGGCCTCGCCGAGGGATTGAACAAGCTCTTCGATGACGGTCATGCGGTGGCTCCACGCGCGGCGGGCAGCAATCCGAGGAACGGGATCGGATCGATCGATCTCGCCCGATGCTATCCCTCCGATAGAGTAAACCGGAAGTCGGCGCCAGCCAGTGCCGCGTCACGACGCGGCACTGTGATGCCGCTTCAGGTGCCGGTGCGTGCCAGCTCGCTCACCGGTGCTTCCACCTCTCTCGAGACGGCTGCGACATCCCCTTCCTTGCGGAAGAGCGTCCACTTGGTCGGCCGGAAGGCGACACGGGTGTGGTCGGTCGATGAGGCGCGCTCCGGCGGCAATTCGATCTCGACCGGAGGGTGGGTCTTGCCGAGATCGATCTCGAGGTGCCGTGTGCCGGCGACGCGGCGGCTCGTCGTCACTAGGCCCGCGAGACAGCCGCCGCAGCCATCGATGAGTTCGATGTCGTGCGGACGGAAGTAGAGCGTTGCCGCCCCGTCCGGCTCGCTTGTGGCGCGCAGGCCGATCGGGCGGTCCTCGAACCAGATCTCGCCGCTCGAAAGCGTCACGTCGATGCAGTTCGACTGGCCGATGAAGCCATAGACGAAGGGCGAGATCGGGTGGTCGTAGATCTCGTCGGGTGTGCCGACCTGCTCGATCGCACCCTTGCTCATCACCACGACTCGGTCGGCGAGTTCGAGGGCCTCCTCCTGGTCATGGGTCACGAAAACCGTCGTGTGGCCGGTGCGGTCGTGGATTTCCCGCAGCCACTTGCGCAGTTCCTTACGCACCTGCGCGTCCAGCGCGCCGAAGGGCTCGTCGAGCAGTAAGACGTTCGGTTCCACCGCCATGGCGCGTGCCAGCGCCACCCGCTGGCGCTGGCCGCCGGAGAGCTGGGCAGGATAGCGCTTTTCCAGGCCGGACAGCTGCACCAGTTCGAGCAGGTCGAGAGCCCGGCGGCGGATATCGGCGGCCGGCGGCCGGCGGCTCGCCGGCCGGACCTTCAGCCCGAAGGAGACGTTATCAAGCACGGTCATGTGCCGGAAAAGCGCATAATGCTGGAAGACGAAGCCGATGTTTCGCTGCTGCACCGTCTTCTTCGAGGCATCCTCGGCGCCGAAGAAGATCGTCCCGTCGGTCGGACTCTCAAGCCCGGCGATGAGCCTCAGCAGCGTCGTCTTGCCCGAGCCGGAGGGGCCGAGCAACGCGATCAGTTCACCGGAGCGGATGTCGAGCGACACGTCGTCGAGCGCCGGAAAGCGGCCGAATTCCTTGCGTATGTTCTGGACGCGGACTTCCATGGATGTATGGACCTTTCAATGCCTGCGGCTGGCAGCGATTTCGTCGCTGTAGCGGATTTCAAGCGCCGTCTTCAGGACGAGCGTCACCAGCGCCAGGAGCGCAAGGACTGCCGCCACCGCGAATGCAGCCACGAAATTGTACTCATTATAGAGGATCTCGACCTGCAAGGGCATGGTGTTCGTTTGGCCGCGAATGTGACCAGAAACCACGGACACGGCGCCGAACTCGCCCATCGCCCGGGCATTGCAGAGCAGCACGCCATAGAGCAAGCCCCATTTGATGTTCGGCAGGGTCACATGCCAGAAGGTCTGCCAGCCGGTCGCCCCAAGCGACAGCGCCGCCTCTTCGTCGCTCGTTCCCTGCTCTTGCATCAGCGGGATGAGTTCGCGGGCGACGAAGGGAAAGGTCACGAAGACGGTGGCAAGCACAAGGCCCGGCACGGCGAAGAGAATCTGAATACCGTGCTTCTGCAGGAAGGGGCCGAGGGCGCTGTTGGCGCCGAAGAGCAGGACGAAGACGAGGCCCGAGATCACCGGCGACACGGAGAAGGGCAGGTCTATCAGGGTCGTCAGAAACGCCTTGCCCTTGAACTCGAATTTGGCGATGGCCCATGCGGCCGCTACCCCGAACACCAGGTTCAGGGGAACGGAGATTGCTGCGACGATCAGCGTCAGGCGGATCGCCGAAAAGGTCTCGGGATCGCGAAGCGCCGTCGCGAACTCGGCCGGCCCCTTGCGAAACGCCTCGATGAAGACGGTCGCGAGCGGCAGGAGGAGGAAAAGGGCAACGAAACCGAGCGCGACTGCGATCAGCGTCAGGCGCGCGACCCGCGTTTCCGATGTTGCCGCTTTCACGAGTTTGGATGACGCCGTCGGGGCCGTGCTGGTATCAAGCGCCATTGCTGTATCTCCGTCTGCTCCAGGCCTGGATAGAGTTGATGACGAGCAGCATGATGAACGAGAGGAACAGCATCACCGTGGCGATTGCGGTCGCAGCCGGATAGTTGAACTCCTCCAGACGGATGATGATCAGCAGCGGTGCGATCTCCGAAACATAGGGTAGGTTGCCGGCGATGAAGATCACCGAGCCGTATTCGCCGACGCCGCGTGCAAAGGCAAGCGCAAAGCCGGTCAGCCCGGCCGGTAGCAGTCCCGGCAGCAGGACCCGGCTGATCGTCTGAAACCGGCTGGCGCCGAGCGTCGCGGCCGCCTCTTCGACCTCCTTGTCGATTTCCTCCATGACCGGCTGAACCGTGCGCACCACGAAAGGCAGGCCGACGAAGACGAGCGCCACGACTATGCCGGCTGGCGTGAAGGCGATCTTGATGCCGAGCGGTTCGAGCAGCGAGCCGATCCAGCCGTTCGGCGCATAGAGCGCCGTCAGGGCGATGCCGGCAACCGCGGTCGGGAGCGCGAAAGGCAGGTCGACCATGGCGTCGATCACCCGCTTTCCCGGGAAGCGATAGCGCACCAGCACCCAGGCGAGAATGACGCCGAAGAACAGGTTGACGACCGCGGCGATGAAGGCGGTGCCGAAGCTGATCGTCAAGGCGTTGACGGTGCGCTCGTCGAGGACGAGCGCCATGAAATTGGACCAGCCGAGGCCCGTCGAGCGCCAGATCAGGCCGGAGAGGGGAATGAGGACGATAAGGGTGAGCCAGGCCAGTGTGACGCCGAGCGCCAATCCGAAACCCGGAATGACGCTCGGCTGCCGAAACCGCCATCGCGTGCTGCTGCGAAAGGCCATATGCTGTTATTGTCCCGGCTTGTAGATCTGATCGAAGATCCCGCCATCGGCGAAGAATTTCGGCTGAGCTTCCTTCCAACCGCCGAATTCGTCAATAGTGACGAGTTTCACGTCGGCGAAGCGGGCGGTGTCCTTCGGGTCGGCAAGCTCCGGCTTGAACGGCCGGTAATAGTGCTTGGCGGCGAGCTTCTGGCCGGCATCGCTGTAGAGATAGTTGAGGTAGGCTTCCGCCACCTTGCGGGTGCCCTTCGCGTCGACATTGCCGTCGACGAGCGCCACCGGCGGCTCGGCCTTAATCGAGGTTGACGGCGTGACGATCTCGAAATTGTCGGGGCCGAGTTCCTCGAGCGAAAGATAGGCTTCGTTTTCCCAGGCGAGCAGCACGTCGCCGAGGCCGCGCTGGACGAAGGTGGTGGTTGCGCCGCGCGCGCCGGTATCCAGCACCGGAACGTGCTTGAAGAGCTGCGTCACATATTCCTGCGCCTTGCCATCGTCGCCGTTGTTGGCGGCGCGCGCCCAAGCCCAGGCGGCGAGGAAGTTCCAGCGGGCGCCGCCCGAGGTCTTCGGGTTCGGCGTGATGACCTGGATGCCCTCCTTGGTCAGGTCGCCCCAATCCTTGACGCCCTTCGGATTGCCCTTGCGGACCAGGAAGACGATCGTCGACGTATAGGGAGCGCTGTTGTTTTCGAGGCGGGTCTTCCAGTCCGCCGGGATCTTGCCGGTCGCCTGTGCAATCGCGTCGATGTCGGCTTCGAGCGCCAGCGTCACCACATCCGCTTCCAGGCCGTCGATCACCGATCGGGCCTGCTTGCCCGAGCCGCCATGCGAAGTCTGGATCGTGACGGTCTCGCCCGTATCGGCCTTCCATTTTTCCGCGAAGGCGGCGTTGAAGTCCTTGTAGAGTTCCCGCGTCGGGTCATAGGACACGTTCAGGATTGTCGTATCGGCGGCGGCAACACCGATCGAGCCGAGCTGCAAGCTTCCGACCACAAGTGCTAGTTTCATCATTCCGGCAAGTCTATTCGAACGCATGTCGACCTCCATCCTTTGCCAGATAAAACTATCAATTTAATAGACTACATCAACGCAAACATGTGACGCCGGCAGGCGGATTTGGGAAATGTCGTATCCTAATTTAGGCGTTTCAGGGAATTCCGTGCCGAACCGCTTCGCTCGGCGCGCAGGAGCATGGCCCATTTTTGCGCTGGGCCAAAGTAACTTTACGTGTGGCACGCGGCGATCGCCGCCGGTCGACCGCTGGCACGGCGATGGTCCCGGGGTACGGCAGACGAGGGGCCGTGGAGCGTTTCAAGGAGGCAGAAGCGCAGGCCCCCCGTCAGAGAACGCGACCGCGCGCCACAACGCTCCACTCGGCTTTCGGCTGACCGGCCTCGAGAATGTGGACCGCATCGACCATGTTGGTCACCACGCAGGCGTGGTTCGGAACGACGCGAACCTGCTCGCCGACCTTAAGGCGGATCGGACCGTCGCAGACCAGCCTGCCGTGCTCCTCGGATAGCTGGTCGATGCGGATGTCGTCGTGCCCGAGCACATGGCCATAGCCGGCGAGGCCGAGCAGGTCGGAGGTCAGCACCTTGCTGCCGGCGTCGATGATCGCCCGGTTTTCGGCCGGAACGGAGACGACCGTCGCAAGCACCGTGAGGGCACAATCCTGCCATGTGGCGACGCCGCGGGCGACGAGGGAGCGGTCGTTGTAAATATAGGTGCCCGGGCGATACTCGGTCGCGATCGGTGCCTCGGCCGCCTGCATCATGCTCGGCGTGCCGCCGGACGTGATGGTGGGGACCTTCAGCCCCTCCGCTTCGATCAGCCGCTTTGCTTCGCTCATGAAGGCTTGCACCCGCGCCTCACCGCCGGCCGGCGGATAGGTCATCAAACCGCCGAACCGCAATCCGGGCGCCTCGGCAACGCGTCGCGCAAGCTCTGCCGCCGCCTCGGGCGAGGCGACGCCGCAGCGGTCGGCGCCGGTGTTGCATTCGACGAGCACCGTGAGCGGCTTCGTAGCGTCGGCGAAAACGGCGGACATGCCGTCGACCACCGCCGGATTGTCGGCAACCACGCTGAGGGCTACCCGCTCGTTCAACCGGACCAGCCTTGCGAGCTTTGCCTCGCCGAGGATGTTGTAGGTGATCAGCACATCCTTGATCCGGGGGCTGCCATCGACCATCGCCTCGGCTTCGGAGACCTTCTGGCAGGTTATGCCGATCGCCCCTGCCTCGAGCTGCAGCTCCGCCATCTGCGGCAGCTTGTGCGTCTTGATGTGCGGACGCACGCGAATGCCGTGCCGATCGGCATAGGCCTGGAAGGCGTAAATGTTACGGCGGGCAATGTCGAGATCGACGAGCACGGCGGGCGTTTCGATCGGCAGCTGCATTGGCTCGGTTCCTCCACGAGATGGCACGGACGGCGAATCTCGCCGAAGCCGCTTGACAAGTTATGACCCGAGGCATTTGATAGGTCAATCCGGTATTGAGGACGTATGTCCAAAATAACGGACAACGAATTCACCGGGAACGAAAAGGGGAGATCTCCGATGCTCAAGACATTCGCCATCGCTGCGAGCCTCGCAGTCGCCGCGCTCGCTGCCATGCCGGCGCAAGCGCAGCAGCCGTCCAGCAAGCTTGATGAGGTTCTGGCGCGCGGCCATCTGATACTCGGCACCGGCAGCACGAACGCGCCGTGGCACTTCAAGAGCGCCGAGGACAAGCTGCAGGGCTTCGACGTTGACATGGGGCGCATCATCGCCAAGGCGCTGTTCGGGGATCCCGACAAGATCGAATATGTCAACCAGTCGTCGGATGCGCGCATTCCCAACATTACCACCGGCAAGGTCGATCTCACCTGCCAGTTTATGACGGTCACCGGCGAACGCGCCCAGCAGATCGCCTTCACCATTCCCTATTATCGCGAGGGCGTCGGCCTGATGCTGAAGGGCGACGGCAAGTATGCCGACTACAAGGCGCTGAAGGATGCGGGATCATCTGTCACCGTCTCGGTGCTGCAGAACGTCTACGCGGAGGACATGGTCCATGCCGCCCTGCCGGACGCGACGGTCGACCAGTATGAATCGGTGGACCTGATCTATCAGGCGCTGGAATCCGGCCGCGCCGATGCGGCGGCCACCGACCAGTCGTCGCTAGCCTGGTACATGACCCAGAACCCGGGCCGCTATAAGGATGCCGGCTATGGCTGGAACCCGCAGACCTATGCCTGCGGCGTCAAGCGCGGCGACCAGGACTGGCTGAACTTCGTCAACACGGCGCTGCACGAAGCGATGACCGGTGTCGAATTCGACTTCTACGCCAAGTCGTTCAAGACCTATTTCGGCAAGGACCTCACCCCGCCGCAGATCGGTTTCCCGGTCGAGTACAAGTAAGCCCTCGTCACGGCGGCGCCGCCATTCGGCGGTGCCGCCCCGAAGCGTGCTGAGAGGCGAGTGCGCCCATGACCTATACATTGAATTTCGCGGCTGTCTGGCGCTCCTTCGACCTGCTGCTGCAGGGGCTGGCGCTTAGCCTTGGCCTTGCCGTCGTGGCTATCCTCGCCGGCTGCGTGATCGGACTGATCACGGCCTTCGGGCTCGTTTCCAAAAGCATGCTCCTGCGCAAACCGGCCGGTCTGTACGTGACGATCATCCGCAACACGCCGATCCTGGTGCTCGTGCTGTTTAGCTATTTCGCCCTTCCGGAGCTCGGCGTGCGGCTCGGCAAGATCCAGAGCTTCGTGCTGACGCTCGCCATCTATTCGGGCGCCTACCTTGCCGAAGTGTTCCGCGGCGGCCTCATCGCCGTGCCACCGGGACAGCGCGAGGCGGGGCTTGCGATCGGCCTTACGGAGATGCAGATACGCATCTCGATCATCATCCCGCTGATGCTGCGCAACGTCCTGCCGTCACTCGGCAGCACGTTGATCTCGCTGTTCAAGGATACGTCGCTCGCAGCCGCCATCGCCGTGCCGGAGCTGACCTTCGAGGCGCGCAAGATCAATGTCGAGACCTTCCGCGTCATCGAGACCTGGATCGTCGCGAGCTGCCTCTACGTCGCAACCTGCTCGCTCTTGGCCGCGCTGATGCGCGCCGTCGAGCGCCGTCTCGCCGTCCCGAGGTGACGCCCATGGATTTGGGTTTCATCGATCAGCTCTGGGTCGCCCGCGTTCCCCTCCTCAAAGGTCTCGGCGTGTCGATTTCGATCTCGCTGCTGGCGATCGTCGTCGGCACCGTCCTCGGCATTTTCGTCGGCCTGGCGCTCACCTATGGCTACAGGCCGATCAAATGGCTGGTGCGCGGCTATACCGACTTCATCCGCGGCACGCCGGTGCTCGTGCTGGTTCTGGCGAGCTATTATGTGCTCAGCACCGTCGGCATCGATCTCGGGCCGTTCCAGGCGGGCGTGCTGGCGCTTGCGGTCTTCTGCAGCTCGCATGTCGGCGAACTGGTGCGCGGCGCGCTGCAGTCCATCCCCAAGGGTCAGACCGAGGCCGCCAAGGCGATCGGGCTGACCTTCCCGCAAACCTTCGCCTATGTGCTCGGACCGCAGGCGCTTCGCCAGGCGCTGCCGGCCTGGGTCAATACGGCGGCGGAAATGGTCAAGGCTTCGACGCTACTGTCGATCATCGGTGTCGGCGAACTGCTGTTGCGCACCCAGGAAGTGATTTCCCGCACCTTCATGAGCCTCGAATTCTATTTCTTCGCGGGCTTCCTCTATTTCGTCATGAATTACGGCATCGAGCGCTTCGGACGCTACGTCGAGCGCAAGACCGCCGTCCCATCGTGAGGCTCCGATGACCAACCTTCTTGAAATCCGCGATCTCCATAAGCGCTACGGCACGGTCGAGGTGCTGAAGGGCGTCGATTGCTCCATGCCCCAGGGCGAGGTGATCAGCATCATCGGCTCCAGCGGCTCCGGCAAGACGACCATGCTCCGCTGCATCAACATGCTCGAGGAATTCCAGGGCGGCACGATCGCGATCGACGGCCAGGAGATCGGCTACGAGACGGCGGGCGGCGTGCGCCGCCGCAAGCCGGAGCGCGAGATCGCCCGCCAGCGGGCCCTGACCGGCATGGCCTTCCAGCAGTTCAACCTGTTTCCGCACATGACCGCCGCCGCCAACGTCATGCTCGGCCTCGTCAAGGTGAAGAAGATGGGCCGCGACGAGGCGCGGGCGCTGGCGGAGAAATGGCTCGACCGCGTCGGCCTGCTCTCGCGCAAAGACCATTATCCGGGCCAGCTTTCCGGTGGCCAGCAGCAGCGCGTGGCGATCGCCCGCGCCATCGCCATGAACCCGAAGCTGATGCTCTTCGACGAGGTGACCTCGGCGCTCGACCCCGAGCTCGTCAACGAGGTGCTGCAGGTGATCAAGGCGCTCGCGGAGGACGGCATGAGCATGCTGATCGTCACCCACGAGATGCGGTTCGCCTATGAGGTGTCGTCGCGGGTGATCTTCATGAACCAGGGACGCATCGGCGAGGAAGGCAATCCTCGCGAAATGTTCCTGAAGCCGCAGACCGAGCGGCTGGCGGAATTTTTGAAGGCCTCAAAGTTCAACTAACAGTGAATTTCAAGGAAGAAGTGGAGTGTAGTGTGACGATCAAGCGTTTTGGAACGGGGGAAACCGGTGCCGGCAAGCAGCCCTTGCCCTTTGCTCGCGCCGTCGAGGCGAATGGCTGGCTCTATGTTTCGGGGCAGGTCGCCATGGAGAAGGGCGAGATCATCGGCGGCGGCATCGTCGCCGAAAGCCGCAAGGCGATCGAGAACATGATCGCCATCCTCGATGAGGCGGGCTATGGCGTCGAAGACGTGGTCAGGATCGGCGTCTGGCTCGACGATCCGCGCGACTTCTGGACGTTCAACGGCGTCTATGCGGAGTATTTCGGCAGCAACCCGCCGGCCCGCGCCTGCGTGCAGTCGCGTATGATGGTCGACTGCAAGGTGGAAGTTGACTGCGTCGCCTACAAGGCTAAATGAAGTGAACCGGGC
This sequence comes from Sinorhizobium fredii, assembly GCF_002944405.1. Classification (NCBI taxonomy): domain Bacteria; kingdom Pseudomonadati; phylum Pseudomonadota; class Alphaproteobacteria; order Hyphomicrobiales; family Rhizobiaceae; genus Ensifer; species Ensifer fredii. The sequence goes on along the minus strand of NZ_CP024310.1, from coordinate 1,243,579 downwards.
GTGCTTCGCGCGCCCTTCCAACACGATCGAGGACGCGATGGCGGAGGTGGAAGACACGATCAATCGTAGGGCACGGGGTCTCGATCGGGCCTTCGAGATCCTCGATTATCTGCGCCTGCAGCGCCAGCCGCTGCGCCCCAACGAGATCGCCCAGGGAATTGGCGCACCGCGCTCGTCGGTCTATGAGCTCGTCAATCTGCTGCTGCGCCAGGGCGTCATCGAGTACCGGGGCGATGATGGCCGCGTCTTTTTGGGCCGCAAGCTCTATTTCCTCGGAGCGGCTTACGCCGAGCAGTTCGACCTGATGCGCGAATGCGAGCATCTGCTTTCGAGGGTCGCCGAGGAGACGCGCGAGACCGCGCAGATGTGCCAGCTCGAGGGCAATAAATATGCCGTGGTGCTGATGAACGAGGGCAGCCGGCCGTTCCGCATCTCCACAAATATCGGCGAGCCGGTCGCCATTCCGTGGACCGCTTCCGGCCGCCTCCTCGTCGACCATATGAGCGACGAGGAGATAATGGCCTTCATCCCGGAAAGCGACTTCGTACTGCCGAACGGCAAGCACCTGGATCCGGCCGAGTTCATCTCGCAGGTCCGGCAGGCCAAGAAAGACGGCTATTTCACCTTCAACAGCATCGTCGATAGCTTCACCCATTGCTTCGCCGTGCCGATCTACGACGCGGAGGAAGTCTGCATCGCCACTCTCTGCCTCGTATCGCCGAAGGAAGATGGGCTGCGCAATCGCGACGCCTATCTGCGGGTGCTGGTCGATGCGGCGGGCGAACTATCGGAAAAGCTCGGCTATCGGCAGGCCGGTGCGGCAACGGCGCGGAGCGTCGCCGGCCGCTAAAACCCGGAGAGGCGTGAGCGACAGACAAGAAGGCTTCATGCCGTCCGAACGGAGCGGCCGCTTGCCGGATCGAAGAGATGCAGTGCCGCTTCCTCGAACGAGAAGGCCCGCGTCGATCCCGCGGCGATCGGCGTTCGTGGTGGCAGGCAGGCGGTGATCCGTTGTCCGCCGACCCTTGCCGTGGTCACCAGCTCCGGTCCGGTCAATTCCATCACCTCGATATCGGCAACCAAGCGGACGCCGCTTGCGCTGGGATCCGCGAGCCGGAGCGCTTCGGGCCGAATGCCGACCTCGACGCGCCCGCCCGATACTGCGGTTCTCCTGAAATCTTGCGGCAGCGGCAGCACCTGGTCGGAGCCAGCGATTCTCAGCTGGTCTCCGACGATTTCCGCATCGAGGATGTTCATCGGCGGCGAGCCGACGAAGCCGGCGACGTAAAGGGTCGCCGGCCGGTCGTAGATCTCCGCCGGCGTGCCGAGCTGTTCGATGCGGCCGTCGCGCATGACGGCGATGCGGGTGGCGAGCGTCATCGCTTCGATCTGGTCGTGCGTGACGTAGACGACAGTCGTCTTCAGCATCTGGTGCAGGCGCTTGAGCTCGGTGCGCATCTCCATGCGCAGCTTGGCATCGAGGTTCGACAGCGGCTCGTCGAAGAGGAAGACCTGCGGGTTGCGCACCAGCGCCCGGCCGATCGCGACCCGCTGGCGCTGGCCGCCGGAAAGCTGGCTCGGCCTGCGGTCCAGCAGGTTCTCGATCTGTAGCAGCTTGGCGGCTTCGCGCACCGCCTTTTCCCGCTCGGCCGAGGGCACCTTGCGCATTTCAAGGCCGAAGCCGATGTTGCGGGCGACGCTCATGTTCGGATAGAGCGCGTAGGACTGGAACACCATGGCGATGTCGCGATCCTTGGGATGGGCGCCGAGGATCGAACGCTCGCCGATCAGGATGTCGCCGCCGCTCGGATCGGCGAGCCCGGCAATGATGTTGAGCAGCGTCGACTTGCCGCAGCCGGAGGAGCCGAGCAGCACCAGGAACTCGCCGCTTTCGAGAGCGATGTCGATGCCCTTCAGCGTTTCGACATCGCCGTAGCGCTTTTGGATGTTGCGGATTTCGAGTGCGCTCATTGGCGGACATCCTCGAGGAGGACCGAAAGAGGCTTGCCGTAGCTGCGCGGCAGGGTGGAGATCGCCTCCGAGGCGACGGTGACGCCGGTCCTCAAGCAGGCCTCCAGCGGCATTTCGGCGGCGAGCGCCGCCAGGAAGCCGGCGTTGAAGACGTCGCCGGCGCCGATCGTGTCGACGACGGCAACGCGCGGCGCGCCGACGGAAAATTCCTTGCCGTCGTGGTCAATGGCGAGCGCGCCGTGCGGGCCGCGCTTGACGACGACGATCGCATCGGCAGGCATTCGGGATTTCAGGCTGCGCGCCGCCTCCGCCGGGTCGGTGCAACCGGTCAGCGTCGTCGTTTCGACTTCATTGAAGAGCGCGCAATGGCAGCGCTTCAGCCAATTGAGGGTTTTCGATCGATTGGCCTCCGTCCAGCCCTCCAGCGGCCAGCCGGTGTCGAGCGCCACAGCGATCTCATGCGCATCCGCCCAATCGAAGAACGCGTCATAGGCAAGCCTCAGGGCGTCTGTCAGAAAGGACCCGGCGAGCAGGGCGATCCCGCCCCGAAGCGCGTTTCCGTCGAGCATTGCACGCATCTCGTCGAAGCTGAAGAGCGGCAGGTGGCCGCGCGTGGTAAAGAAGGTGCGCTCGCCGTCCGGATGGGTGATGCCGACCGAAAGCGTCGAGCCAACGGTTTCCACCGGCCAGTGGCGCGAGCGCGCGCCGAAGGCCTCCTTCAGCCAGGCGCCGAACTGGTCGTTGCCGACATTGGCGGCGATCGCGTAGTTGACGCCGAGTGACTCCCAGGCAAGCGCGCTGTTGCCGGCACAGCCGCCGACGCGCAGCTCGTCGTGATCGACGATGATCTCCGTGCCTGCCTTGGGCCAGGGCGCGGCAGGCCCGAGGATAAGATCGACATTGACATTGCCGATGACGGCCAGTGGACGCATTTTCTACTCGCTCCGGGTGATCTTGGTGGATCGCACCGGCGTACCGGCATGTTCGACGCGAACGTCGGCAAAGGCGATCATGAAGGCTTGCGCGACCGGCAGTATGGCGAAGATCGCCGCCATGCCCGCCGCCGGCTTGAAGGGAATTGTCGTCACGCCTGCGAGCGGCGGCTCGCCCGAGGCATCGAAGACGACGACGGGCGAGCCGGCTTCGGCCGCCGAGGCTGCCATGGCGGCGACGAGACCGGCGGTAGGGTCGGCGGCGCGGAAGAGAACGAGGCCGATCGAAGGTCCGAGCATTTCCATCGGTCCATGCCGCAACTGTCCGCCTTCGAGCGAGAAACAGGGAAGCCGCGACAGTTCGGTGAGTCCGAGAGCAATCGCCTCGGCGAGGCCCTGAAGGAGACGGCCGGAGGTTACCAAGGCGCTAACGTCGGCGAGCGCTTGCAGTGCGCCTTCGGTCTCGGGCGTTTCGGGTGCTTCGAGGGCGGCCAGCGCTGCTGCCGGGTCGCCACCAAGGGCAGAGAGGATTGCGAGATGCAGCGCGAAGCTGATCGTCAGGCTGCGGGTTGCCGCAAACGCCTTTTCGCTGCCGCCGGCGCCGATCAGTGACGGCACTGCTTTTGCGAGGAAGGAATTTGCCTCGAGCGTCAGGCCAAATGTTTCGGGCGTACCGCCATTCGTCTCCTTGAACCAGCGCAGCACCTCGGCGCTTTCGCCGGATTGCGAGGTGATGAGGATCGTCTTGCCTACGATCGGCAGCGGCTGGCCGAGCTGCTCGGAGAGCGGCAGGGCGACGGCATCGACGCCGAGGGCGCGGTAGAGTGGCTCGACGGCGCGGCCGACCGCATGCGAACCGCCCATGCCGAGAAGCAGAAGCCGGCCGGTCGACTTCAGCGATGCCGCCACCCCTTCAGCAAGGGCGGCCGCCTCATCGTAGGAGGCAAGGGCATCGGCGTGCTGGCGGCCCATCTCGCGATCGATCGCGACGAGCCCGATCGGTCGTTGTTTCGAGCTTCGCATGATCATCCCTTTACGCCGCCGCTGGTGAGCCCGGATATCAGGGCCCGTTGCATGACGAGGCCAATTAGCACCGGGGGCAGGGCGGCAAGCACCCCGGCGGTCGCGATCAGCCCGTAGTCGGAAACACGGCCGCCGGCGAGGTCGGCGATGGCGACCGTCAGGGTCTTGGCGCGCAGGTCGGAGGTGAAGAGCAGCGCGTAGAAGAACTCGTCCCAGGCGAGCAGGAAGGCGAAGAGCGCCGAGGTTGCCATGACGGGGGCGGCGAGCGGCAGCGTCAGCAATCTGAGGATCTGGTCGAGCCGCGCGCCGTCGATCATCGCTGCGCTCTCGATCTCCCGCGGTATCGCATCGAAGCCGGATTTGAGAAGCCAGGTGGTAAAGGGCGCCAGAATGGTGAGGTAGACGAGCGCGAGCCCGAAGACCGAATTGAGCAGCCCGAAATAGGCAAGGCCCATATAGAGCGGCACGGCAAGTGCTACCGGCGGCAGCATATAGGTGGCGATCACGGCATAGAGCGACCAAGAGACGGCGGGCGTCCGCGACACCGCCCAGGCAGCCGGGACGGCGACGACGATCGCGGCAAGCGTTGCCATGCCGGCGACCTGCAGGCTGTTGACGAGCGAGGCGACGAAGGCGGCACCGGCGCTGTTTTCGACGGCAGAGAGCAGAGTGCGGTAGCGGGAGAGGTCGATGTCGCTCGGCCACCAGGCGAGCGGCTTGGCAGAGAGGTCGGCGGCCGGCGAAATGCTCATGACGAAAAGCCACACGACCGGGGTAAGGATGACCGCGGCAAGGAGTAGCGCGCTCGCATAGACGAAGGCGTTGAAGAGCGGGTTCCGGCGTTCCATCACGAGGCTCCTGCGGCCCGGCGGAGCAGCGCCGCATAGCCAGCGGCGAGAATGGTGACGAGCAGGGTGACGATCAGCGCCAGCGACGCCCCGGAACCGGCCCGCTGGAAGGAGAAGGCCTCCTGATAGACGAGGATCGACAGGGTGCGCGTGCTGTTCGCCGGTCCGCCGCGCGTCATCACCCAGATGATGTCGAACACCTTGAAGGCCTCGATGGTGCGGAGCACCAGCGCCACCAGAAGCGGGCCGGCGAGATAGGGCATGATGACGAAGCGAAACCGGTTGAACGGGCCGGCACCGTCGACGTGAGCGGCGGCAGTGATGTCGCGCGGAACGGCCTGCAGTGCAGCCAGGGCGATGAGGGCGACCAACGGAAAGTTCTTCCAGCAATCGGCGATGATCAGCGCGGTCAGCGCCGATCCCGGCTCGCCGAGCCAGGAGCGGTAGTTGTCGATCAGGCCGAGTTGGGTGAGTGCGGCGTTGAGCGCGCCATACTCCGGGTTGTAGATCAGCCGCCACAGCGTCGCATTGACCACCGTCGGCAGCGCCCAGGGCAGTATCATCAAGGCTCTAAGCGCTGTTCGGCCGCGGAACTGCTGGTTCAACAGAAGGGCGGCAAGAACGCCGAGTACCATCTCGGCGGCGACCGAGACGACTGCAAACCATGTCGTCGTGACAAGTGCCTTTTGGAAGTTCGATCCCGCCAGCATCTTCTCGTAGTTGGCGATGCCGACAAAGCTTCCCTCGGTGCCGACGAGCTCGGCATCGGTGAAGGAGAGCCGCACCGTGTCGACAAGCGGCCAGCCGATCACCGAGACCATCACCACGAGCAGCGGCAGCATCAGCAGCCATGCGCGTGTCGAAATCCAGGTGCCGGACATGAATGAAACCCTTGCCGATCGTTCGATATTGGGGCTGTTGCGCTGACAAAATGGGTCCCGGGCGGCAAGCCCGGGACCCCATTGTCGTATTGCCATTAGAGCCCGCTGTTTTCAGCGGCGGTCTTCAGCGCATCCTCCGGCGAGGCCTGGCCGAGCAGCGCCTCCTGGATCGCCTGCTGCAATGCGGTCGAGAGCTCCTGGTATTTCGGCGTGGTCGGCCGCGGATACATGGCGGCAAGCCCGTGTTTCGCCGCGGCGATCAGCTCTTCCTGGCCCTTCGTCACATTCGGGTCTTCATAGGACGACGCCCAGATTGGCAGGCTGAGCTTCGCATAGGCGTTCTGCGTTTCCTGCGAGGTCATGTGGACGATATATTTCCACGCCTCTTCCGGATGCTTGCTGGTTGCGGTGATGCCGAGCCCCATGGAGCCGTTGACGGCGGAAACCTCGCTCTTGCCGGCAACGCCTGGAGCCGGCACGACGCCGACCTTGCCGGCCACCTTGCTCTCCTTGGGATCGTTGGCGAGATTGTACATGTAGGTCCAGTTGAGCGCGAAAGCGGCCTCGCCGTTCTGGAACACCTTGCGCACATCCTCCTCGAGGAATTCCTTGGAGTTAGGATTTGTGAGGCCGGAGGTATAGCTCGTCACCATGTAGTTCAGCGCCTCGAGGCCGCCGCCCGTCGTGAAGGCGGGCTTGCCGCTGTCGAGGAACTTGCCGCCATAGGCGCTGACCAGCGTCGTGTAGTCGCAGATCGCGGCTTCCGCCTGCGACCAGCTCCAGGCGATCGGCGTCTGGAGGAGCCCCTTTTCCTTGATCGTCTTTGCCTGCTCGGCAAGCTCGTCCCAGGTCTTCGGCGGCTCCTTGATGCCCGCCTTTTCGAGGATTTCCTTGCTGTAGAACAGGTACTTGGTGTCGAGGATCCACGGCATGCCGTAGCGCTTGCCGTCATATTCTACCGTCGTCCAGGCGCCCGGCAGGATGCCCTTGTTCATCTCGTCGGTGATGCGGTCGGTGACATCGACGAGCACCTTGTTGCTGGCATATTCGGCCGGCCAGATCACGTCGAAGAGGACGACGTCATAGCCGCCGCCGGAGCCCTGAGCCAATACCGTCTTGTCGTGCAGTCCCTCATAGGGGACGAATTCGAGATTGACCTTCACCTCCGGGTTGGTCTTGGTGAAGGCCTCGGTCATGGCGCGCACATCGGCCTCGCTATAGGCGGCCTGCGCCATGAATAGGGCATTCAGCGTCGTTTCCGCATAGGCCTGGCTTGCGAAGGCGGTTCCAATGAGTGTCGCTCCCAGTAAGGCATTGCGTATGGATTTCAACATTGCTGCCTCCAATAGCTGATCGTTCCAGTCTGCATGCGAGAATCCGTCGCTCGCCGCGACGGCCGTCGACAAATCGATCGAAGCGTTCGCGGCCCTGTCTCGCCGCTGTCGTCGTTCCCCGAGGTTCTTGTGCCCTCTAATAAGTCAATTGTCTTGACTTATTTCTTGTTCAATATTCTAGATGAGTCAAGCGGGATTTATGGATGAACGAGATGCGCCCGATCCGGGCCAAGAGCGGCACCAATCAGGAGGGCGCGAGTGCCCATAATCGCCGTGTGATGATCGACGCGCTGCGCCTCAACGGACAATTGTCGCGCGCCGATCTGGCGCGGGCGACGGCGCTCACCAAGCAGGCCGTGTCGAACATAATCGAGGAACTAGAGCGCGACGGGCTCGTCGCCTCGCTTGCCGCCGTGCGCAGAGGCCGCGGGCAGCCTTCGACCCCCTTTCGGCTGGTGCCGGAGGGTGCTTTCGCCATCGGCCTGCAAATCGACCGGCATGTGACGCGCACCATTGCGGTCGACCTCGTCGGCACGGTGCTTGCCCGGGGCGAGGCGAACTTGCCCGCTGGCGGGCCGGAGCGGGGGACGGAGACCATCCTCTCGCTTATCGACAGCACACAACGGGAACTGGCCAGTGTGGCGCCGCAGTCGCGGGATCGTCTTGTCGGGCTCGGCGTCGCCATGCCGGGTCCTTTCGGCATCGATGCCGATCCGGACGATCCCTGGATGATGGCCCGCTGGCAACGCTTTCCACTTTCTGAAACCCTGGCGAACGGGACCGGACTCGACGTCCGGCTGCAGAACGATGCGGCCGCGGCGGCGACGGCGGAGAAGATGGTCGGCGCCGCCCATGGCTTCGAACAGGCGATCTGCATCTATCTCGGCTACGGTCTCGGCGCCGGCCTGATTCTCGACGGAGAGCTTTATCGCGGCGCCAATGGCAATGCCGGCGAGATCGGCATGATCCTCAGCCGACCGCGGGGAGGGACGGAAGATCAGCGGGCGCCGCTTGAGCACCGCGCGTCGATCGCCTCGCTTTGCAAGATCCTCGATCTCGACCCGGCCGACGCCGCCCTTTACCGGCATCTCGACGATATGGCCGCTGTCTCGGACGGCAGAATTACCGATTGGATCGCCGACGCGGCCTTTGAGTTGAGAGGCGCCGTCCAGATCCTCGAGACGACATTCGATCCCCAGACGATCGTGCTCTGCGGCGGCATGCCGCCCGGCCTCGCGCGCCGGCTCATCGATTCCATCCACCCTCTGCTGCCGTCGATCGCCGAGCGGCGTGCGCGCAGCGCGCCGCGCCTGCAGCTTGGGCTTACCGACCCCTGGGCGGTCGCAATCGGCGCAGCGGCCGAGCCGATCAGCCGGACCTTCGACCCGAGTTTCTCCGCCATCTTAAAGACTCGCGCGCCCCGGTCTCCGTGACCATTTGCGTGCATCTCCACGCAAAGTAACCTTGTTACTTGAAATATTAGCAATATGGCGGTTAAATGCCGCCTTTCTGCGCGGCGATTTCTGCCGCCATACGATTGCTGATAAACACCCGAATGTTTTCTGGGTGACGCATTCGATAAATGCTTAGAGAAAAGTTTCTTTTTCAAAAGTCAGAGGGGTTGCGGCATGTCTCTTGCCAACCTTCGGAGACTTGAAGCCGAAGCCATTCATGTCCTTCGAGAAGTGGTCGCGACGTTTTCGAACCCCGTCGTCCTTTACTCGATCGGTAAGGACTCGTCCGTTCTCCTGCATCTGGCGATGAAGGCGTTCTTTCCGGCAAAGCCGCCCTTTCCCTTCCTGCATGTGGACACGACGTGGAAGTTCCGGGAGATGATCGAGTTTCGCGATCGGATGGCGCAGGATCGCGGCTTCAAGCTTCTCGTCCATGTTAACCAGGACGGCGTCGAGCAGGGTATCAATCCGTTTACGCATGGGTCCAACCTGCACACCCACGTCATGAAGACGATGGCGCTCCGGCAGGCCCTCGAGAAATACGGCTTCGACGCGGCTTTGGCGGGAGCGCGGCGGGACGAGGAGAAGTCGCGGGCTAAGGAGCGCATGTTCTCGATACGCAACGCCCAGCACGGCTGGGACCCGAAGCGCCAGCGGCCCGAGATGTGGAAGACCTACAACACCCGCGTCGGCGCCGGCGAGACGATGCGTGTGTTTCCGCTCTCCAACTGGACCGAGTTCGATATCTGGCAATACATCCTTCAGGAAAATATCCCGATCGTACCGCTCTATTTCGCGGCGCGCCGGCCGGTGGTGAGCCGCGGCGGCACTCTGATCATGGTCGACGACGGCCGCATGCCGCTCGAACCCGGCGAAGAGGTCGTGGAGCGGATGGTCCGCTTCCGTACGCTCGGCTGTTATCCACTGACCGGGGCGATCGACTCCGAGGCTGCCACGGTTCCGGACATATTGCGCGAAATGCTGACGGTGCGCACCTCCGAGCGGCTGAGCCGGCTGATCGACACAGACGAGGCCGGCGCCATGGAGAAGAAGAAGCGCGAGGGGTATTTCTGATGTCGTATCTTCACTCCGTGCCGCCGCACGACCTGGCGGTGCATCTCGCCGACCACGACGGCAAGGCGGTGCTGCGCTTCATTACCTGCGGCTCCGTCGACGACGGCAAGTCGACGCTGATCGGCCGGCTGCTCGTCGACGCGAAGCTGGTCTTCGAGGACCAATTGGCGAATCTCGGCCGGGTCGGTTCTTCGGGCGGGGCCAATGGCCAAGAAGTCGATCTGGCTTTGCTGCTCGACGGGCTCGAGGCGGAGCGCGAACAGGGCATTACCATCGACGTCGCCTACCGCTATTTCGCCACGGCGAAGCGCAAATTCATCGTCGCCGACACGCCCGGCCACGAGGAATACACGCGCAACATGGTAACCGGTGCTTCGACGGCGGACCTCGCCGTCATCCTCATCGACAGCCGCCAGGGTATTCTCCAGCAGACTCGCCGCCATTCCTATATCGCCTCGCTGCTCGGCATCCGCCATGTCGTGCTGGCGGTCAACAAGATCGATCTCGTCGAATTCCGCCAGTCGGTGTTCGACGAAATCGCCCGCGACTACGTAGCTTTCGCGAAGACGCTCGGCTTTGTCAGCATCCAGCCGATCCCGATCTCGGCGCGGTTCGGCGACAACGTTATCTCGCCATCGCAGAACATGCCGTGGTACGAGGGGCCGCCGCTTCTCGACTATCTGGAGACAGTGCCGCTCGATCCCCCCGAGGCGGAGCGGCCCTTCCGTCTCCCGGTGCAGCTGGTCACGCGTCCCAACGCCGATTTCCGCGGCTATGCCGGGCAGATCGCTTCCGGCCGGATCTCGGCCGGCGATCCGCTGGTCGTCGCAAAATCCGGACAGCGCTCGACGGTCAAGGCGATCGTCACCTTCGACGGCAATCTGGCGACCGCGGTTGAGGGCGAGCCGGTGACGCTCGTCCTTGCCGACGACGTCGACGCCTCGCGCGGCGACATGCTGGTCGCCCCCGCCTCGAGGCCCTTCGTCGCCGACCAGTTCCAGGCGCATGTGATCTGGTTCGACGCCAATCCCTTGCTTCCCGGGCGCAGCTATATCCTGAGAACGGAGACGGACAGCGTCGGCGCCACGGTCACGGCGCTGAAGCACCAGGTCAATATCAACAGCTTTGGCCGCGAGGCTGCGAAATCCCTGCAGATGAACGAGGTGGGGGTCTGCAACATCTCGACGCAGGCGCCGATTGCCTTCGACTCCTACCAGGATAACAGGGCGACCGGCAATTTCATCTTCGTCGACCGGGCCAGCAATGCAACGGTCGGCGCCGGCATGATCGATTTCCCGCTCCGGCGCGCCGACAACGTGCATTGGCAGGCGACCGACGTCAACAAAGGGGCGCGTGCGGCCATGAAGAGCCAGCGCCCCGCCGTCCTGTGGTTCACAGGACTTTCCGGCTCCGGCAAGTCGACGATCGCTAATGCGCTCGACCGGCTGCTGCATGCCCGCGGCAAGCACACCTACATGCTCGACGGCGACAATGTGCGCCACGGCCTCAATCGCGACCTCGGCTTCACCGAAGCCGACCGCGTCGAGAACATCCGCCGCGTCGCCGAGGTCGCCAAGCTGATGGCCGATGCCGGGCTGATCGTGCTCGTGTCCTTCATCTCGCCGTTTCGCGGCGAGCGCCGGATGGCCCGCGAACTGATGGAGGAGGGCGAGTTCATCGAAATCTTCGTCGACACGCCGCTCGAGGAATGCGCGCGGCGCGACCCGAAGGGGCTTTATCAGAAGGCGCTCGCCGGCAAGATAGCCAATTTCACCGGCGTCTCCTCGCCCTACGAGGCGCCGGAGAACCCGGAACTGCATCTGAAGACAGTCGAAGAGGACCCGGTCGCCCTTGCGCTGAAGATCGAGGCATTCCTCGACAGACATAGGGAGGACCAATGACGCTCCTTTGCGAACTCCTCGAGCGCATCGCGCTCGAGGCCGGCGCGTCGATCCTCCCCATCTACGAAGCGGGACCGACGGTCTGCTACAAGGATGATCGCTCGCCGGTGACCGAGGCGGACGAGCGGGCCGAAGCGATCATTCTCGCCCGGCTGGCGGCCGCCTTCCCGCATATCCCGATCGTCGCCGAGGAGGCCGTCGCTTCGGGCTGCGTCCCCGACATCAGTTGCGGCACGTTCTTCCTGGTCGACCCGCTCGACGGGACGAAGGAATTCATCAACCGGCGCGACGATTTCACCGTCAATATCGCCCTGATCGAAGGCTGCGTCCCGGTTGCCGGCATCGTCTATGCGCCGGCGCTGCGTTGCGCCTATGTCGCCGACGAGGGGCGGGCGGAGAAGCTCGTCTTCGGCTCCGGCCGGGTGGGAGAACGGCAGGCGATACGGGTGCGGGCGAGAGGTCCGGCCCTGACCGCCGTTGCCAGCCGTTCGCACAACAGTTCGGAGACCGAGGCCTTTCTCGCCGGCCACGGCGTCACGGATCTGACCTCGGTCGGCTCGTCGCTGAAATTCTGCCTGCTCGCCGAAGGCAGGGCGGATGTCTATCCGCGATTCGGCCGGACGATGGAATGGGACACGGCGGCAGGCAACGCGGTGCTCAACGCCGCCGGCGGATCGGTGGTCCGGCTCGACGGCTCGCGCCTCTCTTACGGCAAGATGAAGCAGACGGACGACAGCGACTTCGCAAATCCGCATTTCGTCGCCTGGGCGGATACGTCTTCGGTGTTGACGGCTCCTTAGTACCGCCAGCTGTACGCAGGCACGGGCAGGAGGAATTTCTCATGTGTGGAATTGCCGGCCTGATAGACTATGCGCAGCACAGTCGGGAGGAAGCGGCGCAGATACTGACGCGCATGACGAACGCCCTCGCCCACCGCGGGCCGGATGCTTCGGGTACATGGCTCGATCGCGAGGGCCGTGTAGGGCTCGGACACCGCCGCTTGTCCATCATTGACCTCTCCCCGACGGGTGCCCAGCCGATGCATTCGAGCAGCGGCCGCTACTCGATCGTCTTCAACGGCGAGATATACGGCTTCCTTGACCTGAGAGCCGCATTGGAGGAGCAGGGCGCTCGCTTCCGCGGCCACTCCGATACCGAGGTGCTCCTGGAGGCGATCGAGACCTACGGCCTGGAAGGTGCATTGCAGCGCTGCAATGGCATGTTCGCCTTTGCACTTTACGACAGCGCCACGCGACAGATCATCTTCGCTCGCGACCGGATAGGAAAGAAGCCTCTCTATATCGGCATATCCAAGGGGGGCCTTGCCTTCGGCTCCGAGCTGAAAAGCATCAGGGCGCATCCGTCCTTCCGCGCCGCCGATCTAGATCCCCAGGCGGCCACGCTGTTCTTGCGATACGGCTACGTGCCAACGCCCTATTCGATCTACCGCGGCATCGTCAAGCTTCCGCATGGCTCCTGGCTGAGCCTCTCGGTCGACACGCCGCCGGCGTCGGCGGCCGCCGCCCTTAGCGGAGCCAGGAGCTATTGGGATGCTTTCGAGGCGGCGGAACGGGGCCATGCGCAGCGGATCGAATGCCCGGACGAAGCCTTGGACGCGCTCGACGCGGAGCTGAAACGGGCGGTGAGTGAGCGGCTGGTCTCCGACGTGCCGGTGGGGGCTCTCCTTTCCAGCGGGGTCGATTCTTCCTTGGTGTCGGCCGTCATGCAGGAAGTTTCGACCTCGCGTGTAAAAACCTACACCGTGCGCTTTCTGGAGGAGCAGTATAACGAGGCGGACCTGGCGTCAGGCATCGCCAGACAGCTCGGCACCGATCATACGGAGATCACGGCAGAACCCGACACGGCATTGGGCGTCGTCACCGAGTTGCCGGAGGTGTATGACGAGCCCTTCGCCGATCCTTCACAGATTCCGACGCTGCTTGTATCGAAACTGGCGCGAAGAACCGTAACGGTGGCACTTTCGGGCGACGGCGGCGACGAGTTCTTCGGTGGCTACAAACGCTATCGGCAAATGCTCGCCTTCGACCGGCTGGCGAGGAAAACGCCTGCCGTTGCCCTGCAGGCGGCAAGGCATGCACCCCATTGGGCGCTGGAGGTTGCCGCCGCGGCCGCTCGCCATGCGCACCCGTCCTCGCTTCAGGACGAAGTGACCGGCAATCGGCTGAGAAGACTTGCCGAGCTCCTGGAGATCGAGGACCCGGACGCCCGCTACCTGGACTTTCGCTCGATCTGGTCACATCCGGACGAGGTCGTATTCGGCGGAGCGGAGCCTCCGACCACGATGACCTCGAAGCGGATACCGGCCTGCCTCGGCGCCGTCGACAGAATGATGTACAGCGACATGGTCGACTATCTGCCCGACGACATCCTCGTGAAGATGGATCGGGCTTCGATGGCGGTGGGCCTGGAGATGCGGGCCCCGTTGCTCGATTACCGCTTCGTCGAACTGGCCTGGCGTGCACCAAGAACGTTGTGCTTCGCCGAAGCGCCGGGCAAGCCCGCGCTGCGCAAGCTCCTGTCCCGGAGGCTGCCGGAACAGTTCATAAGTCTTTCAAAACGCGGATTCGGCGTCCCCATCAATGCTTGGTTGCGCGGACCGCTGCGCGCCTGGGCGGAAGAGATGCTGTCGCCGTCTCGCCTGCAGCGCGATGGAATCTTCCGGGCCGAGCCGATCGTCAGTCGCTGGAAGGAACATCTCGCCGGCCGCCGCGACTGGGGGCCGCAATTGTGGGCGGTGCTGATGTTCAACCTGTGGCACGACCGTTGGGTCCGTTCCGATTGACCGAGACAGAAGGCAGAGCAAGGGGCGTAACGCAAACATGGAACCGCAACGAATGACGGATAGCGGCAAGCCTGTGTTCTCCCGTTTTCGGGATCTTGGTCGCGCGCAATTGAATGTGGAGTTCCAGGTCCATACCAATTGGACAGACGGGCAGGCGACGGTGCTTGAGGTGCTGCAAACGGCCAAGGAACGCGGCCTCGCCGAACTCGCTTTCACGGAACATGTCCGGGAAGACACGTCCTGGTTTCCCGACTTCAGGTCCGAGATTCTTTCCGCTGCGGACGGCTTCGGCGATTTGCGCGTCTATGTCGGCTGCGAGACGAAAGCCATCGACGACGATGGACGGCTGGATGTGTCGCGATCCGTGCTAGACGCCTGCGATATTGTTCTTGGCGTCGTCCACCGCTTGCCGGACGGGCAGGGCGGCTACCTCGATTTCAAGCAAATGTCGTTCGAGGAGACGGCCGAAATCGAATTTCGTCTGTCGATGGGCATGATTGCGAGCGCGCCGATTGACGTGCTCGGACACCCGGGTGGGATGAGCCTGAGGCGCTACGGCCGGTTTCCGGAGAATTACTTTCGCACACTGGTGACAGCGACGCTCGAGCGGGGGATCGCCATCGAGATCAACTCCTCGTACCTGGTCGATATCCCCGCGTTCTTGGCGCTGTGCGACGAGATCAATCCGTTTGTTTCAATCGGTTCCGATGCGCACAAGCTGAGCGAGCTGGGCCGTTGCCGGGACAGGCTTCGTGAACTGGGGGTAGGGCTGGTATGAAGGTCTTCATCACGGGGGCGGGCGCCCTCCTCGGGCAGGGGATCATTCGCGCTTTGCGGCGCTCCACGCTTCGAGCGACCGTAATCGTCGGGGATCCGAGCCCGCTCTCGGCCGGCCTCTACTGGGGCGATGCCGCCTATCTCGTTCCGATGGCGAAGGACCCGGAATATCTGGACAAGCTGGGCGACCTGCTGCGAGCGGAGCGGCCCGACATCCTTATTCCCGGAACTGATGTGGAATTGCCGATCCTTGCAGCGAACCGGGAAGCTATCGCGAGCACCTACGCAACCCAGGTGATCATCAGTTCGCCAAATGTCGTCTCCATCGCCAATGACAAGTGGCTTACCTCCGAGTTCCTCCGGCAACGCGGACTGGGCTTCGTTCCCTCCTGCCTGCCAGGCGACGAGGAGACGTTGATCGAAGAGTGCGGCTTTCCGCTTGTCGTCAAACCGAGGATCGGCGCCAGGTCGATCGGCTTCGGCATCGTCCGCGATCGGGACCAGCTAACGCGCGCAATCGCCGAGCAGCCCGACATCGTGATACAGAAATATGTCGGCTCTGATGCGACCGAATACACCTCCGGCACACTCACCTTCGACGGCAAATGCCGCGCGACGATCGTCATGCGCCGGGATCTGCGCGACGGCAATACCTACCGCGCCTTTGCGGAGCCGTTTCCGGCCCTCAACGCGGCAATGGCCCAGGCGGCAGACGCCCTCGGCGCCGACGGGCCTGCAAATTTCCAGTTCCGCCTCGACGACGGCGTTCCCAGGATTTTCGAGATCAATGCGCGGTTTTCGGGCACCACCGCGGTGAGGATCCATGCGGGCTTCAATGAAGTCGAGCTGTGCATCCGGCATCTGCTCTTTGGAGAGCCGATCGTTCAGCCGGAGATCACGCCGGTAACCATACTGCGCCACTGGTCGGAGACTGTGGTCAGACCCAGCGACCTGGTCACGGCTTCCACTCGTCTGGAAGAACAAGTCTGAGGAAAGAGATCGGCCGTGAGCACAAAGCACCTGGCGGTAACTGGCGCTACCGGGTTCATCGGGGCAAGAGTCATTGAGCGTGCACTTGCACAAGGCTACGCCGTGACGGCGCTTGTGCGCGATCCCGAGCGGGTCGCCGCGCGCAGTGGTTTTCGCTTGCGGCTCGAGAAATGGTCGATCGGCAACCCCCTGCCTTCGATAGGGCAAGCCGATGCCCTGCTTCATCTTGCCGCCTACATTCCAGCCGATCTCAGCGACGCCGGCCAGGCCGCGAGCTGTTTCAAGATCAATACCATCGGCGCCCTGCAGGTCGCGATGGAAGCCGCTTCCCAGGGTTTGAGGCGGCTGGTTTTCTTCGGATCCGCGCAGGTCTATGCGCCGGATCCCGGTCCCGCATCGGAAACGAGCGCCACATTTCCCGTCCATCGGGCCAGCTATTATCTGGCGAGCAAGCTCTCTGCCGAGATTTGCCTGATGGCTTTCGGCAAGGCAAATGCGATGCCGGTGACGGTCCTCCGTCTCGCGTCGGTCTATGGCCCGGGCATGCACGCCACGGGGATGGTGCCTGCCTTTCTGCGGACGCTCGCGCGCGGGCGTCCCTTGATCATAGCGGACGGCGGGCAATACAGCGTCGACCTCGTCTATGTCGACGACGTCGTGACGCTGGCGCTGCGGGCGGTGGAGAAGAGCGCGGACGGGGTTTTCAATGCCGGCAGCGGTTGCTCCTGCGCGTCTCTGGAAGCCGCGCAGGCGGTTGCCGACGTCGTCGGGGCAGACCGGATTCTCATTGGGGTCGAGGCCGCGGGCACCAATACAGCCGCTCGCGGGTTCAGGGCGCTCGAAGTCGCCAAGGCTGCGAAGCATCTCGACTACCAGCCTCGTTCCTTTCGCGAGGGCATTGAAGCCTGGAAGGCGGAGACCGGATTTGCGGAGTTCGACGACGCCCGAGGCCAGCGCTGACAATGTTACGGCCGCCAATGCTTTGCAGGGGAAGGCGCCGATGTCCGGCCCCTTCCCAACCCACGCTGCTACGCGTGCGCGGGGTCAGGCAAAGATGAAGTCGCTCCTCGAAAAGTTGGAGGCGGAGAGACTGCTGGTTGGATCGTCCACGAGGATCGAGAAGGCGTGGCCCGCGGAGTTGAGACCCTTGAGCAACACGTCGCCACCCGTGGTGTTGTAGGCATAGACGGTGCCGTTGGCGCCGGAGCTCGAATACTGCGTGACCCCGAGCTTCTCGATGACCAGGAAGTCCACGCCATCCTGGAAATCCATGATCGTGTCCTGAGCGCTGAGGGCAGCGGTCGCCTTGAAGACGAAACGGTCGGAGTCGGCACCGCCCCAGAGGATATCGCTGCCCGCTTCCCCAATGAGGGTGTCCTTCCCGGCATCACCGCGCAGGGTATCATTGCCGTCACCGGCATAGATGAGGTCGATGCCGTTGCCGCCCCTGAGCGAGTCCGCGCCTCCTTCGCCGGTCAGGATGTCGTCGCCGTCATCCCCGAAGGCGATGTCGTTGCCGTCGCCGACCGAGATCCTGTCGTTGCCGATGCCGCCGTGGGCTTCATCGATGCCGGTTTCGGAGTCGAGCACGTCATTGCCGTCGCCGCCGTCGAGATAATTGTTGCCGTCGCCGCCGTCGACGATGTCGTCGCCGATGCCGCCATAGACACGGTCGTGCCCCGACTGCCCCTTCAGGGCGTCGTTGCCCTCTTCGCCATAGATCGTATCGTTGCCCGCGCCACTCGACACGGCCTGTTGCGTCAGCTTGCCGGTTGCCGGGTCTATGCGATTGTTGAAGCCGTCATTTCCCGATCCGGCATAGATGATGTCATCGCCGGAGCCTGCGTCGATATATTCTTCGCCTGCTCCACCGTAGATTTTGTCGTTTCCGCTGTCGCCCAGGATGTGATCATGGCCGTCGCCACCGTCGATGATGTCGTTGCCGTCACCGCCTTCGAAGATATCGTTTCCCAAACCACCGATCAGCGTATCGGCCCCAAGCCCACCCTCGATGCTGTCGTTGCCGTCGCCGCCTTCGGCATAGTCGTCACCGACGCCCGCCTTGATGTGGTCGTTACCGACTCCACCGAAAAACCTGTCATTGCCTTCGCGGCCATCGAGGTAATCGTCGCCGGCATAGCCCCAAAGCTCGTCGCCATTGAGGGTGCCGAGAATCGTGTCGGTAAGGTTGGTTCCCTTAAAAATCATCATGATCTCCTAGCAGTTGCAGGAGGGCGGATAATTTCAGAATAGGGCGCAAAAGTGGATTTGGGCCTAATTCAATACGTACAATTGAATGGAGACGAAGGCATATACTACCTATTCTAGAAATATTCAATGGCTTTCACAACTGAATCTGAAAGCGCTGGCCTTGAAAATGCTCACTCTTCTGACGGAATGAAACGGATATCAGGAATAACTTCATAGATGCGGAATGTAAGGCGTTAGAAAACTTGCGTATTTTGTCCTGATCGCGGCGATTGCATACGCTTTTTCCACACGCTCTCGGGCGTTGTAGGCATAGCGGGCATATTCGGTAGGGGAAAAATCGAGGATTTCGCGGATCGCCTCGGCAAGAGCCTCCGGGTCGCGCGCCGGTACGGCGATGCCCGCATTTCCGGCAACTGTGGCGGCATCGCCGACGTCCGTCGTGACGATCGGCTTCGCGTAGCTCATTGCCTCTGCAATTACGTTCGGGAAACCCTCGGTCCTCGACGACAGCACCAAGGCGTCGATGCTGCGGTAGTAGGAAGGCATGTCGGAGATCTCGCCCATGAGGTCGACCGCGTCCTCGGGCAGACCCGCCTCCGCCATCAAGTCGACCACAGCGCGGTTGTCGCGGGAAAGCCCGTTGCCGGCGGCGGAAAAGAGCGCCTGTGGGTGCGTCTTGCGGACGGCAGCCACGGCTTTGAAGAAGGTGCCGTGATCCTTCTGCGGGTGGAACCGACCGACGATGCCGATCCGGCGTGCGGTCTTCGCCTCGGGGGAATCGATGCGCGGCAAGTCGAAGCCGTTCGGAATGACGACGGCGTTCCGGTTTGCGTAGCCGTAGGCCCGATGCAACTGGAGGGCGCGCGCGCTGTTGTAGATGATGCCGGCCGGCCGGCTCGACAGAAGCTTCGCACCGGCAATTGCCAGGCGCGAGCTGCGCGTAAGGGAGGCGGGGTCGTCCAAGGACTGGCGAATGTTCCAGTAAACCGCCGCTCCGGACCGACACATTTGGGCAGCGATCGTGCCGACGACCATCGCATGGTACATCCAGCACAGGATTACATCGGGACGCTCCTTGCGAATAAGCCGGGCGAGCCGGACGATCGCACCTGGAAGCGCGG
Source organism: Sinorhizobium fredii (assembly GCF_002944405.1). NCBI lineage: Bacteria > Pseudomonadati > Pseudomonadota > Alphaproteobacteria > Hyphomicrobiales > Rhizobiaceae > Ensifer > Ensifer fredii. The sequence continues at coordinate 1,224,259 of NZ_CP024310.1, read as the reverse complement.
TGAGGGAGGAGGCGGCCAGCGATACGTAGGCAACTCTCGGATTGTCGGCGAGATTGCGGTTCCGATCCGAGACACCGATCAGCGAAACGACGACGATGCGCTCATCGGCGGAACCCTGAAGCAGGCGTGCGAGCATGGTCTCGGCACCTGCGCTGGCGGTGAAGTTGGTGATGACATGCATTATCATCGAGGCCGCCCTACTGCATGTCTTTGTCCTTAAATCGAGGTCGATTTAAGGACAAAGACATGCAGTAATTCAAGGTGCTACAGCGACCTTTGCGCGTCTGAAGACGCGGAGCTGCAAGTTCGGCACTGCCCATGCATCGATAGGAGGAACGAACCGCTCTGCCATGAACGTCCGTCAATCGGTCAGACCCATGCCGGCAAAGAGAATTCGGTTGACCATGTGCACGTCAAATCTGCTTTCCGCGAGTTCCCGCGAGCGCCTGCCCATTCTTTCGGCGAGATCTGGATCGCGCGCAAACGCCGCCATCGCATCTGCAAGCGCGGCGACGTCGAGCGGTTTCACCGTCATGCCGTTCACGCCCGGCTGCACCGTATCGCGGCAGCCCGGCAGATCCGTCGTGATCACCGGCCTGCCGACCGCCAGCGCCTCGAGGATGCTCCGCGGAATGCCTTCGCGATAGTAGGAGGGAAGGACGAAGACACTGCATGCCGCCAAGTAGGGGCGCACGTCGTCGGTCGTGCCAAGATACTCCAATATTCCTTCACCGACCCAAGCCTTGATTTCCTGGCGCGAGATTGCCGTCGGGTTGCTGTCGAAGTGACCGAGCAGTTGAAACCGGGCATCGGGGAAAGTGCGTCGCACGATCCTCGCGGCCTCGACATATTCCACCACTCCCTTGTCGCGCAGGAGCCGTGCGATCATCAGGAAGACAGGCCCGCCGCGAGCCCTTCGCGCAAAGGCAAAATGCTCCAGGTCCACCCCGGATCCGGGAACCATCGTGGGGGTCAAGGCATCCGGCAGCATATGGTAGCGGCGAATGTCCTCTGCATCCGCGTCGTTATAGACGAAAACCACCCTCGCGCGCCTGAACGCCAGGCGATACAGCCGGACGCACAGGTGGCGGATGGCGAGTGCCTTGAAGGAGCGACCGCCGGTTTCGGAAAAGATGTGGCCAAGGCCCGTGACGAGGAAGCACCGTTCCCTGATCCCGAGCGTCCGGGCGGCGATCCCGGCATAGATGATCGGCTTCATTGTATAGGGAAGGACCATGTCGGGCTTCAGCCGCTTGAAGTGTCGCCGCAGCGACCAAAAGGTGCGGATGTCCTGCAGCGGATTGAGACCGGTCCGCACCATCGGAATGCGGACGAAGCGAACGCCGATTTCAGCGAGCGCCTGCGCGACCCGCGGGTCCTGCTCGGGAGCGAAGGCTATGACTTCGTGGCCGGCGCCGACCAAGCGCTTCAGCAACTCCAGCCGAAAAATCGTGAGAGACGCCGTCAGGCTTGCGACGACGGCGATCACGCGTCTGCGCGTCGAAGGCTGTGCGACACCGGAGGGGCCCGTTGCGCGGGCGATCTCCTCGGTCTGCATGCGGGCAACATGTTCAGCGGAACTCAAGGCTGACCTCCCCGCGCGCTTTCACCTAATCCGGCAATCGCAGTCCCCCGCGGGCGCTCTTTTGATAGATCTGCCGGCGTGGACTCTCAGGCTTGCTGCGCCTTGTCGGCTGGAGCCGGCCGCGCTTCTTGTTCACGGCGGGGGGCTTCGTCATGGCGGCCTCATGCTCGTAGCGCGGAAGCAGTTCGCGCATGACTGCCACGACGGCCGGATCGTTGCCCCGCTCCGCATGTCGCTGCAGGCGAGCGAACGCGTCCCGCAGCGTCGGTAAGGGAATGGGCTCCGGAACCGCACCGAGAACGCCCGGCACCGGAGAGGTTATGCGCTTGTCGGTCTCGTCGAAAAGCTCCTCGTAGAGCTTTTCGCCTGGGCGGCAGCCGATGATCTTGATCTCGATATCCTGGTCTGGGCTGAAGCCGGCCAGCCGGATCATGCGGCGCGCAATGTCGATGACCTTCACCGGCTCGCCCATGTCGAGGACGAAAATCTCACCCTGTCCGAGCTGTTTCTCAAAGCCATAGGCCGATGCCTGCAAGGTCAGCTCCACGGCCTCGCGGATCGTCATGAAGAAGCGCGTCATGCATGGATCGGTCACGGTCAGCGGGCCGCCTCTAGCGAGCTGGCGCTTGAAGAGCGGGATTAGCGATCCGCTCGATCCCAGCACGTTGCCGAAGCGGACGGTCATGAACCGCGGGCCCTTGCCGGTTTCGAGCCCCTGCAGGTCGAGTGCTTGGCAATAAAGCTCCGCAAGCCGCTTCGTCGCACCCATCATGCTTGTAGAGTTCACAACCTTGTCGGTCGATACCTGGACCATGGCCAGCGTGCCGTATTTCTTTGCCGCATTGGCGACGTTCATCGTGCCGATGACGTTCGTGAGGATGCCCTCGCGCGGATTCATCTGCACCATGGGCACATGCTTGAGGGCCGCAGCATGGAAGACCAGCTCCGGGCGATGCCGCTCGAAAATTTCCTCGACACGCTGGCTGCGCCGGACGCTGCAAAGGTAACTCCACGAAGATACGTTCGGGAGGGTCTCGGCGAGCGTCATGTCGATCGAGTAGAGATTGTATTCCGAATTGTCGACCAGCACGATCTCCGCCGGCTCGCAGGCAGCGACCTGTGCGGTCAGCTCGCTGCCGATCGATCCGCCGGCCCCGGTGATCAGCACGCGCCGACCCCGGACAAGCCGGGCGATCGCCTCGCGGTCGAGTGCCGCTTGCGGGCGCTCCAGCAGATCGGTGAGTTCTACCGACCGCAGTTCATAAGGATTGTCTCCCTTGGCGTGTTTGAACTCGGTTGGCTGCGACAGGCGCGACACGGCAATGCCAAGCCTTTCGGCCGACCGCAGCAGCTCGTCCGACGCGGCTTCGCCGAAGTTTGCCGGCGCTTCCGTGAAGACGACATGGCGCGGCCGCCTGTTGGCTTGCTGCAGTTCCGCCACGACCTGCTCGAAATCCTCGATCCGCCCCGCAATCGGCACCCCGCGCAAGCTCATCCCCAGCTGGTCTGCGTTCTTGTCGAGGCAGGCCACCGGCACATGAGTGGCATTTGGATCGCGCGCGAGTGCCCGCAGGTAAAGCTCGGCGGCGTCGCCCGCTCCGACGAGCAGCAACGGCACCTGGTGATCGTGGCCCACTCCCTTGTGGCGCCCATTCTTGAAAACCGGTCGCGCCAGCGGGATTTCGTCGGCGCGAAAGCTCAGCCGCGCGGCGGCAAGGAAGGCGATCAGGAGCAGCGACTGCATCGGCACGACGGACCGCGGCATGTCGATCAGCCTTGTCGAAAAGAACAGGAGCGAAATCAGCAATAGCGACGTCGCGAGGACTGCGCGAAGAATGATCAGGAGATCGGAGATCGAGCCATATTTCCAGTTTCGGCTGTAAAGCCCGGACAACGGAAAAATGATCGCGCAAATCGCGAGATACTGGGCACCGGACCACAACAGGACGGAGGCGGTTTCGGGCCTCGTACTGAGCTCGGCAAAGCCGTAACGCAGCAACAGCGCCACGGCCAGCGCCACGCCTGCGGAGCCAAGGTCTGCAAGATACAAGGCCGGATATTTCTGAATGCTGAAAACGGCCCCTCGCAGACGCCGGTAGCCGATATCGAGGGCCGCCCCGAATACCGGTAGCAACATTTTGGCCGATGCTCTTGCTGTTCCGCCTTTCGGCAACATTAGGAAACTATCGCGCACTGCCTTCGCGGCGTCGTAAAAACGCTGCATGACGGGCCCTTCCTAATTTCTGCAAGCCTGCCGTGCCGCCGAACGAGAACCGCACCTCCCTCAAGAAGGCTTAATGGTGGGGTAGAGAACGGTGCGTCTGTAAGTCTTGTTGTCGACCAGCTCGAAAGGCTTGATAAATCTACTTCGACAAAAGGTTACTCATCGCGGTGGGCTAGATCGCGATCAAATGGTCTATAATAAGAAACACGTAATTCAGTAGTTGTAAATGCTTATAAATCGCAGGCTTATAGTTTTTCACAAAAGTTTACTGGCTGCTGGGCGGTCAGGCGCCCTGGCATGCAAACGCCACCAGGGCGGGTCAGGAAATCGAGGTCCCCGGGAGATGAATTCGCCACCTGCGGCGATCGGGTCGTGGCCGATCCGTATCTCACGAGAAAGGTGTGACGCTCGGCAAGAGTATATCTAAAGGCATATGGCGTAACCCGGATGAAGAAGTTAGTCTTCTACGCCGTACTTGAGGTTTAGACATAAGCTTTCGATGAAAGTGTAATCGATCAGGCGCCATCCGGCGCATTGCCATAATGGTCATGGCGTCAGCCCCTCTTTTTTCACCGAGGTGGGCGGAAACATGCAAGCACGAAGCGTTATCGAGATTGTGGAGTCTCGCGGGCGGCTGCCTGCTGAACTTATCGTGGCCGGGTACTGGGCAAGCCAGGCCGGTGTTGTGGTCTATGTTCTGAATGGCGTCGCCCCCCAAGCGATCAATCTGGTTCTGGACCCGATCGTGACGACGCTGCCTTTGTCGATCCCTGGCGTGCTTTATGTCAGCCTCAACGACAAGGCACGCGTTTGCGAGGCTGTACGAGGCGCCGACGAGATTTATGCTGCGACCGGCATTTTCCGTCGACTGACGGCGCACTACGGCATCGCTCCGAGCCTCATCCGGTCCGTCACCGCCGCCATTCCGAGACTGGAAAGTCGCACGCTCCAGTCCGAAAGAGACGTCCGGGCGCCAAAGAGCGCTAGGCCCCATCTTCTCATGCCGATCCCGGCCATCCATTACATCCGCTGGGGTGCGTCGTACACGTCGAGCAGGCATCCGACCAAGATCGCCATCTGAACCGATTCTAGTCGAGTTCGAAATGCTCCTTGTAGTCCTGCCGCAGGTGCGACGGCTGATCCTCCTTCCGCAGAAAGCAGTTGCCGACGACGAGACATTCGATCTCGGTACCCATGAAGCAGTGGAATGCGTCCTCCGGGGTGCAGACGATCGGCTCGCCGCGGACATTGAAGCTGGTATTGACGAGGACAGGGCAGCCTGTCCGCTCCTTGAATGCGCTCAGCAGTTCCCAGTACCGTGGATTGGTATCCTGATGCACCGTCTGCACCCGGGCGGAATAATCGACATGCGTCACCGCCGGGATATTAGATCGTGGAACGTTGAGGCGGTCTATGCCGAACAATGCAGCCTCGTCGGGAGCGAGGGGCAATCGCCGCCCGCCGAGCACATCGGCGACGAGCAGCATGTAAGGACTGTCGGCATCGATGTCGAACCACTCCGCCAAGTCCTCGCGGCGGACAGAAGGGGCAAAGGGACGGAAGCTTTCGCGGTATTTGACCTTGAGGTTGAGGGTCTTTTGCATCGTCGGAGAGCGCGGATCACCCAGGATCGACCTTGCACCGAGCGCCCGCGGTCCGAATTCCATCCGTCCCTGCATCCATCCCACCGCCTTCTCGTCGACCAAAGAGTCGACGGTGCGCGCGATCACCTGGTCGTCGTCGAGGACGGTATAGACGGCGCCCACGGCCGTCAGACGCTTCTCTATGTCGCGTTGGTCGAAGGCGGGACCGAGATAGGCGCCGGCCATGCGGTCCCGCCCGTCGGGAGTGCGGCCGTGTCCGAGATAGCCGTGCCATGCGGCCAGCGCCGCACCCACCGCGCCGCCCGCATCGCCGGCCGCCGGCTGGATCCAGATGTCGTCGAAGATCCGCTTTCGAAGAAGCTTGCCGTTTGCGACGCAATTCAAGGCAACCCCGCCGGCAAGACATAGGTGACGCTCGCCGGTTTCCCGCCGGGCATAACCCGCAAGTTTCAGAACGACTTCCTCGGTGACGGCCTGTATCGAAGCGGCGAGATCCATCTCGCGCTGGGTCAGCGGCGACTCCGGCTTTCGCGGCTCGGCGCCGAACAGACGATGAAAGGCGGAGGATGTCATGGTGAGACCGGTGCAGTAGTCGAAATAGCGCTGGTCGAGCCGAAACGAGCCGTCCTCCCTCAGGTCGATCAGGTTATCGAGTATTTTCTGCGCGAATAGCGGACGGCCATAGGGTGCCAAGCCCATCACCTTATATTCTCCGGAATTGACCTTGAATCCGGTGTAGTAGGTAAAGGCGGAATAGAGCAGCCCGAGGGAGTGCGGAAAGCGTATCTCCTTCAGTATCTCGAGATCCTTGTCCCGGCCATGGCCGAGCGACGTGGTGCACCACTCGCCAACTCCATCCATCGTCAGCACCGCGGCGCTCTTGAAGGGCGACGGAAAGAAGGCGCTTGCCGCATGCGCCAGATGATGCTCCGTGAACAGGAGCGAACCTGACCATTCCTTTGATCCGGAAAGCTTCCCCAATTGCCTGCGCAACAGGTTCTTCTGAAACAGCTTTTCCTTGATCCACAGCGGCATCGCCATCCTGAAGGAACGGAAACCGCGCGGACTAGTGGCAAGATAGGTTTCCAGCAACCGCTCGAATTTCAGGAATGGCTTGTCGTAGAAGACGACGTGATCGACGTCCGCCATGTCGCATTCGGCCGCAGCCAGGCAATAGGCCACCGCATTTGCCGGAAATCCGGCGTCGTGCTTCTTGCGCGTGAACCGCTCCTCCTGCGCGGCAGCGACGATCAGACCATCCTCGATCATCGCAGCCGCGCTGTCGTGGTAGAATGCCGAGATACCGAGAATGCGCATGGCGTCGGCTCAGAACAGGGTGTAGATGAACGGCGCCACCGCGGTACCCTGCGTCAGCACAACCAATCCGCCAAACACTCCGAGTATGATGAAGATAGGTAGGAGCCAGAACTTCTTGCGGACGCCCATATAGGCCCAGAGTTCACGGATCAGTTCCATATCCATTTCCTCCACTCATCAACCGACAACGCTCTTGTCGCTTTACAACCGCCTGCGTCAGAACTGATTGCGCATCGTCGTCGGGTCCGGTTCATGCGGTTGCCGCTCATTCCAGTACGTGTGCGCACCTTTGTCGAACGCGGCGACGAGCGGATCGTAGCCGCGCAGCCTCAAGAAGACCCCGATCGGAACGAAGGCTACCGCATAGATCAGAAGCATCACCACGGGATTGACGATTTTGAACAGCAACAGGCCGAGTTTCATCCACAGCCGGTTCGGCAAGGCGAGCCAGTCGGGAGAGGCAAACGCCAACAGGACGAGAACACAGCCGATGGCCGCAAGCCCCGTAGTGATCGGAGTGAGCCCGCCGCTGATAAACCACCGCGCGAGAACAAAAGCGAGGAGGATGCCACCGACCGTGTAGCCGAAGCTGCGGTTCGACGGCCCCTCCAAGGCATGCTCGGAAAAAGACTCGTGCGCCTGGTTCATCGGGAACGCCCTCAGCGGCCAGTGCTAATCTCTAAAATAGGATACTGCTCGAAATGCAATCGCCTGCATTGAGGAATAATATAGGACGCATCGTATAGAACAAGCGGCGACCGATCCGGTCAATATACCATTGGATATAGAGAGCAGGCGACGCCTGGTCGGGACCAAGCGGTACAGCGGCATTGATCAAACTTGCTGCGCCAGGCCACTTTTTGGGGGGAGACTCTATCGGCAAAACGCCGTATATTCCGCCGCACAAAAATGCTTTCGTATCAAATTCCTATTCTGAATTCATTTGTGTGAGTTCAAGTGCAAGAGATACGATTCTTATCTGCCAAAGCTGTCAGAACAGACAAGTCGGGATCGGCCGCCTGAACAAGGCGGTCTGCAAAGGCACGACTTGCTGGACGGCTCGTCAGAGAGGAAAAGATGTCATGACGAAGCGGCATCTCGGGCTTGTGGCATGCGCCGTTCCTGGCCTGTATCTGTTGTTAAGCCCAGTCTACGCTCTACTGCATTACCAGCTTTTCGCAGCTGAACCCCCGCATTTCGTCCGCTACGTGCTGATCCCGGGCGTGCTGGGAGCCGCGGTGATCGCCATCGGCTTGATTGCGAAGCCGCGCATTTCCGTACTTGTCGGCATCTGGGCCTCGAGCATGCTGCTCGGCCTCTTCCTCTTCGAGGCGATGCACACGGTCTCGGTGGTCTCAGTCCGGTTGGAAATGCTCGGCCAGCTCAGCGAGGCGCAGGCTGAAACGCTCAGGCGCAACAAGAACATCGTGCCCGGTTTCACGCTTCGAAGCCTGAACCGGCTTTCGGGTACCGACGAGCTACCCGAGGCGCTGCTGTCGGGTTTTCCGGCGACCCAGGTGGTGCTGTGCACGTCAAAGGACGGCATTGTCAGCTATACGGCGGACCGGTACGGCTTCAACAATCCCGACGATGTGTATAGTCGCCGGCTGGATTTGATGCTCCTCGGAGACTCGTTCGTCGAAGGCTTCTGCCTGCCTCCGGGCGAGGACCTCGCATCGAGCGTGCGCGCGGGCGGCGCTACCACAGCGAGCATAGGCATTCGCGGAAATGGTCCCCTGGTCGAACTCGCAATGCTCGGTCGTTTCGGTGAGCTTTTGCGTCCCCGCCACGTGATGATGGTTTTTGTTGAAGGCAACGACTGGGAGAATCTGGAGCGGGAACTCGCCGTGCCCTGGCTTCGACAAGCGCTTTCGCCGGATGCGAACTTCGGTTTGCAGTCGACGGCGCAAGCGACCATGCGCGAGGCTCGCAGCATTCTGGCGGAGCGAAAAAATGCCCCGGTGACGAGTGTCGACCTGCTCACGAGAACATCCTTGCTGCGCAATTTCGTCGCCCTGCAGCAAACTCTCGCACGGCTGGGGTTGGTTTATCCGAAGATTGCCGGCGACAGGCCGGAGTTCAGAAAGATATTGCACCGCGCAAAAGAACTGGCCAAGGGCTGGGGCGGCACTTTCACATTGGTCTACGTGCCGAGGATGGACAGGTTCATCGGGCCGTTCTCATCGGATCGCCCCTTCGATCCGCTGCGGAGGAGGGTACTCGATGCTGCCGCGGCAGAGGGGATTCCCGTGCTTGATCTTCACGAGGCCATACGCGCCCAGCCCGACCCTATTCTTCTGTATGCGCCCGATGCTCATTTCAGTCGTGCCGGGGCCAAATTCGTTGCGAAGGAAATCCTCCGCTCCATCGCGGTGAAGGAGACTGGCCTTCCGATCACCGCAGCGATCAAACGACCTTGCGGCGAAGCATGCCTGCCTCCGATGGCGACCCCGTGATGATCAATTCGAACCTAGCTGCAGCCGCTGAGAAATATTGGCGAGCTCCACGCGGGTCGTGATGTTGAGCTTGCTGTAGACGCTATGAAGGTGAAGCTTGACGGTGCCGGGTGCTATTCCAAGCCGCAGGGCTATTTCGCGGCTGCGCAAACCTGCTGCCGCAAGGCGGGAAATCTCGAGTTCACGCGGGGTCAACTTCTGCATGACCGCGCGGCGTTCGATGTCGCGTTCACGAATTCGATCGATCTCCGCAGTCAAACCTTGATCCACGACAGACGTTCGGCCGGCCATCACCGCCCGAATGCACTCGACAAGCGCACTTGGCGCCTGTTCCTTGAGAACGATGCCGCGCACACCAATTCTCATCGCCTCGGCAAGTTCCTGATCGCTGATATCGGCGGTCAGAAGGACGCAGGCGAGTTCCGGCCGATCGCCGTGCAGGCGGCGAATGAGGTCGAGGCCGTCGATTTCGGGCATTCGCAGATCGGCGACGACCAGGTCGACCGGCCGGGTCGAGACGACCTCGAGCGCCTCGGCAGCCGTTTTGCATGTTGCAACCACTTGCCAGCCGGGCTCGGCGTCGATCAAGCGGCGCAACCCGTCCAGGACGATCAGGTGGTCGTCGACGACCACGATACGCGGGCTCACGGATGGGCCGGTATCTTGATGGTTATCCGAGTCCATTGCTCCACCCTGTCGATCGAGAGTTCTCCTCCCCAGGTCGCCACGCGCTCTCGAAGGCTCCGCGGACCGACCTTGCTGCTCTCCAGCTCCGCATGCTCGAGGCGCCGGTCAAAGCCGAAGCCCGTTCCGTCATCGTCCACGGTGAGGACCACGGCCCCGCCGTCGAGCCGGAGCCGGGCCTCGAGCGTTCTTGCATGCCCATGACGTGCCGCATTGGCCGTCGCCTCTGCAATCATCCGCATCAGTTCGTCGATGATCGATGACGGCAAGCGGAGGTCTTCGGGTTCCAGAAGGAAGCGAAAGTCGATCGACCATTGCCGCCGCAAGCGCTTGGCCAGTGCCTCCAATCGCACCACCAGCGGCGAGTCCTTCGCGCCGCCGTGATCGGATCCCGGTTCGAGCGCGCGAATGAGAGCGCGGAGCTCTCTTTGTTCGTCGTATAGCATGGCTTGCAAGGCCATCAGACGCCTGTCGATCTCCTCGGGCTCGGCCTTCGACGAGCGCAGGCTTTGCAGCTGCAAGGCCATGCCCGCCAGGGTTTGCAGCACCCCATCGTGTATATCTCGTCCGATCTTGATGCGTTCCTCAAGGGCGGCTGCGTCGCTGAGACGGCGCAGCAAAATTGCTTGCTCGAAAAGCGTCTTCAGCCGGTCGGCGACAATTTCCGCCATGGCAACGTCGTCGAGTGTCGGGGCAGGGGGATCGAGGAGAAACAGGCGCGCCTCGACGTCGCTCGCGTGGAACTGCACCGAAATCGCCGAAGTGATCGAGAATTCGGCGACGAGGGCGGGGGACGCCGGCAACTCGTCTCCGCGCCATCGATCGAAACGTCCCTCGCCGCGGTGAATGAGGGCTCGCGATCGCTTTGCGTCGATGATCAGAAGACTTGCATGCTCCAGCGCTTCGGGTGTCCACGGCAGATAGGCGGTCGGCGACAAATGCCTCACCTCGCATGCGCCGTTCTCCCATGTGGCAAGATGGGTCCAGGGTTCGTCGCCGTCACTCCAGATCAGCAGTGCGCGGCCGACGCGCATCACCTGCGCGGCATAATCCAGCGCCGCCTCGGCCGGCCAATCACGCCCGTCGGGCGCGCCGGGCGTCCGCTCGACGAGCCGCAACAACTCGGAGCGCACCGCCTCCTGATGAGTCCCGAGCCATGTGAGAAGAACCGTTGCCGTCAGCAGGAAGAGTATGAACGACAGCGCGACTGCCGCGTCGACGTCCGAGTTGAAGGGCCAGACGGTATTCGAAAGCGCCAGATATGCGAGGATCGCCACGCCGATGAAACCGGTCCACAAGGCACCGCGCCAGAGCCAGTGCAGCGTCGCTGTCAGCTGGACGAACGGCATGAGCATGAAGACCGGGCCAGACACCCGGCCGGTAAGCAGCGCCAGGGCAACCAAAGTGGCGACGTCGATGATATGCCGCACGAGGGTCCCGCGGACCCTATGGACCTGGGCCTTCCAAACGAAATGGGCTGCAGCGATGGCGTAAGCGAGATAAGCGACGAGCAGCCAGAAAACGAGTTGCGAGCGCGCGGGCCAGATGGCGGCATCGAGCCATGTAATCCACAGGCTGCCGATCGCCAGGACGATGCGAGCGATGGCGATGACCGCGTCCGAGCGAGCCCGGAATGTATTGATCCAAGTCTGTCGATTGGTCGCCGGGGCCAACCCGTTTTCGGCCCGCACTGTGGAAATCGCGGAGGCCCAGTACTTCACCGCCAAGTCCTCTCTTCAGGCAGGCAATCAACCCCGGTCTTTCGGCAGGCCAGAGGGGATTATGTCGAATTGCATTTCCAAAGACCAGATTCGTTGCCGACTTTCCGGCTCCGGAGACGAAAGCCGCCTCGGCTAGTCCTAAGGCGCATGTGGACGGAATCTGCCGTGTACCGCCGGGCGCCTGCCAGTCGGGGAGGCCCAGGCCACCACCTCGATGCACGCGCCGTCGCCGCATAGAACGACGAATCCGCGTTTTGAATGGCATTGAACCTGTCCGACCAAACCGATGTAACGGCCGGCGTTCTCGAACTCCACGGCTGCGTCGATACGGACCCGCTCGCCGCTGTAAAAGGAAAATGCACCGGGGTAGGGGGCGCCGACTGCACGGATCAGCCGGAGCACGGAGACGGCGGACGCATTCCAGTCGATCAGGCCGTCCTCGGCGCTTCGCTTCGCACAATAGCTCGCCTGGTCATGATCCTGCTCTCTCCGTGGGGGATTATCCGTCTCGACGAGCGCGATCGCCTCGACCACCATCTCGCGCAAATTCGTTGTGTGCTTTGCATAGAGGTTGCGAGCGGTTTCGTCGGCCGCGACGGCGAACAGCCGCTGAAGCAAGATCGGGCCGGAATCGATGCCTTCATCCAGCCAGAACAGCGTTGATCCGGTCACTTCCTCGCCGCGCAATATCGTCCAGGGAATGACCGCGCGACCGCGCAGACGCGGCAAGGCGGCAGGATGGAACCCGATCGTACCCAGGCGCGCGACATCTCGAAAGGCCTGCCTGCAGACCTGCGACCAGCCGATGACGAAGGTGAGGTCGGGCTCGACCGCCGCCATCGCCTCCAGCACGTCCGGCTGATTGATATCCGACGCGTAGCGAACGGCGCAACCGGCGGCGCGCCCCATGGCCCCCAAATCGGCAAAATCGGAGTGGCGCCCGGCCAGCTCAGGCGGCAGGGTGACAACGAGCGTAGGAGCGCGCCCCATCCTTATGAGCGCTTCGAGAGCGATTACGGAGCTCTCCACGGCACCGACGAAAACGATACGCATGATCCAACAACCGCCGACTATCGACGAGCGCGGGATGTCATTTCCCGGCGGCAACGAACGATGTGATGCTATGCTGGCCGCATTGAACTCCAAGGACGACCATGATGTCCAGTGCAGGAACCAGACAAGTCCGCCGCGACAGCACCTTGGATTTGCGCCGCGAAAGGAGAAGGCGGCCGCCCTTGCCCTCGGATGAAGCGGCGTTTCAGAATTGGTGACCCGCCGTATTCGCGCCAAGAAATGGCTAAAAGATGAAGCGATTGAATAAGATATACGTAGCTTCCGAAACTACAGGTGGCGATGGGGAACTAAATTATTGCGCCCTACTAAACATTTCACTAATCTAGAACGATAGCGAAAATTGTTGCTTAAGATGGTTTCCATGACGACGTTCGTTTCTAATGGCAGCCTCTCTGCTCGCTCCCACTACCGAGAAAGCGTTGAGCTTGCCGTTCAGCGCAATGGGAATTCGGTAGGTCTGCTAGATGCTTGGGCGCTCGTCAAACGGCGCATGCGGCTCCTTGCGACAGTGATCGTCGGGTGCACTTTGCTCTCTGCGATCGCATCATTCACGCTGCCAAAAACCTACACGGCCAGTTCTGAAGTCGTGCTCGAGCGGAAAGACGTTCGACCGTTTGCTACTGACGCTTCTTTGACGACCGTCGACCGTGATCGCTCTGCAGCAGAAACCGAGATGGATGTCTTGCAGTCCAGACAATTTGCCGGCCGCGTGGTCGACAGATTGGAGCTCATCAACAATCCCAGCTTCAACCCCTATGCTCGCCAGGCCAAACAACCGCAAAACATCGGTGGCGGACTTCTTGCGTACTTACAGGGAATAATCGGAATCGATCAGTCGCCCGATCCGGTCAGAACTCTGCCGGATCTGAAAGCTCAACGGGACCGCGCAATCTCGACACTGCTGCCCCAGCTCAATGTCAGCCGGACCGGAGAGAGCCTTGCGGTAAGAATTACCGTATCGAATCCCAGTCCCAGGCTCGCTCAGGAAATCGCCAATACGATTGCCAAGCTGTACGTCGAATCCTCGCTCGAATTCAAGCAGGACGAGCGGATCGCCGACAAGCAGCGGGCCATTAATACGGGCGGCGCGGTCGGGTTCCTCCGGCAAAGCATGACGCAGCCGCTTCTGGTCACATTGCGGGCAGAAGAGGCCCGATTGCTGCAGAGCAAAGCGGAGATCGCGGCGAAGTTCGGCAAGAACCACCCTCAGATGATCGATGCAGATTCGCAAATCGCGGGCGTACGCAGCATGATCGAAGAGGAGGTTCGGCGCATCTTGTTGGACCTTGAGGCGGAATCGCTGAAGCCGAGCGCCCGGATCGTATCGGCGGCGGAACTCCCGAATTCACCATCCTTTCCCAAGGCAAGCATCATTGTTCCGGCGACATTTGCCGGGTCGACCTTGTTGGCCTTCTTGCTCGCCCTCCTGTTCGAGGCGACTGATACGCGAATCCGCAGCGGCCAGCGCACCGCCGAACTCCTGAGAATTCCCAACTTGGGCTATGTGCCGAAAATCCCGAAACATTTTTCGTCGCACGGCACCAAGCGATCGTCATGCATACCGGACTGGAGCAATGTGACATCGGCCGAAGCGGAGCGTTCGATCTATATGGCGTCCCGCTTCTCGGAAGCCAAGCAGCTGCATCGCGTCGTGATGGTCACCTCATGCCGTCACAACATTGCAAACGCATCGACTGCGTGGGGAATTGCAACGGCGGCGGCCGCAGACGGCCGCCCCACCGCCTTCGTGAACCTGGACTTCCATCAGCACAGCATTCCCTTTTTGAAGAGCATGGGGCGCTCACCCGAACTCCTCGAGCGCTATCTCAACAATGAAGCGACCCTCGCCGATGTCGTGCAAACGATTCCGACCTTGCCGGGCCTAGGTTATCTCGACGCGACGCTGGCAATGACGGAGCCGTTCAGACTCATCGACTCCGACAAGCTATGTGAACTGATCCAGGCGCTCAGGCAGAGCGGGTATGATTTCATTGTGCTTCACGCCCCGCCCGTCCTCAGCTCGGGCGATGCGACTTGGCTCGCACCCTTTGTCGACGGGGTCATCCTGATGGTGTCCTGGGGCGAGACAACCGAGGACCAATTGTTGGTGGCCGTTTCCCAGCTTCGGATGAATCATGCGCCACTGATCGGCACGGCAATCAATCAAGTCAATCCTGACATTCATAGACGCCACCGCTACGGAGGCTACGTGATAACCTCGAGGCGTTTTCCGGCGGGTGGATGGATCAGGAGCCGGTCCCGCGGAAATGGTGCGATCGCCGATCGCCCGATCAAGGAAACGAATACCTCGTCGGTCCTTTCGGTGAGAGCCGCGCCCAATTCTCCGTCGAAGATGGTGTAATTCGGCAACCCGAAGCCGGGCCGGCGCTCGTATTTGCTGAAACCGAGCAAGGCTCGTCTGTCGGAGGAGATCGTCTGAAAGGGCGGGCCCACAAGCTTTCCGTCGGTCTCGGCTCCAGCGTTTGTTGTAGAACGGAGAATCCAACATGAGCAACGGGCGGCCGCGGACCGTGTGCTTTCCTTTCATCGGGGATTTCATAGGCGGCAGTCATCTGTCCGCCCTCGGACTGATACGAAATCTTCCGAAACCGTTGTTCGCGCCGCTCGTTGTCCTCCATGATACCGAGGGGCCGGTGGCGGAACTGTTTCGCCGCGAAGGTATCGACTTTGAACCAGCGCCCGTCTTGAACCGCCTGGAGCGGGCCGGCGCGCGCAACGGCACGGCGGCGCTCAATGTCGCCCGCACTCTTCCGGCGCTTGTCAGATATTTGCGGGGCAGGGACGTCGCAATCGTGCACACCAACGACGGTCGCGCACATCTCATGTGGGGTCTCGCAGCCCGATTGGCGGGATCGAAGCACCTCTGGCACCACCGTGGCGACGCGACGTCCTTCGGCTTGCGACGCATCGCGCCCTGGCTTCCGAACCGTCTCGTGGCCGTTTCGAAATTTGCCTCGCCACGCCCTGGATTTATTTCAGCGGCGGCCAAATGCAGCGTCGTCCATAGTCCATTCGACGTCATGAAAGCGAAAGAGGTCGAGCGGGAAGACAGTCGAAGAAACATCATCGCCACGATTGGGTGCGCGCCGGAAACAAGGCTCCTCGGATATGTCGGAACCCTGGTCGATCGCAAGCGGCCAATCCTTTTCGTCGAGGTGCTTGCGGCTCTGCGGCGGCTGGAGCCGAGTTTAGAGTTTGCCGGGCTGTTCCTGGGAAACGCTCTGAACGGGCTTGACGACGCCGCAAGATCGCGCGCGCAAGCCCTTGGGGTCGGCGACCGCGTGCATTTCATGGGTTTCCGCTATCCGGGCGAGCCTTGGATCGCGGGGCTGGATGCTCTTTTGGTGACGGCGGTGAACGAACCGCTCGGAAGAACGCTCGTCGAAGCAATGCTGCTCGGAACGCCGGTCATTGCAGCAGATTCGGGTGGCAATCCCGAGGTCGTAGAGGACGGCGAAACGGGCATGCTCGTTCGCCCGGAGGATCCGGACGAATTCGCAAGAGCTTGCCTAAAACTGTTCGGCGACTCCGGCTATCTGGCGCACATCGTGGAAACGGCGCGCAACCAAGCACGCGCCCGCTTCAGCATAGAGCGCCACGTGCACGCAATCACGGCGGTCTACGAAGACCTGCTGCGCACGGGCGGCATTAAAGGCGCCGACCGAGTGCAGGCCCATAGCCGGTGACGGGGCAGTGATATGCGGCGCGAGGCGACAGTGTCACACCTAGGCAAAACAACGACACTTCACATTCATTCCGATACCCACCTGCGCGCGCCGGCCTTGCCTGCAATCGAACGTGCCTTCCTCTATATGGGCGTGTTCCTGGCGCCCTATGCAACACTGCGGTTTTCCGAGCTATTCTTTACGCTCAGCGATTTCTTTTTCTGCCTCAGTCTTTCTCTTCTTTTCATAACCGGGCGGATCTGGAGCAAGCCGCTCGGCGAAGCAACGCCGCTTTGGCTTATCGCGTTCACGCTCTTGTTCGTCGGGCTAATGGTCGGCAGCCTCTTGCATGACAGCCCCGAACGAGGGCTGATCGTGACGGCGCAATATTTGTTCGCCTACGTATTCCTGATGTTCATTCTGATCCGAGATGAGCCCAGGGTAGCCTATCGTTTGGCGGCCATTTTCCTGGTCAGCATGGTTGTCATCGATATTCACGGCATCATTACCTTCTACACGGTTGGCTATGTGCCTGGAGAAGGAAAGGGCGTCGTTACCGGTGGACGGCGTTTGGCGACAGTCCTTCGCAACCCGAACTTGGCTGCGGCGATGAATGCCCTGACGCTGCCAATTCCGCTCTTCTTGTGGGCGACCGGCCGGATCAAGTCATACGTCGCCTTACCGCTAATAGCGATATTCATAGGTACGGTGATACTTACCAGCTCGAATAGCGGTCTGTTCGTAACGTTGCTTTGCCTAGGCGTCTTCACGGCGTTTCTTTCGACGCCCAAGCTGTTGCTACGGTTGGCGCTTGCCGGCGGCATACTTGTTGCGGCTGTGGCGGGCTTTGGAAGCAAGGACCTGTTGCCCAAGACATTTCAGACGCGTGTTTTGGGCGCGCTTTCCTCCGGCGACATATCCGAAGCGGGAACGTTCGTTTCGAGAGCCGCGCTGATCGAGGAAGCACTCCAGACGATATCCGATAAGCAGATTGCCTTTGTGGGTTTGGGAGCGGACGAGTTCCGGGAGAGAAGTGTACAAACCGCTCCCGTTCACAATCTCTATCTTCTCCTCTGGGTCGAAGGCGGGCTGCTCGCGCTCCTGGGCTGGATCATGTTTTCGGCCGTCCTCCTGCTGCATGGGTTTACGCTCAAAAGGGGCGGAGGAGATAAGAGGGCGCTGGCAGCGATGACGACGACCATTGTGGTTTTTCTGACGATTGCCCTGTTCAATCCGCATATGTACGCGCGCTATTGGACGATCCCTATTTTCTTGTGCTGCGGACTCGGCCTCGCGCAATTCCGCCAGATCGCAAGATCTTGAAGGCGCGGAACTTAAGGCCGAGGGCTTTGTCGTTCACGCAATCAGGCGGCTAACCGCGTCGCATCATATCTATTCATGTGTCGCGGTTTTATGTCGAAAAAATAGTTGGCGAATAGTTGGAGAGGAAGTACGTTCAGGGCCGAACGGTAGTAAAGCTGTTCGGGTTGCTAATCAGGCGTGCATGCATTATCATATATTCTTCGTTTCACTTGTTTTGTGAACGAGAGCAGCCAATTCCCCCGCATGAATTTGAAATAGCGCGTGCTGACGTCCGCGGCTAGAAGATTGTAGTCGATCGCATCTGCTGGTGGGACGTCCGCGATGCGTGCAAGCAGAATTGAAGGCAAGTTCAAGCAGCCGCTCATATGAAAGGCTATGATGATGCCCTCGCAGCCCGCTCGCATTGCTTACATCGCAGGTTACGGACGCAGCGGGACCACCTTGCTCGACATTGCGTTGGGGCAGCACGATGCCGTGCTGGGGGCGGGTGAGATAACGTCGCTCACACGGCATGTTTGGCGTCACAACGAATATTGTGCCTGCGGCAATCGGATTCGGGACTGCCGTTTCTGGAGCACCGTTTGCCAGGAATGGCTGGCGAACTCGGACCCGACGCTCATGTCGGAGTATTGCGGCCTTCAAGAAAAATTCGAGGGTCTGCCCGTGCTTGCACGGATGTTTTCCGGGCTCAGTCTCGGCAAACAATTTGCGGCCTATGCGCTGCACACGGAGCGTCTGGTGAACGCGATGCTTACCTGTTCCGGCAAGCAGGTCATCGTCGATTCTTCGAAATTGCCGGGAAGGGCGATGGCGCTTGCGCAGATACCGGGAATTGACATGCGGGTCATCCACATGGTGCGTGACGGGCGCGGCGTGGCCTGGTCATTGCTGAAACCCTATGCGCGCGACGCGAACTCGGGATTGCAGAAGGAGATTCGGCCAAAATCGGTACTTAGAACGGCGCTGCGATGGAGCATAGTCAATCTTGCGGTCGAATATCTCTCGCGACAACTGGGCCCTGATAAAGTGCTGCGTGTGAGGTATGAGGATTTCGTCTCCGACCCCGTCGCCATCATGCGGCAGATCGGGGCGTTTCTGGAGCTCGACCTCCAACAAATCGGTTCTTCTTTGCGGAATGGCGAGCCGGTCGGTCCAGGGCACCAGGTCGCGGGCAATCGGCTGCGCATGAATGGATCTGTCGCACTCACGAGGGACGAGTCTTGGCGGGCGCGGATGCCGGCCGGCCAGCAGCTCTCGTTCGAGCGGCTGTGCGGCTGGATGCTCAGACGCTACGGCTATCTTTAAGCATCGCCTGCAGGAGCGAGGGAAAACCTATGCTGGCTGCGCGTTCAGCTGTTTCGCGAAGGTCCCGACATTGGAGGCGCCCCGACATTGTCGCGGCTCAGCTGATGTTGGCAGGGCTGCTCCTTGGATCGCAGGTCGGGCCGGTGCGGGAGGCCGAAGCTGCAACGGCAGTGCAGGAACCTCTTTCACCCAAGCTGCCGGACGGCAGGCAGCGTGCCTTTCCGACGGCCGAAGGCTTCGGCGCCGGTGCCGTTGGAGGCCGCGGCGGTAAGGTCATCTATGTCGTCAACACGAACGAGTCGGGCCCAGGATCTCTGCGCGGGTGCATAGAAGCGTCTGGACCGCGCGTCTGCATCTTCCGCACCGGCGGCACGATCACGCTGCGCGAGAAATCGCTGTTGGTTCGAAATCCGTTCCTGACGATTGCCGGGGAGACTGCTCCGGGCGGCGGGATCGCCATTCGCAACGGTGAGACACAGATTCGTCCTTCCATTGAAATTTGGACCAACGACGTGATCATCAGGCATATTCGCCTTCGACCTGGGCCGCATGCGCGCAAGGCGTGTTGTTCCGGCGGTCTCGGAATGTACTCGGAGGCGGCAAGAGACATCATGCTCGATCATATCTCCGCCAGCTGGGGATCGGACGAGACGGTAGATTCGGAAGACGCCAGCAATTTCACCTGGCAATGGGGAATTGCCAGCGAGCCGCTGCTGAAAGGCGGGCCGGGGAAAAACAATCGTGCTCGCAACATGTTGTTCACTAAAGGTGGCAACGTCTCGGTGCACCACTCGCTCTTCGCGTTCGGCAGGTTCAGAAATCCGCAGATAAAGATGAAACTTCCCGGCGCGGTTGCGGATGTCGTGAATAATGTTTTCTTCTCGCCAGAGTGGCAATACGTCGTGAGCTTTGGCGATGAATGGACGCATATTCAGGCCAATGTGGTGGGCAATTATAAGATCGCAGGACAAAAGTTGCGCAACGACCACCTGGTGCATCTTTTCCCCGAAAGCGGCCTCGGGCACTCGATCTATGTCAAGGACAACTATGACGAACCGTATCGAACTGCGCCTGACCAGGATGACAGCTTGGTTCTCGCCGAGGATCAAAGACGTTTTGTTGTGAAGGCGCCGTTCGAGGCGCCGGCCATCCGGACGTCCGCGCCCATGGCCGCCTTCGAGGAAGTTCTGGAGAATGCCGGTGCCACAAAGCCCGAGCGCGATGAGGCCGACAGCCGCATTGTCGAGGATGTGAAAAGTCGCAGCGGGCGCCTGTTGAAAACGGATCCGCGCGAGGTCGGCGGATGGCCCTATCTTGATGCTGGAACGCCATACCAGGACGGGGACATGGACGGCATTTCAGATGATTGGGAGGTGAAATACGGCCTGGATCCGGCAAAGGCCGACGATGGTCAAAAGGACATGGATGGTGACGGGTGGTCGAACCTCGAAGAGTTTCTCCACGTCATGGCCGGCGATCCGGGAGACGGCGATGTCCGGCCGCTGCCGGATCCGCAATGAGCTACCTTAGACGTCCTTAAATCGTTTCGATCTAGGGGTAAGACATGCAGCAGGGTTGAGGGGACCATGAACCTGAGTGCCAGCGAGTTCTATTCATCGGGCGTGGATACGACCGATGCAGTCTTGGAGTCTGCCTTCTTTGCCAAGCTCAAGATGCGAAACGGCACCTTCAAGCTGACCCAGCCGTCGCGCTTTCAGGAGCTGGAGGTCGCGTTCCGCTCCCATGTCCAGGAGCGGGCAGGCTCGCTTCGCGAGGTTCTGGACGTCGGAGTTTCGACCGGGCTGACAACCGTGGAACTCGCCAGATTCCTGAGTGATTGCGGCAGTGCTGCCAGCATCACGGCAACCGATCTCTTCATCGAGGCCCACATCGTCGAACTGTTTCCGTGGTTCAGAGTGTTCTGCGATCCGGGGGGCTGGCCATTGCAATATGACCTCAGGGGTATCGCGATCCGTCCCTGGATCCGAAGACTGGACTACGTGACGCTTGCATTTATTCCGCTCATGCTTAGCCGCAGCATTCTACAAGCACGCCTGCGATCGCGCATAAGCGCGGGTGTGAGCACGCCGGTGCGAATGGTTACCCGGTCGCTGCCGCCTAATGGTGCGATCGTGTTCGTTGAAAATGACATAATGCGTCAGTCGGAACGCTTTATCCGCCGGTTCGACATGATACGCGCCGCCAATATTCTGAATACGGGCTACTTTTCTGCGGATCAGCTTCATGTCGCAATTGAGAATATTCAAGCCTATCTCCACGGTCCTGGCGCCTTGCTCATGATCGCCCGCACCAATCGCGCTGGGGAAAACGCTGCCACCCTGTTTGAGCTAGACGAGGACGGATCATTTACCGCACTGGAGCGCGTGGGCGGCGGGTCGGAGATCGAAAGGCTCGTGCTGGATTTCCGCGGGCCGCAACCGTCGACGGCTATCGGAGCGTTGTCGATCGGGCGCCAGTAGCGTAGCCGGGCCAGCTGAACTAGTGAACGCCCCCATTTTTCAGCCACCCGTTCAGATCCCTGCCGACAATGGCGCCGAGCTTTTCTATCTCGGCGGCGTAGAAGTCGCCCATGCGTTCCCTGAGTTCTCGGGTCAGCGGCGCATACTCGACTTCGGCAGCGGCGATCGACCGCAGTCTCTTGAATCCCGCATTGTTCCTGAAAGGAGCGACGATCGGCTTCAACGGGCGCAGCAGACGGCGCAGCGTAGGGTTGATCATCGGCTCCGCCTTGTCCTTGACCTTTTTCTCCAGCGGCTGGAGCGGCATGTCGTCGGTCATCTTCATGAACTTGCTAATGCGATCGAGCTGTGCAGACGCATCTATTCGCATGTCCTCGTAAAGAACGACGAGGATCTGCTCGGCCGGAAACCGATCAAAATAGGCGCGCAATTGCTGGAAGTAGAGACCACCGTTCAGGAAGCGCCCGCCGGCACCCATGCGCGGGTCAAGATATGTGGCGATGTCGCGGCCGACTTCGCCCCGGCGGTACAGCATGCAGTAGTCCGAGTAGGCGCGCTCGATCGGATTGCGCAACTGGGCGATCAGCATCGCGCCTGGAAGTTTCTGGCATATCCGCTCAGCTGCGCCCTCTGTATCCAGATAGGAATTGGATTTTTCGCCGACGAGGCGTCGATCCTTGGGCCCTTCGAAGTTCGACAGATACCACTCGTCTCCGCGGTCATAGTAGCGACTGAAATAATGCAGTTCCGGAGCCGGCATGTAGATGCGCGGGTGCTGCTGCAGCGATTGCTGCAGCCACGTCGTGGCGCTCTTGGTGGCGCCGATAATCAGGAAATCGATATCGTGCAGCTTCATGGATTTCCCTCCGTCACAGCTGTCGAGAGAAGCTTCTGGCGATCTTGCCTATGTCTGCCGATACGCCACTGCCATCATCCACAGCCAGATGGCGGCCATGACGATGTGGGCCAAATTGGCGCCCATCGGGCCGATCCGCGGGATCAGCGCCAAAGCGGTGCCATGAAACGCGATTGTCGCGACGAGCACGCTGCTTAGAACCCGGTCCTCCCGCCCCATGGCAAGGAGCGCTGAGCGCGTTATAGTACCATAGAGCGTCATGGTCGCCGCGATCGATTGAACGACGACCAAGGGCCCTGCCGCCTCGAAACCCGGACCGACAGCCAGTCTCAGCAACGGATCGATCGTCAAAGACACGGCGCCGACCAGAAATATTCCGAAGCCGAGAAGAAGCACTCGCATCTGTGTGACGGCCCGATGAAACGCTTCGATTGCGCTCGCGGCCCAGGCCCGGGCCAGATCCGGATAGAGCACGGCCTGCACGTGATCTCCGATCTGCAGCGTCATTCGGCCAATGCGCTTGGCGATGTGATAAAGACCCGCCGCGGTCGGGTCGGCCAGGTAGCCGACGAGAAGCGTGTCGAGCTGGTTGGCACTCGAACGCAGGGTCAATGACAGGTTCGTCGAGATCGCGAATGTCCAGAGGCCTGGAAAATGAGCGCTGATACCGCGGACAGGAGCCTTGAGCATGCTCGCCAGCATTCCCTGTCTTCGTAACTCCGCAAGCGAAAGGAAGAGAACGGACAGCGAGCCGAAGATTTGGGCCGCCATCCATATCAGCACGAAGTCCTGCAAGGTACCGCCGAAGGCAAAGCCGATTGCGCACAATCCCGCGCGGAAAACGCTCGAGGCGACCTGGCCATAGGCGATTGTTCGAAACTTCCCGAACAGGCGCAGCACGGCCAGCGGCATGCCGGAGATGCGAAACGGCAGAATGGCACAAAAAAGCGTGACAAGTCCGGACATCTCGGACGAGATCCCGAGCCACGGCCCGAAGGCCCACACGAGCGCCACGGCAATCACGCATCCGGTCGCAGCCGCAGAAACATCGAGCAGAAGCCCGAACTTGAACAACGAAGCAAGCGTTTCCGCGCTCTTCGATTCGGCGCCGAACTTGATCAGTGGTTGCCAGGACTGGAAGTTCACGAGCCGCTCTATGGCGGCCGTATAGGTGAAGCAAAGCGCCAGGATGCCATACTCGGACGGACCAAGCGCCCTGGCCGTCAAGGCGAATCCAACAAGGCCGAGCAGGGAGGTAAGCGCATTCCCCGTAAGGAGGTGCCTTATATTTCCCAGGCGACCCTTCAGTCCTTTTTCCCGAGCGAGCATCTTGTGGAGGCGGTTGAAATATTTGGCCAGCTCTTCTCGTATCGCCAAACGAGACCTCCCGCCTCTAGCGAGGCCGCCCTGTCGAAAAAGGCGCCGCCCTTCGCCCATGGCGCAGGGCCGATGCACTCATAAATCTATCGGGAGTGAGCCTGACTCCGCAGGGCAGGAACACCCGCGCGGCCCCCTGGGCGCAGTCGTGTTTGAGCGTCCAGGTAAGTCGCCTTGCCGGTCACCGGCGCAAAAAACAACTAAAATCCTTTGACGGGACAGTATGAGGGAGAATATAGTCGCGCGAGATATTTTGATAGCCTTTTCTTTGTTGCTTTTGGAGGGCGGTTGCGATGGGGACGTTACCTCCGCTATCGGCCACGAGCTTGTCCCTAAGGTTTTGGGGCACGTATTTTTTGGCGATCGTGCTGTTGGCAGTCGGACTCGTGGTAGGCCCGGCCCCGCCTGCGTCTGCCAGTGATTATCGGCTCAACGCCGGAGATGTTCTGACCTTCGACTTCCTCGACGACGCCGAGCTGCCGATAACGGCGACTGTTTCAGGCAACGGCGAAGCACAGTTCCCCCTTATCGGCGGGGTCAACGTCGTGGGCCTC
The DNA here is from genome assembly GCF_002944405.1 of Sinorhizobium fredii. Lineage (NCBI taxonomy): Bacteria > Pseudomonadati > Pseudomonadota > Alphaproteobacteria > Hyphomicrobiales > Rhizobiaceae > Ensifer > Ensifer fredii. Next base: position 1,200,013 of record NZ_CP024310.1, on the reverse strand, counting down.
ACGATAACGGAGG